>NZ_WWFG01000002.1:2276750-2602000 GCF_026127265.1 Nostoc sp. KVJ3
GCTGGTTTTGTGGTAGGTATGAATACATCGGGGCGACGTGGTACTGCTCTGACTATCCCCACTGCTACAGTCGATCGCGTCATTGACCAATTAGTAGCAAAAGGACGCATTGACAAGGGCTACTTGGGTGTGGGAATGCAACCTGTACGTTTACCAAAGAATCTAACAACTGCTCTAAATTTAAGTTCTGCAACTGGTGTAATCGTCGTTAATGTTGAGGCTTCAGGCCCCGCTGAAAATGCAGGTGTACTGCTTGGCGATGTTTTGGTAACGTTCGATGGCGTAACTGTGGGCGATACAGGTGATGTGCTGGCGCTGCTTAATAATAGCGATCGCATTGGTAAAGCTGTCAACGTACAAGTTGTGCGGGGTGGAGTGTTAGTTGAGTTAGCTGTGGCAGTTGGCGAACGACCTTTGTAATTCGTAATTTGGAATTCGGAACTTTGAGATGATGGCAAACATAACATTAACTAACGTTGCTGCGGAATTGACAGAGGTAGCTGCTAGGTTACGCCTATGCACTGTCAAAGTGAAAAGCGGCTCTTTGGGAGTCGGTTCTGGCGTAATTTGGCAATCTGACGGACTAATTATCACTAATGCCCACGTCGCAACCAGCAACCGCGCAACTGTGGAATTGGCAGACGGCAGGGTATTTGATGCGGTGCGTACACAATTTGATCCACAGCAGGATTTAGCAGCGTTGAAAATTGTCGCCACTGATTTAACCGCTGCAACCATCGGTAATTCTGAGGCGCTACGAGTGGGTGAATTAGTCTTGGCGGTGGGTAATCCCTTTGCTGACAGTGGTGCTGTGACAACTGGGATTATCTATGCAAATAATCAGCGGGCAGTTATGGCCGATTTGCAGTTATATCCTGGAAATTCTGGGGGGCCACTTGCCGACTGTCTCGGTCGAATCGTCGGAATTAACACCATGATTGTCAATGGTTTGGCTGTGGCAGTTAAGAGCAACACCGTTGAGCGTTTTTTACAGGGAAACAGTCGTCCGCAACTGGGAGTCACACTGCAACCTGTGCTTTTAGATCGGCGTAGATTGGGTTTATTGGTGTTATCAATTTTACCTGGCAGTGCGGCAGAAACTGCTGGGGTGCAAATCGGCGATGTTTTAGTTGGAGTTTCGGGGCGATTATTCACTAGTATGAATGACTTAACTAAATATCTCCATGAAAGTAAAGGAACTTTGCCGATACAACTCCTACGCGGTGGGCAGCAATTCGTGATTTATGTTGCAGTGCAAGCTGGGAAAACTGCTGTGGAGGCGACATGATCCAGGTGATGGTAGTTGCTACTTCCCCTGTAGTTCGGGCAGGGTTATCAGCTGTGGTGACTACCAATCCTCGGTTGACGGTTGTAGGCAGTGCATCCGATTTGGATGTATTGACAAGGGAAGTTGGGCAATTACAACCAGATGTGGTGCTGGTAGATTTAAGCGGTAATCTTCAACAATCAGTGTGGGAAAAATTGCTGGTCATTCAAGAGGAGCAATACCCATTGGCAATGATTGTCATTGTTGAGGATCTCGACAGCATCGACTTAGAGACGGCGTTACGTTCTGGTATCCGGGGGATATTGCCCAGTACTAGCACAGAGTCAGAAATTGTCGCTGCTGTGGAAGCGATCGCTTCTGGTTTGCTGGTGCTGCACCCGGATGCTGTAGAATTACTGTCTATTCGAGAAAAAGTAGTCACAAATCCTGTACAAAGCCTGACACCACGGGAGATAGAAGTTTTAGGAATGCTGGGGTCAGGGTTGGGAAATAAAGCGATCGCTAAACGTTTACATATTTCTGAGCATACCGTCAAATTTCATCTCTCGTCCATTTTTCAAAAGCTCAGTGTCTCCAGCCGCACCGAGGCTGTTGCTGTGGCTATAAGACTAGGTTTGATTATGCTTTGATCTGCGAACCAAACTGCAAGCCAATTGGTACATTAATAGCCAACAACGGCAATGCTTGGAGATTTGAGTCAAGTTTTTACCTCAAGAGAAATCAGGTTTTTCGATTCTTGTTAATTTGTCTAACCATATTGATGTTTTGTTATAAGATTTGAACTGGTTTTCACTAATACGAAACTGTTAAAAATCTGGCATTGACAATTTTTTGGAGTTTAAAAAGTTCACATCACCGAGTCAAAAATTTGTTGTGCGGTTAGATTGAACTGACAAAAAGTAGGAGACACTATAAGGTTTGTTCCTCTAAAGGGTGTCATTTGATATTCACCATCAATAAGTTCACAGACAAAAATAGTCGGAACTTTGGGACTACCAATAAATACACGTCCACCCAAAGCTGCATAATCGACAATCCAATATTCAGGTATACCCATAGCTTCATAGTCACGAAGCTTATCGTAATAATCATCCTGCCAGTTGGTTGACACTACTTCAACTATTAGTTTGAGCGAACTAGCATTATGGATAACTGATTCCTTCTTCCAGCGTGTTTCGGTATCAATAGTTTCTTGATTTAAAACAATAATATCCGGTTCGTACCCTGATTTGTCTCGGTATGGTTTAATAATGGATTCTTTGGGTATAGTCCAGATACCGCGTTTACCCATCTCTCTAATTGCGATCAGTAATTCTTCAATCAAAAAACCAGCCAAATCAGAATGCTCCCCTTTAGGCTTTGGCATCTCCACAATCACCCCATCATGTAATTCGTAACGTACTTCTGAGTTTTCTGGATACCATTCGATAAATTCATCGAAGGTCAGTAGCTTTAGTTCCGATTGGGTTTGACTCATAAAAGTTACTGGATTTATTTTTACTGTTCATTTATCCTTTTTATCATTTATCTTTATTTTGATTGGGTAGCAGCGTCAAGCGGGACAGCTTTGGCTAGCCCTTAAGTAGAACGACTCAGAAAAACCGAACTATGTGAAGAAAAATTAACTATGCTAACGAAGCGATGATGCTCCCTTTGAAGGCTAAGTCGGGAGCGTAAACCCTGTAACCTACAGCGTACCCCGATCTAAGCCCAGCGATAGCCGTTTCTACGTCTTTTGATACAAGTTTATTTAATTTTGAGAGATTAATCAAAGATTAATGAGATATTAAGTTAAAACACTACTTCAGATAGAAACTTATGACAACCGAGCAAGAGCTTCAATCTCTTTTTAATACCTTAGATAGCGATCGAGATGGCAAAATCTCCATTAATGATCTTTTTTTAAGTCCTGGCTTAAGTGCAATCATTTCATCCGAAACAAATACTACTAGTCCCCAGGAATTGCTAGTAAATTATGATTCAGACAAAGACGGTAGTATTACCTTTGAAGAGTTAAAGGAAGCAGTTGAAAAAGCAAATAATTTAACCTAGTATAGGTCGGCGGAAATAAACCTACTATTTTATTACAGCCAGAAAACCTAAAATTAGAGCATAAGTGACTTTTGAATGAGTGACTTCTGCCTTGCGGTACTAGCAGTCAAAAAACCCAATACCAAATACCCAAAAGGGAGCAACGCGAAAAAGTGAGATCATCGTGAAAAGAGCAATCTTTAGCTGTTCTTGAGCAGGGGGAGTGAAGAGAAAACTTTAGTATTTTTTACGACCGTAATGGGTGCGGTAATCCTACTTGATGACAAAGTTAGACGGGTCTTGATCTCGTCGATGCTTAGTGGGAATGGGGGCTGGCTGCCCATCACCCGCAAGGGCTGCGGTTTTCTCCAGGGATTCCCTCAATCGCTTGGCTGCGTAGATGGACATGTCTCGTGGTACATTAATGCGATCGCGCAAATATCGGAGAGCGACATCAGAACCCGATGGAGGTACACAGTCTTCCCCTGTCATCATGTGGGTTAAAGCACAACGTAGCGCTCGATCAAACAATTTATAATCTTTGGGGTTGACTTGGATAATATTGATCCGGTGCTAGTAGTTGGTAAGTCCTTGGGTCTGCGCTTCCTGTCTCCTTACAACTTGGAAAACAATATATTTAATCCTTCGGTCATCGTGGGATGAGTCAGAACGCCATCGCGCAGAACGGTGTAAGGCATCTGAGCTTGCATCACCATCTGCACCGTCGAAATCACTTCCCCCGCTTCATGGCACAACAGGGAACATCCTAAAATCCGATTTGTCTCGGTATCCACGATCGCCTTTAGCAGTCCATCGGTTTGACCAAGTGTTTTCGCTCTAGGAACGGCTGATGCATCGACCTTCGCCACGCGGATGGCATATCCTTGTTGCTGTGCTTCAGTTTCAGTCAAACCCACCTGCGCCAGTTCTGGATTGATGAACAAACAGGATGGCACTAAGCGATCCCGTGTACTGCGGTTGCCCCGATCAATTAAATTAGCTTTGATAATGCGATAATCGTCGAGCGATATATGGGTGTATTGCGGCCCGCCGTTGATGTCGCCTAACGCCCAAATTCCGGGTACATTTGTCTCCAAGCGATCGCTAACTTGAATAAATCCACGTGTATCGGTTGCCACACCAGCAGCAGCTAAATTTAAGCTCTCGGTATTGGGCGCACGACCAACGGCGACGAGCAAATGCGACCCCTGGAGGCTGACGGAGCGATCGCCAACTTGGATTTGCAGGATGGTTTCATTATCAGTGCGATCGACCCTCAATACCTTCGCTTTCAGCAAGAATTCAATACCATCTTGTTCTAGCAGTGTTTGAACTGCGATCGCTATATCTGGATCTTGCTGTGACAGGATTTGCTCACTTTGCCCAATGACAGTAACGCCAGAGCCAAAGCGTCGAAACATCTGGGCAAACTCTAAACCAATATAGCCACTACCGAGAACGATCAGGTGTTCAGGCAGGTATTCTAACTCCATAATCGACTCACTCGTTAAAAACTCAACTTCAGTGAGTCCGGGTACAGATGGAATTAACGGTCGTGTGCCTGTATTAATAAATAACCGTTCGGCGGTAAGTAAGCGATTGTTCCCCTCAGTCGTCGTTACTGCGATCGTTTTGGGAGCAACAAACCTTGCTTCGCCAATGATCAAGTTTTTATCCAAAGCCGTTTCTAGATTGTGCAAATTCATTTCCCGCGCAGATTGCACAACCGATCGTTTTCGTTGGATCACCTCTGCTAAATTAACGATGGGTGTATTAGCTTTAACACCATAAGCGGCACTGTTTCGCACTGTGTTTGCTACATTGGCACTCGCCACCATAGTTTTAGTAGGAATACAAGCAATATTAATGCACCCGCCACCAATCATGTTTAAGCTGCGTTCAACCAGAGCGGTTTTTCGTCCATTAGCAACCAGCGCTGGTGCAAGTGTTTTACCCGCTTTGCCGCCGCCGATAATAATGTCGTCATAGTGTTGAGTGTCCACTTCCATATCCTTTGAGTTTGTTGAAGTCAAATATTGTTACATTTATGATAGATAAGTTGTACAGTTCTGTGTTAGCTTGCGATCGCCTTTGGCGCTGCGCTCCGGGCGATCGCTAAAGATGTTGGCTGTGAAATACCACCTGCGGCTTTAATTAAATCGGCAGCTTTTTCGCCGATCATAATAGTGGGTGCATTCGTATTTCCGGTAGTGATTGTTGGCATGATGGATGCATCCACGACACGTAACCCCTCAACCCCATGTACCCGCAGTTCTGGGTCTACAACTGCCATTGGATCAGTACCCATTTTGCAGGTGCCGACTGGATGATACACCGTATTGCAAACTTCTCGAACATAAGCAACGAGTGCTTCATCGCTCTGCTTATCTTTACCAGGAGCGACTTCCTCACCGCGAAATTCATCAAAGGCACTTGCATGGAACAAATCACGCATTAATTTAATCCCAGCAACGAGCTTCTGCACATCGGCTTCACTTTGCAGAAAGTTTAGCCGAATCATCGGTGCGTCTTGGGGGTCGGATGAACGCAAACTGACACTCCCAATATTTTGGGGATGGGTCAAACAGACTAGACTTGTGAATCCTAAACCAGAGTGAGCATACCCAGGGGGTGCAAACACAATTGGGCCGAAGAGAAACTGTAAATCTGGTGCAGCATCCACATTACCCTGGGTATGCAAAAACAAACTAGCTTCCGCAATACTACTGCTGCTGGCTGTGTGTAAATCCTTGGTTGCTTCGTATACCACAGGTACAACAGGGTGATCCTGAAGATTTTGACCGACACCCGGCAACTCAACTACTACCGGAATTCCTAATGCTTGCAGGTGTTCTGCATTCCCAATGCCAGAAAGCATCAGCAGCTTGGGCGAATCGAACGCGCCAGCGCTTAAAATTACTTCCTGGTTAACCCTGACTTGATGCAGTGTTCCCTCGTGCAGGTATTCCACGCCAACGGTGCAGGTGTCCTCAAACAACAATCGACTCACCAAAGCTTTTGTGATTACAGTCAAATTAGGACGCTGAAGAATGGGTAAGAGGAAAGCGGCTGCGGTGCTGTGACGCTTACCATCCTTGATTGTCAACTGATAGAGTCCTGCACCTGACTGCTGTATCCCATTGGCATCAGGATTATGGGGATATCCCATTGCCACTGCTGCATCGACAAAACGTTGGGATACCACAGCAGGGGCAATGAGATCGGTCACGCTCAATTCCCCGTTAACCCCGTGGTATTCGGACGCGCCGCGTTGCTGATGCTCGGATTTCTTGAAATAAGGCAGTACATCCTGGTAACTCCAGCCGGGATTTCCCAATGACTCCCAGTGGTCATAATCGTGATGATTGCCCCGCAGATAAATCATGAAATTAATCGAACTGCTGCCACCCAAGACTTTGCCACGAGGACAAAAGATTTGGCGATCGTTGAGGTATGGTTCTGGCTCAGAGAAGTATGCCCAGTCTACTTCGGAGCCGAGTAAGCTGAGGCATTCTGCCGGGATTTGAATTTCCGGTTTAGTATCTGGGTTGCCAGCTTCGAGTAATAACACGGTTGTTTCACTGTCTTCTGTGAGACGGTTGGCGACTACACAACCTGCCGAACCTGCACCAATTACAATGTAGTCATATTGAGTCATGACATCCTCCTTTTCGGTTGTTTGTATTGGAATGCTGATTAATTTCCCTGTTTGAGAAAGTCCAGCAGTACAGGGTTAACTTCATCATTGTTTGCATGAGTGTTGTAGAATTAATGAGTTTGACGTTAGTGCATTGCTGCTACAACTTCGTCTGTAGAAAGGACTGCATTGGCGATATACCCAAAGTTGATCAGTGCTGCCTTATAGCCGTCACCCAGTTGCGGATGCCGAGGGGCTGCTGTTGCATCCTTGACAACAAGAACCTCAAATCCCTGTTCGAGCAATTCGCGTAGGTGAGCTTCAACACAAAGATTTGCCAACATTCCGAGTAGAATAACTTTGCTGATGTTGCGTTTACGCAGTTGCAAAACGAGATCGTTGGTTTGCGGCCCATAGACTTTGTGAGGGCTGGCCACAATCGTCTTGCCATCCTCAATGAAGGGCTTATAACGATCGAGCCAGTCAGCACCCGATCCCAGGAATCCATCGAGGCTCAACGCGCCACGGCGATCGAACTCCTTAACCTCAAGCATCATTTGCTCTAGGTTTCCGGCAAATTTCCAATTATGGTCGGTGGGGTAGTAATAATGAGGGGAGATAAAAACCTCGAATTCATTCTGCTTTGCGGCTTTGAAGATTCGCTCGATGTTCTCGACGGTCTTGTTATCTTTAACACTCTCACCCACCAAATCCCAGGAAACCCCTTTTTCACTCAAGACATCGTTTTGCGGATCGATGACGACTATTGCGGTGTCATTCCTGTTGATGTTCATAGTTTTCTCCTTGCTTGTTGATTTTCACCCTTCTCTTTCTTAAAAACCACCCGCGATATGCAGCGTTTTTCCAGTGATTCAGAATTAGAATGCTTGGTTGCTAGAGCGATCGCGGTGGGCAATTATCTGGCAGTAGTCGCCCCATTTCAGACTTTGACACCACTGCCTAAATGCTGTTTCAAAAACGCCAAAGTGCAACAGTTTCTATTTCAAATCCTGACGACGACTTTGTTCCTGGAAGTAGTCGCGCCAGCTTTCGGGTAAGGCTTCAAGTTGAGCAGCTTGGTGAAGTAACTCTGGATTGTTCTGCTCACGAGTATAAAGCTGAGCATTGGTGACAAGTTAAGGAAAAGGAGAAATTGTCAAGGGTGATATTTGTAGTGTTCAAAAATAGTGGGAAACTCAATCTAGACAAGTAATTGAGCGATTGAGACTTAGCCATGACCACCAGCAAAAAAACCAATAGAGACCATGCCAAAAAGAAACACAGACCAATGGTGGAAGACGAAGTAATTGCAGAGCAACTGGAAAGATTACTGACACCAGCGATTACAAATCAAGAAAATTACTACCGAAAACTAGGACTCAGGGAACGGATACTGAATTTACCATTGATGATGGCTGCGGTGCTGACCTTGTTATGGAGAGATGTAGCAGGAGTCAGGGAACTGACAAGAATGTTAGCCAGAGACGGTTTTCTGTGGTGTAATCCCACAAAAGTTAGTCAACAAGCAGTATCACAGAGATTTTTGACATTTCCATCAGAATTATTTGAAAAAGTATTTAAAGATTTATTGCCTAGTTTGAGAGCGGCTTGGCATAGTAGAAATAAACGTCCATTACCAGAAAGTATTCAGTTTACATTATTAAAATTCGAGAAAATTTGGATAGTAGACGGGTCAACACTGGAGGCATTGTTTAGGAAAATACAAAGTTTAGAGGAAGCTCAAAGAGGACAATTAGCAGGAAAGATGAGTACAGTCATTGATTTAATGACCAGATTACCTGTAGAAATTTGGTTTGAAGAAAATCCTAAAGCTTCTGATACTAAACTAGAAGAAAATATCCTAAATTTAGTTAGAGCCGGAACTTTACTCTTATTAGATAGAGGTTTTTATCACTTTAACTTTTGGCATCAATTAATCGAGAATAAAGTTGACTTTATTACCAGAATAAAGAAAGGAGCAGCAATCAAAGTAGAACAGGTGTTGACAGATAGTTATGGACTGCGAGACCGGAAGATACGTCTCGGTTCTGGCACTAAAAAGACTCCGTTTATAACTTTACGTTTGATTGAAGTAAGGTCGGGAAAAACATGGCATTCTTATTTAACCAGCGTCCTAGACCCTCATGTTTTACCCCCTTATGTAGTAGCAGATTTATATCGGCGGCGTTGGCGAATTGAAGATGCTTTTAATATAGTCAAAAGACTCTTGGGGTTAAGTTATTTATGGACAGGTTCAATTAATGGAATTAAGTTACAAATTTGGGCGACGTGGTTATTTTATGCGGTTTTAGTAGATTTAGGTGATGCCGTAGCGGATGAACTCTCTCTACCCTTTGATGAAATCTCATTAGAAATGATTTATCGTGGTCTTTACCATTTTACAATGGCTCATCAAAAAGGTAACACAACAGATACTATTAAGTATTTTGCTGACCCTCAAAATCGAGATTTAGGTATTATCAAACAGAAGCGAAAACCAAACGTTAAGTTAATTGTCGCTCCTTTTCCTGATCTCCAACGAGGGTCTGACCAGTTTTTTTTCAGCGATTCTCTCAAAGCCTCTTGACAAAAGACTTACAGCTTTAACTTGTCACCAATGAAAGCTGAGTGATATTAGCAACAGTAATATTGTTGTCATCCCGGCTCACCAACTCTAAAGTATCTCCGGCTCCGACTTCGCCCTCTTGCAAAACACGAAAGTAAAATCCGGTTCGACGACTTGCAAGAAATCGTTTAATGATATCAGGTTGTCCAAACCGAATTCCAAGTTTGTAACAGGGTAGGCGAGGTTGTGTCACCATCAGTTTTACACTGCCGATATGAAAGCGATCGCCAATGTTCAGTTCTTCTTCTCTGAGTCCAGTAGTCGTGAAATTTTCACCAAAGATGCCTAGAGGTAGTTCTATATCAGGCAATTCACCTCGCCAGTAATCGTAATGCTCAAACGGATAGACATAGACTGCTTTATCTGCTCCGCCATGAACGGTGAGATCGGCTTGTCCATCACCGTCTAAATTGAGCGATCGCAGCATGACGCGATCGCTAACTGGTTCTTTAAAAATTCCAGTGCTAACTATTTTCCCTTTCCAGTTCACTTCACGCGGCAGTCCGACGTTTACAGAGATGAGTTTCATGTGAATTTTAAATTGGGTTAATACTCAAATATCTAAATTAAATCAAAAAATAAGTTAATTAAAGGAGTGCTTGATGGATTAAAGGTGCAATGATAGCGATGTTTTTCACCAACTCATCAGAGAGAGAAAATCGCTGTTTTAAGTAATTGGGATCGTTGTAACTTACCCATGTCTTACCGTCAGTCGCTTCCCATGCCAGTACTTTCAGAGGTAAATCTAGGGCGATCGTTGGTTCTGCCACCATGAGGGGAGTTCCAGCTTTCGGGTTGCCAAACAACAACAATTGCGTCGGAAGTAGGCTAAGTCCGACTTTTTCGGCTTCAGCCTGTTGATCGATGCGGGCAAAAATGGTGATGTCTTTTGCTTGAAGGATGGCTAAAAAGCGATCGATAGTTTCATTCACTGCATACGGGCTGATCTGGTTGATGATGCCGTTGTTTGCATTCATAGTAGTGGACTCCTTGCAGGATAAAAACTGAGTAATATAATATTTTCATTGCTTCAGTTTCTCAAAGATTGAGGTCGGACAATCCGGGATAATCGTCAGGACGACGACCTAGTATCCAGTGGTATTTGCGATCGCGTAGCGTCTCCTTCGGAGAATCGCTCTCCGAAATTGGCAGATCGTTGATACTGGCAATACGCCATCGCATGAATCCATGTTCGTCAAACTCCCAATTTTCATTGCCGTAAGAACGAAACCAGTTGCCAGAATCATCATGCCATTCGTAAGCAAACCGGACAGCAATTCGGTTGTCTTGAAAAGCCCAAAGCTCTTTGATTAGACGGTAGTCCAATTCTTTAAGCCACTTACGGGTCAAGAACTGGACGATCGCCTCACGACCAGATAGAAATTCTGATCGGTTGCGCCAAATGCTATCCACCGTGTAAGCGAGTGATACTATTTCAGGGTTACGTGTGTTCCAAGCATCTTCTGCGATTCTGACTTTTTGGATAGCGGATTCACGATTGAAAGGCGGCAGGGGTAGTCGAGGATTTTCGGCGTTGGTCATAGTATGACAGTGTAAAATGGCGACAGTGTAAAATGGCGATCGCATCAACATAATTAAATTAAAATTAAGTCTGTGGGGAGCTAATTACAACCAGTTTGATACAGTTCAATAACCACGCGATCGGCTGCTTCTTTACTAGAGGGATAATTGACAACTACGGCTGCCAGATGTTTGGCAATTGAAGCACCAATTCCTTTAGATGCCCCCGTGAAAAGAAGCAGGGGAGCAGGGGAGCAGGGGGCAGGGGGCAGGGGGCAGGGGGAAAAATGAGACGGAGAAGCTCTCAGACTCCGCCCCAGTAAGAGCGCCCTTTATGGCGGGGCTTGTACCCATGTTCCGCTCCGCTTCACGGCTTCGGGGCAGGGATTGCTCCCCCAGCTAAGAGTCCCCTGCCTGTCCGCCTCTTCGGTCACAACTGCGATTTTTCCATCTAGTTTTTTCATGATGATTTCTTAGGATCGGGCAGGGTGAACTTCACAGTTTCGCTGGTGATTACTTTGTGCATAGGGTCAGCTAGTTCGATCAGCACCTTGTGTACACCAGGTTCCAGTCCCACCAGAATGATCGTTTCCCCACTGGCATCGACAAAGTGCCACGGCGCGTCGTCAACGGTGATGTGGATATGACCGATGCGCGGCGATACTTCCAGGGCAGCCTTGCCGAACACCGGCAACACGCGCAGGTTCTCTGTCCGGTACTGGATAAAGACGCGACCCTGGGCTAGTGGTTCGGGAAGCGGTGGATCGACAATCAGCTTGGCCGGTGCTTCGTTTTCGATAGCGATCAATGGTGATGGGCCGCGAATGTCCTTGGCGCTCTGGACTGCAATTTTTCCGTCTAGTTTTTCCATGATGGTGAGTCCTATGGTTGTTGACGTTACTTCATTGCTTTTACAACTTCATCCTTAGACAGATTTGCACTGAAACGAGGCTTAATTGCAACTGCGGTAAAAGAAACGGCGTTGCTGAATGAAAGTATGATTTTTTTCACGCAGAGGCGCAGAGAGTAAGAGCTTGAGAAATTGAATTTTGAATTTTCATACCTCAATTCAGCAACGCCAAAGAAATGATCGCTTCCTATTGCAGATATTTCTTCAGTTCGGCGGCTGCATGGACAAAAAGAGAACGAACTGCCGGAACCTCAGCTAAACCATTCAGCAGTCCGAAGTCATGAATCATACCGTTGTAACGCACGGTTGTCACTTTTACCCCGGCTTCATCTAGCTTGCGTCCATAGGCCTCGCCTCCATCACGCAAGATATCACTTTCTGCAACCTGAATTAACGCCGGAGGCAATCCTTTCAATTGCTCAACAGTAGCCTGTAGCGGAGAAGCATAAATTTCTTTGCGTTTTTCTAGGTCTGTGGTGTAGAGGTCATACATCCACTTCATCAAAGATGTGGTTAGGAAACGTTTCTCGCCAAATTGTTGATAAGAATCCGTTTCAAAACTAGCGTCTACAATGGGCCACATCAAGATTTGCAACTTAATATGTGGGCCTCCTTTCGCTTTCGCCATCAAAGTGGTTACAGCCGTCATATTACCGCCGACACTGTTTCCGACTACTGCCAGATTTTTGCCATCAACATTAATCTCCTCACCATGCTCGGCTACCCATTTGGTAGCGGCATATATCTCATTGACAGCCTGCGGATACTGAGCATCTGGAGTTCGAGTGTAGTTGACAAAGACAGCCGCAAAACCTGAAAGCACGACGAGATCCCGAACCATGCGTTTGTGCGTTGGATAATCGCCCAGCACCCAACCGCCACCGTGAATAAAGATGAAAACAGGCAATGTGCCTTTGACACCCTCTGGTCGCACGATGTTTAGCGCGATCGAATACCCATCAACGCTAATCGTCTTCTCAGACTCATCAATGCCTGAAAGATCAACTTTAACGTCAGCCTGTGCATTCACTAGGACTTGACGCGCTTCGAGTGGAGGTAATGTCTCTAAGGGCGCACCACCCGAATTCAGTAATTTTAAAAATGCCTTCACTTCCCTGGAAAGACGCGGATCGTCTGCAACTTCCAAAACTTTCACTGCTTGCGAGTTTGCTTGACTAATCATAAATCCTCCTTGGATTTATAGATGGTAGATAATCTTTTGAAGTGGCACTGTCAAGTTAACTGGCTTGACCGAATAATTACTAATTCGTAATTCGTAATTAATGGTACAAGCCTCTCAATTTATTGATGGAATTGAAGAAGGCATCTATGCTGAGGGCAGAGGGCAGAAGGAACTTTTTCGTTGGGGATTCAGACCCCAACCAATTGTAAGCACCGTATAGACGGTGGGGTTTTATACCCAAGTTCGGTTCGGTCACAGGCAGAGGGAGGAGGCAGTATTCCCTTCTGCCTTCTGCCTCCTGCCCTCTGCCTTTCTTGATAAAAAACATTATTCCTTTTTTTCAAGCCCCCGACTTCAGTTGTGGGGTAAAAATTACGAATTACGTTAGCGAGTCCGCGATAGCGAAGCAGTAGCGACACAGGAGCGTCGCGTCATTATCAATTACGAATTATTTTGATGTCCTCCTTCACAACGTGAGTTGTAATAAAGCGACGGATATGGTCTGCGATCGCATCTCCTTCCTCTTCTAGGGCAAAATGTCCGGTATCGAGTAAATGCAACTCAACGTCTTTTAGGTCGCGCTTGTAGGGATGAGCGCCTTCTGGGGGGAAGATGTAGTCATTCTTACCCCAAACAATCAGGGTTGGTGGCTGATATTTGCGAAAATACTCCTGCCATTGCGGATATAGTGGTGGATTCGTGCCATAGCTATACAGCAGCGCCAGCTGAATCTCATCGTTTCCTGGGCGATCGAGGAACATTTGATCCATATTCCAGGTATCAGGGCTGATTGCTTCTAAATTGCGAACGCCGTTGGTATATTGCCATTTCGTGGCTTCCAAGTTGACAAGGTGTTTAAGCTTGTCAGCATTTTCAGGCGATCGCTCTTGCCAGTAAGCCTTAATAGGTTCCCAAAATTCGCGCAGACCTTCTTCGTAGGCATTCCCGTTTTGGACGATGAGTGCTTCAACTCGCTCTGGATATTTAGCCGCAATTCGATAGCCAATGGGAGCGCCATAATCCATCACGTAAAGGCTATATTTATTGAGATCGATCGCGGTAATAAATTTCTCCACGATCTGGGCCAGGCGATCAAATGTGTAATCAAACTCATTCACGGTTGGCATTGAACTGTTGCCGTAACCTGGATAATCGGGTGCAACTAGATGGAAGCGATCGCCAAGTGCAGATATCAGATTGCGGAACATGTGAGATGAGGTCGGGAAGCCGTGCAACAGCAGAATTGTCGGATTACTGCGGGAACCAGCTTCTCGATAAAAGATATCTAAACCATCAATCGAAACTGTACGATATGTGGTCATGACTTTATTCAGTGTAAGGTTATATAGCAATACAGTTCAGAATGAGCAACAAAACCCTCATGTAGAGACGCGATTCATCGCGTCTTGAAAGACGGGAACTTCATCAATCACTCCTCACGTTTGGTCTGCACGATCCTGGTTCTGAAATGAGGTTTGCAGATGGGCTTCTAAAAACCACAACCGCTTGTCTATTGCTCGTGAAATCTCAATAAAGAGATCGTTGGTATCCATGTCACCCAAATTATTTGTTTTTTCAATGTTTTGGCGGAGGGATTTGGCGTAAATTGCCAAGCGATCGCTAAGTGCAATGATATGCTCCATACCATCAACAGCATCGAAAGGATATTCAGGCAGTTCCGATTCTTTGGCAGCAATCCGGGCAGTTCCCAGTGCTTTTCCCCCCAATGTTGCGATGCGTTCGGCAATCAAATCAATAAATTCTTCAACTTCGGAAGCAAGTTCATCAAACAGTAGATGCAATTGGTAAAAATCTTTACCTTTGACATTCCAGTGAGCGTATTTGATCTGGGTCTTCAAGTCGATCGCAGTTGCCAAGCTTTGATTGAGTAAGATATTTACTTGCGATCGGATTTCTCCAGGAATATCAATTCGGGTTGAGTAAACGAACGATTTAGTATCATTTTCCTTGGTTGTTGCAGCCATAAGTTCTACTTCCAATATGTTGTTTTGTAATGAGTAAATGTTTAGGGAAACACAAGTAAGGAGCATCGGTCAAAAGAGGCAGGGGAGCAGTTCTTGCTGGGAGCAAGGGGAAAACTGAGACGGAGAAGCTCTCAGACTCCGCCCCAGCAAGAGCGCCCTTTATGGCGTTGCTCTCAACCTATGTTCTGCTCCGCTCCACGGCTCCGGGGCAGGGCTTGCTCCCCCTGCTCCCTGCTCCCTGCCCCGGAGCTTCTCGGTGAGAGGTTAAGATAATCTTCCTTTTGTCAATTAGAAATTATGCTGAAAATTTTGACAAAGTATAGGTGCTAAGTTAACTATTGTACTGAACCGATCGGTCAAGAATGAATGATGCGTATCCAGATTAGGCGTAGGCGTAGCCCGCCGTAGGCATCGCCTGCTCAAAAATTGTGTTTCCAACCCTACTTTTTAGCCATATTTTGAGTACTATTGCTTATTGACAAATGGGATACGACCTTAACCTCTCACGAATGAGTATGGAGTCCTCGGCAAGCACATTCAAACTTGTGCCATACCACCATCGACAAACAGTTCAATGCCGTTGACAAAGCTGCTATCATCCGAGGCAAGGAAAACAACCGCCTTAGCGATTTCGTCCGGTGTACCTACCCGCCCAAGGGGGATAGTGTCAACCTGGCTGGCCACAAATCCCTGCACCTGTTCCTCAGTCAATCCCATGAGATTGTAGCCAGGAGTCGGAACCACACCGGGGCTGATGGCATTGACGCGAATCTTGCGCTCTTTGAGGTCGAGTGTCCAGTTACGGGCAAAGGATCGCACGGCGGCTTTGGTCGCGCTGTAAACGCTGAACGCTGGAGTACCTTTAATCGAAGTGATTGAGGCATTGAGGATAATCGATGAACCCTCTGGCATCAAAGGCAGTGCTTTTTGTACAGTGAAGAGCAAACCCTTGACATTGGTATTAAAGGTCTTATCGAAATGCTCCTCGGTAATCGAGCCAAGTGGAGCAAGTTCGCCGCTTCCAGCGTTAGCAAAGAGGATATCGAGGTGTCCTTTCTCTTGCTTAATCGTAGTGTAAAGGCGATCGATATCTGCGAGATTTGACACATCACTCTGAACAGCAGTGACATTTTCTCCAATTTTCTTCACCGCAGCATCAAGTTCGTTTTGCCGACGACCAGTGATAAACACGTAAGCCCCCTCTTCTACAAATCGCTGGGCTGTCGCTAGTCCGATCCCACTGTTACCACCTGTGACTAGTGCAATCTTACCTGTAAGTTTACCCACCATAAAACTTCTCCATTTGTGTGAATTTTGTATTGATGTTTGCGTTCAATGGATTAGACAGTTACGCAATCTGTCTTGTTCTATGGGAAACTATGAAAATCGCTGAACGCTATTGCTTATTTGCTGCGATCGCCTTCAACAGTCAAAAGAGGCAGGGGAGCAGTTCTTGCTGGGAGCAAGGGGGAAAACTGAGACGGAGCTTGTACTCTCGGTTTGCGTAAGAGCGCCTTAGAAAGGCGGGGCTTCATACGCATGTTCCGATCCTCTCCACGGCTCCGGGACTCTTCTCTTGCTCCCTAAGCTTTGAACCCCCTGTCCCTCCGCTTCTTCGGTGACGCTACTTGAGACTTGCAACGAGTTCGGTCACTTGACGTTGAGCCTCTGCGCTGAGTGAGTCAAAGTCGTCTAAAAAGAATTGACGTTCTAGCGTTAACTTCCGGGTATTGAGCAACCCTTCGATCTGCCAACCTTCGTCGCCTTTCGTTACGACGTATAGCGGCAGCGAATCTCGTGACGGTGAAGTTTCAGTTTGTCCGGGCAGTATTACCCTGATAACTACGAGCATGAGCGCGAGTTGCGAGTTCACTAAGCGGACAAAATCCACCTCACCCTCCAGGCGTGTTCCTTTAACAACCGTGTCGAACAATTGCTGATGAAATGCAGCGATTTCTTTTCGACCCTTGAGATGCGTACCCTCGAACGTGATGAAATCGGCAGTTTCGCTGAACGGGGCAGCGAAACCTTCGCCGCTACTACGATTCCAAGCATCAATCATCTGGCGATGGAAAGCACGGATTGCCGACTCGTCAGCAGTAGTGGTGGTTTTATCTGTTTGTAAATTCATAGTTTTGAGTTTTCCTTTTAAGTGATAGACCAGTTCTCAAGCGTCTCATTGGTTCGCAGGACTTAGCTCACTAACAAATCGTTAAATTGGGATTACTTCACAGCAGTGCTTGCTGCTTTAATCACTTTGGCAACCTCTTTTGGATGAGAGATAAAAGGAACATGACTGGAGTTAACTTCGGTTGTCTTAGCACCAATCCGTTTAGCCATAAATCGTTGAAGTTCAGGGTTGATGGCGCGATCGCTTTGAGTCACGATAAACCAGGAAGGAATCGTTTTCCAGGCGATTTCATTCACTGATTGCTCAAAGGCTGCACTGGCGATGGGCTTTTGAGTTGCTGCCATTACTCGCGCCTCAGCTTCCGATACATCCTGGGCAAAAAATTCGTGAAACTTCCCGCGATCGATATAGAGAAAGTTTTCAGCATCAGATACGATCGCCGTACTAATCGGAGGTGCTGCGTACCTTTTATTCAAATCACTCGTCTTTTCACCGACATCTGGTGCAAAAGCATTAACATAAACCAGAGCTTTCACCTGTGGATTGCCAGCCGCCGCACCCGTAATCACATTTCCACCATAGGAATGTCCAACTACTACAACGGAACCTTTTTGATTATTAATCACCCGCTTCGTTGTTGCCACATCATCAGCAAGCGAGGTGAGCGGAATCTGTACAGCAGTCACTCTGTAGCCATCCTGCTCCAACAATGGAATAACGTGTTGCCATGATGTACCATCAGCATAAGCCCCATGAACGAGAACAATCGCAGGTTTAGAGTTGGACGCTTGAGGTAATTCCTTGGAGGTGGCTGATGTTGGATGCATTGATATTCCAACGACAACACTTAATGCAAATAACCACAACAACAATTTTTTAACTTTTTTCCATGTAAAAACTATCATGGCGATCGCCTTTGTATTCTTGCTAAATTGCTCAAATCTCTGGTTCTTGTCGTCCGTATAGAAATTATGGAATACTCCCCGCTGAAATACTTGTTGGGATAAGAATCCAAAACCTTAATCATTTGCAGCAACAATGGCTGCCATTATCTGTTTAACAGTCCAGCGATTGCTATACCGAATTCCATTAATAAACAGTGCTGGGGCAGATGTTACTCCACTGTGTAATCCACTTTCAATATCTTCATTGATGCGATCGATGTACACTTTTTTAGATATATCTTGTAGAAATTGGGAAATATCAAGTCCTAGATTATTGGCGTACTCCACCAGATAGCCATTTCCCAACTCTTGTTGATGGTCGAACAGCATTTCATGCATTGGCCAAAATTGACCTTGGACAGCAGCCGCTTCAGTTGCTTCAGCCGCACGTTGAGCATGAGAATGAATCTCTATCTGTGGAAAATGACGGAAGATGAAACACAAATAATTCTCCCCCAAAGAAACACTAAGCTGTCGCTCAATGACTTTAATCAGCCTGTAAACGTCCGCACTTTGAGAACATTCATAGTCCCCATACATCACAAGCACTACTGTGGCATTCAGCACACCTTTTATGCGATCTTGTGTTGAAGGTGGGACGAATAACATGCGGTCAGGGTCAAAAGTCACTGATACCTCCGACGGTCGTATGCTCGTCGCCAGCGTTGAGTATGCAACCCTCTTTCTACTTTCTTTGTGTAAAGCAAACATTGATTGCAACTTAGTTGCAATCAATGTTTGCCTGAATTAAATATATGCAATTAACTCTAACTTGTCGTCCCCTAAAAGTTGAAACTTTTACTCAATAGAGTGATTGATAAATCAGTCCATCTCAAAATGGAAGGTTGGCTCCAACTAAAGTTGGAATCTACATTTCAACTTTAGTAAAAACACACCTACCCAGGCAATGGAATTCGCGGCTATACAGACAAAACCCACCTGTGTGGGTTTAAAATTCTTTGAGTCCGCGTGGTGCGCGTTCGCAAAGGGTCTCGCAAAGAAGCGCAGTAGGCGGACTTGGTTTGTGTAGCCGCAATTTCTAATCGTCTGGTATATTTGCAAAAGTTGAGATGCTCCCCTTGCGTCTTTATTGCATCGACCTGCATCTTTATTGCATCGACCTGCATCTTTATTGCATCGACCTGCATCTTTATTGCATCGACCTGCACCTTTATTGCATCGACCTGCATCTTTATTGCATCGACCTGCACCTTTATTGCATCGACCTGCATCTTTATTGCATCGACCTGCACCTTTATTGCATCGACCTGCAAAAATTAACTTAATTTAGATTACGTAGTAACTTTAAAAGATTTGTGTGTACATGGTAGCCTTAACAAGGGAAAATTTAATTGTATAGATATCTATTGCAAAATTGATATTACAAGTTGACAATCCCTCGTTTAACAGCAATAATCACGGCTTGAGTGCGATCGCTAACTCCCAATTTACTCAAAATTCGATTAACGTGAGATTTAACGGTGCTTTCACCGATACTCAAAGTACTGCTAATTTCTAAATTACTCATTCCTTGCGCCATTAAACGGAGTACATCTAGCTCTCGCTCACTCAGTTCTGGATTGCTCATCCTCTGCACTAGTTTTGCCCCTACTTCGGGTGGAATATTTAGACCCCGACCCAAAACTTAATTACGTTAGCGCAGCGTTAACGAGTCCGCGAGCGTCATTACGAATTACGAATTATTTAATATTCTCACTCTCTATTTACAAAGACAACAATTTCTGTTCCTTGCCCAGGTTGGCTATGAATACTCAGTTCTGCGCCAATGTGTTCTGCTCGCTCGCTCATTCCCAGCAATCCAAATCCGCCAACCGATGGGATCGTACCAACTCCAAAACCCCGTCCATCGTCTTTAACGCGCAGAATGCATTGGGCATTGTCATATACCAACTCAACACGAATTTCGGCAGCATCAGCGTATTTTATGGCGTTGGTTAATGCTTCCTGTCCAATTCGTAGTAAGTTATTTTCAACCTCGGCTGGCAGGTAATAGGCTGTACCTTTGATTTCATAGATCAGAGCAGTATCGGCAGCGGCTCTCATTTGAGTCACAAGGCGATGAAGGGCGCTATGTAAATTGCCATCCTCCAATAGCTGAGGACGAAGCGCTACCACCGAACGACGCGCCTCAGCAAGTCCAATTCGTGCTAGTTCATCAATTATTTCCAGGTGTGCCTGTGTCGCTTCTATATCGTCGGCTAGCACTTGGGTTGCGGCTCCTACTTGAACAAGAATACCTGTGAAGGATTGGGCTAGCGTATCGTGAATTTCTCGCGCCATGCGGTTGCGTTCTTCCAGAATTGAGGCTTGCTCGGCGCGTTTTTGTTCGCGCAGTGCAGCGTTTCGCTGTTCGCTAATGTCTGTGATTAGACTGTAGAATCCTCTCACTTGAGTATTGCGATCGCCTTTGGCGCTGTCCCTTGGACAATCGCCATCGGGGATCAAGGTAGCACTGATGCACCTTTTACCCAGTGAAAAGGGAATTTCTGCTTCCAGAGTTACAGTTTGCCCTTCAAATACTTGATTGATATACGGCTCAACCCGTTGATAAACCGTCTCACCCAGAAGTTCATAAACAGATTTGCCCAAAATCTCATCTCGACTAAGGTTAAACCAAACCTCATAAGTACGGTTAACAAACCGATAGCGCTGATTTGCATCCACGTAGCTGATAAGAACTGGTAGAGCGTCGGTGATTAGTCGTAATTCTTGTTCGCGTAAGCGAAGCTTGTCGTAGACATCGCGCAGTGCGGCTTCGCTTTTTTGTAAAGCGGAAGTTCGTTCTGCTACCTGTTGCTCTAGAGTGCGGTTGTAATTGGCTAAGAGGTGTTCTGCTTGTTTGCGTTCTGTGATGTCTTGAAAAGCTCCGATCGCATAAGCCACATTGCCCTGTTCGTCAAAGACGGGTGTACCCCATGCCTCAACAGGAATGGTTGTGTTGTTTTGGTGAATATCTGCATCATCAGCCCTCGTCCGCTCGCCACTCAACGCCCGAATGATTGGCAACCTCTCTGTTGGATAGATTTGATTTGTTCCCGTCACATATAGTTGATAAATCTCTGAAAGTTGCTCCGGTGTTGCGGCAGGATCAACGCCTTTACCCAACAGATCAATTCCCTGCTGATTGAAATAGTAAGGGCGACCCGCCGCGTCAATGATGCCAATTCCCACCGGAATCGCTTCTAGAAATTGAGCCATCTGACTTTCGCTAGCTCGTAGCTTTGAGTAGAGTTTTGCATTTTCGATTGCGATCGCTGCTTGAGTTGATAGCAGATTTAAGACTTGCGTTCGCGTAGCGTCTCCGAAGGAGACTCGCTCTGGTGTAAATGCCCCAGATGCCAATTGATTTTCTAGATACAACACCCCCACTAGCTTACTTTGATTGAGCAGAGGTAAACATAAGATTGATTGAGTTTGATTGTGTTGAATATATGGCTCATTAATAAAATTACCTTCACGAGTAGCATCATTTAAAATGACACATTCATGAGTACGAATCACATAATTAATAATTGATTCAGGAAGATAATTTGTAGTTGGGATAGATTGTAGGACTTGCGTAGCACAGACTTGCTCACCATCATTCAGTTCACAAGCAGCTTCGATCGCCCATTCTCCTGAGTTTTCCAAAAGCAGACATCCGTTTTGTGCGCCTGCATTCTCAATTAATATCTGCATCAGAGAACTGAGCAACTGATCCAGTTCAATCTTACTCGAAATTGCAAGGGAAGCTTTCATCACCGTCGCTAAGTCGAAAGCGATATGTGAGGTATTAGAGTTAGTTCCAGCAGTGGTGCGGATTTGCGTGGAAGCCATGCCCGACGATTGAGGAAATAGCTGGGGATAGCGACTTTCTAAATCTTTCACCTTTGCAGATGCTCCCCATCGTTCATAGCAGTAATGTGCTTCCTTCATGTAAGTTTGGGCGATTTTTTCTCTCCCTCTTGCCAGATAATGTTTAGCAGCTAATTCATAAGCTAATGCTTCTTCTTGCAAATACTCGTTGTCTTTGGCCCCAAGAATTGCTTGCTCGTAGAATTCTTCTGCCTCAAGCAACTGACCCAAAACTCGTGCAGTTTCTGCTTGCACTAAATGATATTTATGCAAATGATTCATGGGCGCATAATGTGCCCATTGCTTTATTTTCTCCTGGCTAACCGCAATTTTTTCGAGGATTTCCTCTTGCGCTTGAGCGCTGCTTTCAGGGTATGTTACGAGTCTTGTCAAAGCATCATATAGGTAGTAAAAAGGCGCAATAGGTGTACCTGTTATTCGGATTAAATAACGTTCTGCTATGATTGAGTTTTCAACTGCCTGAGCATACTCAGAAAATAGGTAGCACAAGAAAAGTTTATTAAAATAGACATCAAAGATTGCAGTTCCATCACTTGCTGCTTCGTGTTGTGGCAATCCATTCTCCTCATTGTAGAATTTGCCAACTAAACGGGTTGGGTTGACCGAGTATCCCATTAAATTTGCGATCGCCTGGTGAAATGTTTGATTCCAGGTTAGTGCTGTTTCCTGTTTGATTTGACGAAGTGCTTCATTATATGCCGCCATTTCGCGTTCAACCTCCACGAGTTCGTTTCCGACAACATAGGAGTTAAAGCAATAAGAGTGAGCGCCATAGGCGGCAAACTCTAAATCCCCGGTTTCTAGCCCACTTTGATAGACTTCTAGTAATGGCTGTAATGTGTTTCTCAGATGATCTTTCCAATGAATAATGAAGGTATTCACGATGAGCGATGTTCTAGCTCTGAGTGAATGGGACTTAGGTTGTGACAACTGCATTAAAGCTAACTGTCCAAACTCGTAGCCAGTCTCGATGTCTTCGACCTTTCCACACAGAATTAATCCAAAGTTGGCATAAGCAAAGGAAGACGCAAAGGAATTTCCATGCTCGAATGATAAGCTGACTTGTTTAGATACCAGTAAGGCCATTAAATCAGGAGCGGCAATCCAGGCCGTAATCGTAATTCTAGATAGGATTCGCATTGCTGCTAACTTGTCTGGCTCGGTCATTTCCGGCAAATGGATCAAGTCTTTAATCTGTTTCTCACTAAAGAGTGATGCGATCGCGTCTAGTTCAAGCTGAATATCTAACTGACTGGGGGTTTCGGGAAAACTGATCCCCAATTGCTGCAACACTTGCAATCCAGTATTTATTGCTTTTAATAGGTGGTTCTGTGCGATGTCGGTTTGAATTTTGACTTCGTAAACTTTTACGGTGTCGAGAACCGTTTTAGCTGATTGTAGAACGATCGCCGCCCAGTGTTCTACCTGCTCAAAATCGCCACACAAGTACTCGACTTCTGTTGTTTCTAAATATAACTCTAATGTCAGGTCATAGTTTGTTTGCCAGCTAGAAGCTGCTAACCAAACTCTTGCTGTGGCTAAATATTTTTGAGCCATACTATAGGCGATCGCAGCCTTTGCTTTCTGTCCGGCAATTAAATTTAATCTAGCAATTTCATTGCGTTCGGGTTGATCTGCAACCAGCTCAATCCCATGATTAAGATGATCGACAATTTCAAATAGTCGGTCTGATAGTCGCTCCGGCAAAGTTTTTCCGAGAATATTACGACCAATTTGGAGATGAACAACTTTTTTGTGCGACTCATTGATTAAGGCGTATGAAGCTTGCTGCAAGCGATCGTGCAGAAACTTATACTCTTGAATTAACAAGTTTTCATCTAATTCAGATAGTGGTTGAATTAATCCAACTTGTATGGCTGTTAGTAAATCTTGAAAAATCGTTTCAGGTGATTTCTCACAAACAATCGATAGAGTATCTAAATTAAATTCAGCACCAATGCAAGCAGCTAGCCGGAGAATTTGCTGTGTATTCTCTGCCAGTTTCTTCAACTTAATCAGCATCAACTCTACAACATTATCAGTGATGTTTTGGGCTTGGATCTGAGCTATGTTCCACTGCCAACTTAAATGTTTTGAATCAAAGGTCAACAAATTTTCGCTATACAACGTCCTCAAGAATTCATTGACAAAAAAAGGATTGCCCTCAGTTTTACGCAATACCAACTCAGCTAAAGAATGAACATTGTCAATATTGTGATGTAGCGTCTCGGCAATTAACTGACTCAACTGACCCAGCGTTAATGGTGTCAGGATAATTTCTTGAAGCACTGCCCCTTTTTTTCGCAGTTTTTCTAGCATTAATGCTAATGGATGCGTTTGATTTACTTCATTATCTCGATAGGCTCCAATCAAAAATAGTGATTGGGTTTGCTCATCAAGGAGCATCAACTCGATTAACTTCAGCGTTGCTGAGTCTATCCACTGCAAATCATCTAAGAAGATCGCCAGGGGATGTGATTCTGAACAAAACACCCGCACAAACTGCCCAAAGATTCGATGAAAGCGATTTTGAGCTTCAGTTGCTCCAATTTCTGGGACGGGTGGCTGCTTACCAATAATTAATTCAACTTCGGGGATCACATCAATGATAATTTGTCCGTTGGTTTCTAAAGCTATTAGAAGGTGCGATCGCCACTGTTGCACCTGTTCGTCTGGTTCACTGAGCAATTGCTGCACCAATTTTTGCAGAGCATCTGCGATCGCGCTATAGGGAATATTGCGCTGAAATTGATCAAATTTACCAGAGATAAAATAGCCGCGCTTTTGGGTAATTGGTTTATAGATTTCCTGCACTAACGCAGATTTCCCAATGCCAGCATAGCCAGATACCAACATCATTTCGACTTGGAATTTTGGATTGCCCGCTTGTTCCCTGTGTTCCGAATTCTTTGATAAAGTAGCGACGCAATTTGACTCTGAACACGCTACGCGATTAAACGCCGCCAGTAACATTGCAACTTCCTTGTCCCGCCCATACAGTTTTTGGGGAATTTGAAACTTACCCGAAACGTCTTGAAACCCAAGTTGAATGCTAGAGATTTGACCGATTTCTGCTAATTGTTCAGCACAGATTTCTAAATCTGCTTTGATTCCCCAAGCACTCTGATAGCGTTCTTCGGCATTTTTTGCCATCAGTTTGAGAATGATATCTGAAACTGGCTTAGGAATCGTTGTATTTATTTCATGAGGCGGAACAGGCTGTTTAGCTATATGACAGTGGACTAGCTCAAGCATATCCACTGTGGTAAACGGCAGATGTCCAGTTAGCAGTTCGTAGAACGTCACACCAAGGGAGTAAAAATCGGTGCGGTAATCGAGTAAACGGTTCATCCGCCCGGTTTGCTCTGGAGATAGATATGCCAGTGTCCCTTCTAAAACATGAGGACTTTTGAAAGTCGGATTAGTGCGGTTAAATTGGGTGGCAATCCCAAAGTCAATAATTTTGACAACGCCAGTATCCAGATTGAGGACTATATTTCCAGGGTTGATATCTTTATGAATGACATTGGCTGCATGGATTCTGCCTAGAATATCGCTTATAGCGATCGCAAGACCTAGAAAAGTAGATAAAGGTATGGGGCAAAAGATATCTGGGCGCTTGTGCATCCATTGCTCTAGGGACTCTCCCCCAAAATCTTCTAAGATAATCACCAGAGTGCGTTGATAGTCTTGCTGGCTGTATGCCTTGATAACTCCTTCCAGATTGAGGGAACTGGTAATTTTATATTCCTGTCTGTAGCGAGTCAGTTCTTGGGGTGAGGGATAATCAAGCTTTAGCATTTTGACGATGATCCCTACTCCATCCTCTCTGATGCCTCGATACACTAGAGAATTAGAACTTTCGTATATTTTGTCTTGGATGGCGATACCAGGTAGAGCAATCATAGAGCAAATCTTGAGAGTATAATCTGGCATACCTCAAAATATACAGCAATTCTCATTAAGAGAATAATTACTCACTCCTTGCTCCCATCCAGAATGAGTTTGATGAGATAAGAGATTGATAACTAAACTCTAATTTCAGCCTCCAAAACACTCAACAATTTCTCTTCCACAGCAGTAAGATAAGGGCGGTTCAATTTCCCCAGCGACTGCAACAGATTTTTGACTGTCTCCTCCAGCGAGTTGGAATATACTCGACTAATGCGATCGCTTAAGGACTGCATCTGTTCACATTCTTCAGGCTGCGATCGCGCAATTGTGCCAGTGCCTTACCCGCCTCAAAGACTGCTCTTTCCACACGGCGTTCTAGGTATAGGCGATCGCTCTGTTCTTCCTCTGTCAACTCTGGAACTTCAACAGCACTAACCGTAATTGTTGCTGAACCTGGGTCTTTTTGCTGCGAGATATCTTCAAGGTCTTGATCATCTGGCGGTGTGCTATCCCTGGATGTGGCCGATAAAATGTATTTTTTCAATTAGTTAAAATACTCATTTATCTATCTAGATGATTGTCTTTACTTTCTCTGGCAGTTTCAACTTCATAAAAATGATCCATCGACCACTGACACAGCTGGCGAAGTGGCTCAACTAAAGTTTCTCCCAGTGATGTCAAGGAATACTCTACAGTCGGAGGATTAGTAGAATAAACTTTGCGCTTCACAAGACCATCTCTCTCCAAATCACGTAGAGTACGGGTTAGCATTCGTTGTTAAACGTCTCCAATTTCTCTATGCAATTCACCATAGCGTTTCGTATAAACAGGAGCTAATAGATGGAATAGCTCAGATAAAGGGTTCATTCAGAAGATAGTCATCCGGCTATAGTTGTGACTGCTGTGACTATACTTTACTATAGTGCGTCAGCAATTGGTCAATGTAATCGCTATATTGCTCTGCCAAGCTTTCATCATGTAACACAACGATATTTTCAGCATTTTGTGTGGCACTGCGAGAAAAGTTAAAACTGCCGCTGACCACAATATTGTCACATACTACAACCTTATTGTGCATGAAATTGTGTTTGCTATCTGGTTTATAAGGCTCGGAGTGCTTCCCAACTAGATGAGATGATACCTCTTTAAAAGTTTCAGCAACACCGACACTTGCTTCAGTTTTGAGCCAAAGTTTTACCACATGAGACATTTGTGTAGCATCGTATACTCCACTAAAATCTTTCACCTGTTTGTGTCTGAGGGCATCATCAAGTGCAGCGAGAATTGTATGAGAAGTGATCATCATGGAAGCAATCTTGATTCGCTTTTTTGCCGAACCAATCAAGCTAGAAATGATGTGGTCGATAGTCTGACCCTCTCCTGGGGAGAAGGCGAAATCAACTTCTGTAGAAGCAATATAAACTTTACCCGTATCCCCAACACCCGTGGTCTTGATATTGCCACTGACCCACAATTCCTGAAAGTCAGTTTCATAGTATGAACAAAGCTGCGGCGAAGAAATTTGCAATATATTGTTGTCTTGGTAAGTCCAAGCATCGTCTGTGAAATTGGCTGAACCAGTCCATAGAGTTGCTTGAGGAGTATTCACATCTCGGATGACATATTTATTATGCATCAGCTTTGAGCCAGCAATGCTCTTTATTTCAACTTGAGTTCCCTCAAATACACTTTCTAGGAATGCTTTGGTTCCTTTCGGTGCTGGATCACTGCCACTAGCGATAAAAGCATCAACTGTTTTAGTTTCAGGTTTTCCATGATCAAAAGCAATTCGGACTTTGACACCCGCTTGGGCTTTGTTCTTAAGTGCTGTAATTACGGGTTCTGCAAGGGTTGATTCCGTTAAACGAAAATCATAGATTGCAATGTGCAGATTTGACTTTGCTCGATCAATAAACTCAGCTAATTGTTCTGCAATCAAAAGTGGTTGCCCTTTCTTTCCACCATGATTTACATCTGTTAAGAAAGTCGGGTTAATTGCTGAACTCACTTTTTTCGACATAAGTCAGTCCTGTTTGAGTTATTTGCTTTTACTGTACTCCAGATTGATGAAGTAGTTTGAAAAATAAGTGAGTTAAAGATATTAAATAAATCTGAAGTTTATCTAAAAACCAGATAGATTAATATTTCTTTATCATGAGTTTAAGCTAAGTTTAAGCAGAGGAGTATAGCGGGTTAATTTATTTGGTTATACCGCTCGCTACAAGGATATTTACAGGCTGAATGCCTTTATTCAAGCATCTCTACCAACAGGAGAATTCCAAGCGATATCAAAAAGTGTTGCTCTCCTTTTTTGTGGGTGGAGTAGTGAGAAGATTGTTAGGATGCAAAGATTGTCAACAGCAATCACTAAATATTTAGCCGCAATTAGTAGATTTGTAAATTTGTATCTTATGTATACTTCTGAAAGGCTTGCTTCATGATTGACTGGAAAGTGCCTAATAAAACTTGACAACTCTGAAAAGTAGCGTTTTATGAGCAACTTTACCAAAGCAACAGGATTTCTCAATCATCATCGTTTCAAGCATTCATTGGGCGCACCACTAATTCGAGTAGTTGGGGATATTGAAAAATTGTTTCCGGCTCCAGAAAATCATCATGGTGCGAATCATCAGCATTTAATTTTAAGCAATATTCAGGTAGAGTATACTGAGGGATTTCCAGAAGGACTGGAAGTGAGCAATGAAATTTTTGTGGCTATTCGCTTCGGCGATAATGAAGGGTTAGTAGATCCAGTACCATTCATCGCAGGAGAACTAGCACGGTTACAGGGTGAATACATAGACGCATCTATGGCCTATGCGACAGAAGATAATCCCGGGTTGTCTGTACTGCATTTTACTCATCATCCAGTGGGATTCGTAGAATTCCCCATTCGTAGTCAAGATTCACATGGGCCAATTTACACCTAAATAAGTTGCGGTTGCCTCTAGGAAGTAAGTTTAAGAGAGGCAACTGCAATAGAGGATTAATCTTTTGTAATTAAAGGCTGATAATCTCTATGAAATCATCTCATCTTCTATTATTAGTAAGTTTATGCTTGAGCTTATTATTGTTGCTCACACCTTTACGAGCAGAGGAGGAACAAGGCAAACTCAAAGGCTCTGATGTCATAAGCAATAACACCAACCAACAGGTATTGGGAGCGGGTAATACTGAAGCGATTAGGCTTGCTGAAAAATCCCCGTTAGTGCAGTCAGCAAAAATTTTTTTGGTAAACCAGACAGAGAAAATAAAAGATATCAAACTGAGAAAAGCCACACTTGATGCAATTGATAATCCCACAACCTGTATCATGCATAGATCAGGATTAACTCATGGTAAAAAGCAGGAGATTGTAGAGCAATTGCTCAAAGTCGGCTTGGTAGATGCTGCGGACGATATGACCTTTCCAGGTGGACTAATAGCTGGAATTTTCCCACCAGTTAGCAATGATGGTAGTGTCTGCCCCCAACTTCCCCAGTCTTTTTTCTCTGCACCTGGAAGTGGAAATAACAGTCACCATGCTTATCCCGGAGGACTACCAATACATGAAGCGTTTAATAATATTAGTAATTTGAGCTTTGCGAGTAACTATCGGCTAATATATGGTCAAACAAACAGTAATGGTTTACCAATTGTCAATCCAGATAGTGAAACCAAAGTAGATTCAAGCATTTATATCAGTAACGACCTATTAATTGCAGCACCAATCTGGCATGACTGGGCTAAGTCAATAGTTTTTCAGTGGAATGCTTCAGGCACTGAGTTTCAGGAGTTGAACTTCGGTGGCAATGGTCAAACAGACAATTATGGTGCGTCGGGCGATTCTAGAACTGGTGGTCATCACATCATCAGTTTGGCAGAGACGATGAAGCGAAAGTTATCCCCAGAGTTTGTGATTACTCAAGCTTGCGCTCACTCATCTCCCACTCTCGGTAACGAGTACAAGGTAGTTAACTGGTTACGTGCGGCTGCAATTATTGCTGGAATTGACCCCGTGACTCAAGGTTATTTATTCATGGATAAGCAAAACCATCTACGTTTGCCGATAGTCCGTAAGCTTGGCAGTTTCGCGCTGAGTACAAATTCTTCACTTACTAACTTCCTGGCTGAATATGCCTTGCATAATCTGTCAGATGCCGATTTTGTTTTATCAATTCCGGCTGTTACCACTGTTCAAGAGCAATTGAAAGCGATCGCTCCCCAGTTTGGCTATAATCCTACAGATACAACATATATTAAAAAATTTCGTAACCCTGTGCTAAGTTACTTATCTGCGGAACGATTGCTAATTATTTATGGCAATCGTGGGCTTGATGGTGTAATTGCAGAAATCCGAAAGCTTAATCAGAAAAAGATTATCTAGCAGGAATGATGTATCTTTCAAATCTGCACTACAAAAATCAGTCCCTTGAATATCTGGATTTTACAGTTAGCAGCTGCAAGAGTGAAAAGCGCGTAATTTACAGCCGTAGGCATCGCTGAGTACTATTTGAGGGGATTAAAAAGATATCTCTCTATAGAGGGTTGCGCTCAATCAAATTGAAAAAAGTCTTTATCTAGAATTACGTTTAATCAGCTTTTTTCTCTTCAGTGCTAACTGCTGAAGCCGCTCAATTTCAGTTAGTACATCTTCGGGCTTGGTTTCCATTTCTAAGTCGGCAAGTTCACTGTCTTCATCATTATCAATGCCCATTTTGTCTTGAATCGCATCAAGCATTTGTAATACTCGTGTGACTTCATGCTCTGTCAGTAGTGCAATTTGTAAATTTAAGTTTGTTCGATACTCACTTTCTTCACTCAGACGGTTTTGACTAATTAACACAAATGTTGACAGAAAAATTGCTTCCAGAGATACTACCATTGTCAATAGTCCGTAGGGGAATGGATCGAACGGATGCACGCCGATTCTTCCCGTGTTCAAAACAATCCAAGCTCCAAACCAGACTATATGTACGTAAACAAAAACTATATGTCCTGAAAAAGAGGTAATCATATCCGCAATTCGGTCTTGTAGATTTCGTTTATTAGCAGCCTGAAGTCGAAGGCGAATCAGAGTCCGAATGTTACGCTGTATGATTTTAGACAGTGCTGGATTATTGTCTTCATAATATTCAAATTCCTCCTCATTCATGCCACCTTGCTTCATAATTTCGATGTCCTGTAATTAATCGTGCCTTTCAAAAATTAGATTAACTGGCCTACTTTGCTTGCTTAAACTCAAAGTCTTGAAGTCGGATTGAATTATAAACTTAAATCTTGAACTTACTGTGCTAAACCTGTTGCATTCTTGTGCCAATACATTCAGGGCGGCCGCATCATGTCAATAAGTAAAGTCTATTCTCAATAGACTTAAAAATAATTTCATTAACTCTTGCTTATTGCGAAATTTTTAGGCTATCGCTTTGGGGCTTAAAAAATAATTAAACGCGAAAGGAAAGATTTTTTCGTTGGTTCTCAACCTTCGTTGTGATCAAGAGTCATTTAGATGCGTTGCCCTACCAATACATTCCCGTTACAAATCAAAGTCAAGGCTGAATGTTTCTCCATCAGAATCCTCTTGTTCCTCCTCTGTAATTTGAGTTGAACTCCAAGAGGTGAGTTTGTTACTCCTGGTTCGCTCATTTTATAGGCGGTTAGAAAAAAGACGGAACTGAAAAATAGGGGTTACAGCGTTTATACCAGATGGTGAACCGTGATTGTTGGTGCTTTGCGATCGCCAGCGTTGTGAATTAATCTTGGGTATTGCTTCACCGTTTGTCACCATCCAAAAATCTGATTTCTCCCAAACCGTTATTCTTACGTTATTTATCAATTTCTCTAACTTCAAAAAAAAAGGGCGAACTTCGAGTAATAAATTATGACTTCTCATAATATTCTGGTTATTGAAGATTCTAAAGATATGAAATGGTTGTTTGAGGGCTTTTTTAACTTACTGCCTGCACACTACTTTGAGATGTACATTTATAATGGACGTGATGCTTTAAAATTCCTCAAATGTCACAGAGTTAGCATCATCTTGATTGATTTTCCAGTTCTGGGTGCTTGGGAATTTTTGGAGTACATTCAAGCTCATCCGACATTAAGATTTGTTCCCCTTGTAGTTATGTCGGGTGCAAAAAAACATTTTATCGATGAATTTCCAAAGCCTTTTGAGTATTTTGAACATTGTAAAAAACCATTTAGACCAGTAGAACTTAAACAGGCAGTCCGTTCCGCGATTAACAAAGCAAAATTGCACTATCTGCAAGAAAAAAGCCACATCCTTGCTGATATTAGTTAGACAAGCACGGATTTCTCATTTTGCAGACTTGGTGTATTTTATGCCTGAAAGCATTCTATCTCCATTGATGCTCCCACGGCGATGACGCAAAAAAACCCGGTTTTAAGTACCGAGGTGAAAAGTCTGAATGACGATGAGATATAGCGATACGGAAGTCTCTACCTAGTTTAGGGTTTCCTCTAAGAAACTAAAGAAGGCGATACCTGCGGTGGGCTACGCCTACGCTCATCCGAATTTACCACCCGTGTTGAGACAGTATTAGGTAAAGTAATTTAATGGGTAGTCAAGCGATGGCGCAGAGGGTCTACCATAAACGGTTTTGATGGTTGCTCTAATATAGCGTGTGTAACGTTCCAATCCAAACATCTCCTGTTTTAATAGCAAAGTACCTATCACCATTCTGGAGAAAACCTGACCTGTAAGCTTTTTGTTTGATTTTGTTAATTTCTGCTTCACTTATTTGGTCAATCTTTTCATAAAAATAATTCTCTTCAACGTGGAGTTCCCACTGAAAATTTTCGAGACTGAAGTTGTGAATTTTATATTTTTCAAATGGAAACGTTCTAGCTTCATTGCTCTTTATAAAAGTATTGTTATATCCAACAATCCAATCTCCAGTCGCTGCTACAACTTGAGAGTTGATAAAATGATGGTCAAACAACCATATCTTCAAGTAAAAAGGCTCTCCCCACTCCTGAAGTGTTTTATGCCAATTTAAATAAATCTCTATTAAAGCCTCTAGTATTAATCGGTTGTACCAAATGGGAGGGTTCCTTCTTACTAAGCGATACCAAGGGTCAATAGTGACCTTGACATAATCTCGTTGAGACTTGTGCAATTTTGCTGTATCTAGGGTGAGATTGTAATTCTTCCAATAGTTAATTTTTCTAATATGTTTTTTCCAACCTCGAATCTTTTTTTTATTACTGTATGGGTTTGACATTGCCTTACTACAGGAGTTAACTAATCTACTACTCTAGTATGTATATATTTAGCTTTGAGTTACTTAGTTTGTATAAACCCGAAAGCTAGCGCAAAAACACAAACCACTTTCAGGTGCAATCGCTATGCATCCTCTAAGAATGATAAGCGATCGCACGGATAGATAGGCTTATCTATTACTATGTGTTTTCTAGTACATTACTAACCAGTTGTGGCGTACCCCTGCGGGGATCTTGACTACGCGCAGCGTCTACAAGAGTTGCTCCCGACCGAGCGCTGTGAGTTGGCTGCTCTTGTTCTTCTACAGCGTTGGGTCAACTTAGGCGATTTGTGACTGTTCTGTTGATATCTCATTTCAACAGCAATTCACAGAGTTGTGATGCCAAATTGCCAGAACCTTTGAACATAGCGCTGTCACTTCAACTTTTACAAGCCAACGCGAGTAGCGCGTCTCGTAGAGAGGAAACCCCAAGCGATCGCACCAAGCTCATGCGATCGCAACGAGGATATTTCTATTGTGGAATGCGTTCAGCCCCGAACTTGCGCTGATGCCAGTAAGGATAGATTGGCGCGGTGGCGCTAACCTGATTGAGCCGATTTACTTCCTCTAATGTTAGCTCCCACTGAGCAGCCCCAAGGTTGTCTCGAAGTTGTTGTTCATTCCGCGCTCCGATAATAACGGATGTAATACCAGACTGACGTAACAGCCAGTTGAGCGCAACTTGAGCAACACTGACACCACGGTTATTAGCCACTTCGTGCAGAACTTCCACAATGTCGTACCCCTTTTCCAGGTCACTGACAGTACCAATATCACCGATTTTTGCTCGTCGTGTCCCCTCCGGTTGGGACTGACCACGACGATACTTACCTGAGAGGAAACCAAAAGCAAGCGGACTCCACACCAAGATACCCACACCTTGATCTAAACCTAGAGGAATTAGTTCAAATTCCAACTCTCGCGCCACAAGCGAGTAATAAACCTGTTGTGACACATAGCGCTCCAAGTTCAAACGCTCTGATACAGACAGCGCCTTCATTAAATGCCAAGCTGAATAATTAGAGCAGCCAATGTAGCGAACTTTGCCACTACGTACAAGTGAATCTAAGGCGCGAAGCGTTTCTTCTAGTGGAGTTAGAGCATCGAAACCATGAACTTGATAGAGGTCGATGTAATCTGTGTTTAATCGACGTAGGCTGTCCTCACAGGCTCGAATCAGATGATAACGTGACAATCCAGTATCATTTGCTCCTTTTCCCATACGACCATAAGCCTTAGTTGCAATAATTACATCAGAACGACGCTTTCCGAGAGCTTTACCAAGAATCTCCTCAGAAAGTCCATTCGAGTAAACATCTGCTGTGTCAAAGATATTGACACCTGCATCAAGGCAAATATCAATCAGATGCTGCGCCTCGTCTACCTGAGTCGCCCCAATTTCTTGGAAAAAGTCGCTACCACCGAATGTCATTGTACCGAAACTGAGAACCGAAATCTTAAGACCGGACTTTCCTAAAAATCGCGTTTCCATCGCTGTTACTCCTTAAAGCCGTGCCTATTTAAAGTCAAGTGAACATTTTCTCACAATGGATAGTTTCTGTGGAACAGCTTATGACATCTTCTCAATCACCTGATCGCTCATCTGAATTTGGTTTTTTCCTATATTACGTTTGAGTAAGAAAATACCCGCATCATGCGCTTGCTGACCACCAGCACTAAAGCAAGCATCCTCGATAATTACTGGTTCAATACCGCGCTCAAAAGAGTCAATTGCTGTCTTGAAAATACAGCTATCAGTTTCAACTCCACAAAAATATATTTTGCTGATTTGATTAATCAAAATAAAACTCGAAAAATTTTCCGTAAATGCCGAGTAATAACTCCCGGTTCGCTCATTTTTTTGGAGTTTGAGAAATTGCCGAAAACCGGAAAATCTAGGTTTAGTAATGGTTTTAGCCATTCCCCTAAATTTACCTTGAACTACCACCCTGCTCTAAAAACTCTATTTTTATGCGATGCCTACGGCAGTAAACTACGCACAAAGTCGATATTATAGTACATTTGTACTATGAACTATAACCCCTATTAAATCGTTCAGCTTTTTTCTAACTCAATTTAAAATGGGCGAACCGGGAGTAATAAGGTTTATCAAAAATATTATGTATATATGGCTGAAGTTCATCAATAATGCTCGTTTCTGGTTCATGTATCAAGCTTGACCAATGAATTAGCTTCACATAATTACTGTCAGCAGTATTGATAAATTTTGTGAATTCAACGAGTTTACCAGTCTCTAAAAAACACTCAATTAGTTTAATGACAGTAGGAATAATATGTCTGCATTTCTCAGGCATAAACCCGTTTTGCATATCTACTACAAGATGGATTTCGCTCATTTGTGCCAGAATTTATATCGTTGCTCCCATATTTCCAGGACTGAATAGTTGTTAAAGGAGGAACACAAATTATTCTCTGTCAAACAGATTTTCAGTGTCTTGGATCATTCCACATTGCTTGACCGCACAAGGGGCATTTTTTTGAACACAATCGAGTACTTCAAACGATGTTGCCTCTGGTTTTAAACAATTTCATGCCAAGTTTTTGCACCATTATTTCGCTACAAGGTCAAGATTACAGGATTTCCGCTCTTCTCTAGTAAGTTTTGCCACGCTAGGTTTTTAGCCGGCACTTGACATCAAAAATAAGTGCATATACACTTAACCTATGGATAAAGATAGTAACCCAATCAACACTGATCTTCTAGGTCAAGTGGCTTGGGCGTGCGCCTGTTTCAATCTCCGAAAGGCTTCTCGTGTTATGACACAACACTTTGACGAAGTACTTAAGCCGAGCGGATTGCTAGTGACTCAGTTCACCATTCTGGCTGCTGTAGCGATCGCAAAATCAGCCACGGTCAACGAGTTAGCCAAGATGTTAGTGATGGATCGCACGACCTTAACCAGGAGTCTTAAGCCCCTTGAACGCGAAGGATGGTTAAAATCCGAACCTGGGCAAGACCAGCGAACTCGTATAATTGCCTTGACTGAAGCTGGAGAAGCTGTCTTAGTGAAAGCTTTACCATTGTGGAAACAGGCTCAAAGCATGGTTGAGACAGCACTTGGACAGCAACGATGGAACACTTTGTTGGCGCATTTAGTGGAAGCAACAGCACTCTTGCGTTAAGTCTAAAATTTTGCTCCAAAAAGTGTATATGCACTTAATTTCTCTATGTTGACAGTTGATGATAAGCATTCAAAGAAATCATCGGCACCTTGTGTCAAGGAGTCAGCAACATGAATCTGAACGCAATTGCCTAAAATTTCTTCTTTCTCCCCTGCTACCTCAACGATTTTCCCTTTACAAGCGTGCCATTCCATTCTGAGCGATCGCATCGAAAATCTCGAACGACGAATCGCCGATCTCGAAGGGCAATTTCACGATTCAAACGATTGCATTTCCAAGCTCCATTAACCCAATCATCGAAAGTGAGGCGCATGAAACTTTATAGTGTTCCTATTTCACCCTTTGCCGCCCGCGTGCGATTGTCCATCTATCGCAAAGGTCTAAACATTGAAATTGTCCCACCGCCAGAAGGCGGCATTAAAAGTGATGCCTATTTAGCTGTGAACCCTATGGGACAGGTGCCGACTTTGTTATTGGACTCTGGTTTTGCACTCCCAGAATCAGCAACGATCCTTGAATATCTAGAAGATGTCTTCCCAACACCATCTTTGCGACCGACTGATGTTGAGGATTTAGCCCGTGTTCGTTTGTTCTTGCGCCTCCCAGATTTTCATATTCGACCATCCATCTTTGCTTTAAGAGGTATGCGAGATCCAGCCAATCGCAATGAGGACGTGGTTAAAACTCAATTTGAAATTCTGGATCAGGGCTTGTCATATATCGATCATTACCTGAGCGATGATGTCTGGGCAGTGGGTGATCGACCGTCAACCGCTGACTGTGCCCTCGTTCCCATACTCAATATAGTCAGTTTAATGTTATCGGTCTATGACCACTCGGATCTCATCAGCAAGTATCAAAAGCTTAATGCCTATTGGCAGGCAGCCAAGACCGATGAAATTAACGCCAAAGTGATTGCCGAACAACTGGCTGCCATACCAAAAGCTTAGGAGTCTGCGTGCAGAAGGCAGATAGAACAAAGATCCTGGACAAATCCACCATCAAGTTCTCATAGCATTATTAGCAAAATCATTACAAAAAGGTAGGTCATCATGGAAGAGGACATATCGGATAATCCTGGAGTAATTGCTTTTCCGCCAGCACTCTATGCTGGAACATTATTAATCGGATTAGTACTTAGTTTCATGTTTCCAATCGACTTTTTATCGCGATCTGTAGCACTATTTTTGGGAGTATTAGCGATTATTTGCGCGGGTTTGATAGTAACTTCAGCTTTTCGGACGATGAATCGCGCACAGACAGAGGTTAACCCTTCACGTCCGACAACAGCGATCGTTTCGGATGGAGTTTTTAGGTTAAGCCGCAACCCAATTTATTTGTCTCTGACGCTGCTTTACATCGGTATCGCGTTGCTATTGGGTGCGCTCTGGGCATTGCTACTATTATTCCCCCTTTTGGTGATTGTGCAAATCGGGATTGTTCAGCGCGAAGAAAGTTACTTGGAGCGTAAATTTGGCGATGAATACTTACGCTACAAGGCACGAGTGCGTCGCTGGGTATAAAGTACCTATTAAAACCAATTGAAAATTACTCTATGGAGAAAAGCTGATGAGCGATATCAATAAAAACAAGCAGATTATCCAGAACTTTATTCAAGGGACTTCCAGAAAATAAACTATTCCATCAGCAATAATGATAATCATTTTAAAAGGGGAATGAAGTGGCTGCCTACGGCAGCCACTTCATTCCCCTTTTGTAGTAATTTAAATAATGACGCTTGTTTTTGAGTGTGGTAACTGATGGCCATAGTATTAACTGATTCTCTCAAAAAGTTGTTAATTGAAACTGCATTTCAATTAAAAGGTGCAGCAAAACGCTTTCTTTATGGCACAGACAGTTCAGGGCTTAGGTTTAGGAGGGCAAAAGATTGCACAATCAGAATTAGGATGGAATCGAGATACTATTAGGAATGTTTAAGAGAATTAGAAATTTGTATAAGTTCTTTTCTTCCTCACAAAATCGAGATGTTCACTAAATGGTTTTTGACATTTTCTGCATTTGAATTGTCGCCTATTTATTTCTAAAAATACTGGTTTATCTCCAAAGGGTAAATCTTTAATAATATGTCGATGATTTTGATGTAAATTATGGCTTTTTGTGCCACAATTAGGACAATTAGCATCTAATTTTTTCGATTCAGTTTTTAAAATTATTCCAATCCCCTCATGAAGACGATGTGATATTACTTTTATGTCATCTAAATCAAGAAGCTCTGTGAGGATTTTTATATCATTTTTATGAACCATAACCGTAAATTTACCAAAAAAATAATCTGATTAGATTTACAGTTAACAACAAATTTTATTTTATGTCAATGATTGCAATGCTTTTAGGAATCTTTTAATACAATTTTTAATATTGTTTTGGATTTGTAACTAATAATTTAGCATAATAAGTACTGAAGAACCATATTTTTTCAAATGTGAATTAGCTTATCTTCAACTGAATGACTAATCATCAATACTAAAATAATTCAATTATGAGCTATATAAAAATATATTTACTTAGAGAATAAATAAAACTTTTATGTAAAACATTCAACTCAAGTTTTGATGTAGTATTTTAAGCTAACGCTAAAATACTTAGTAAATATTTGTTATCCATCGCCGCAAGAAACTGTTTATTTTTGATTCCGCGTTTGACACGCTTCTCTTGAGTTAAAAGATTGACTGCAATATGTCTAAGAATTGCAAAATTCTGCGGAGCATTATATTTTCTAATCCGACAGTCCTCTTCCCTCAAGGCGACATCCAATAACGGCAGTCGCTACAACGGGGGGAACCCCCGCAACGCGCTGCCTCCCCAATGTAATGAATTCTCAACTCCCCAATGACTGCGAATAGAATTACCAAACTGTTCAGCGTTATCTTCAAGACTACTAATAAAATAACGAGTTTCGACTGTTGTTTTACCGTCTAATAAAATGTTTTTAACCACTCATACTTGGCACATCCATAAGTCTCTATTGCCACCCAACCATCCGCCCCACAAATCACAGCACACACGGTAATCGTTATGATATCGATTAAGTTATGCCGCTTGGTTCGATCTATTTGTGGGTCTTCTATTCCCAAAAAATGGTCAGCAATTGTAATTTTTGGCAAGATCGCTTCATACACAGGAGCTTTTATGAGGTCAGAATTCAGGTCTAAGGGTATTGACAAGTGCAACATCTTTACAGGAGTATCAAACTGAATCTTTATAATTGTTAACTGTTAACGGAATATCTTGAATAATCAATGGTCACAATTCCAGTAATTGATTTAAGTGCTTTCACTCATAGCAATGCAACAAATCGGCAAGCTGTTGTGAAACAAATTTATCAAGCTTGCCATGAAATCGGTTTCATCTACTTGCAAAATTCGGGAATCTCAAAAGACTTAATAGAGGAAGTGTTTAGCTACAATCAATCTTTTTTTAAACAACCTTTAGAAGTTAAGCAAAAGCAACCTTGGAGTGATGAATTTTGTAATACAGGATATGTTGCTCTTGAAAGAGAACGTCTTGCCCCCAATAAACCAGGTGACTTGAAAGAGGCGTTTAATGTCAACAAGGAAGGCACTGTTGGGATGGATGCTTGTATTGTTGTCTTCTATAATAGTTGCACAAAATTAGCTAACACAGTATTGCAAACCTTTGCTTTGGCGTTGGAATTGCCTGAAGATTTTTTGACGACAAAGCACAATCAATATAATCATACCTTGCGCTTGCTCCACTATCCCCCATTGCAGACACCACCCAAACCCGGACAAGTGCGTGCTGGAGAACATTCTGATTATGGCAGTATTACTTTACTTTTCCAAGATAAAGTTAGCGGACTCGAAGTAAGAACAACAGATGGAGAATGGATTGAGGCAGCTGCAATTCCTGATACTGTTATAGTCAATACTGGTGATTTAATGCAGAGGTGGACAAATCATGTGTTTTGTTCAACTCACCATCGGGCGATCATTCCTAATGACGATAGGGTGAACCAGTCTCGGTATTCTATTGCTTTTTTTTGTCATCCTAATGATGATGTAGAGATTGCTTGTTTGGAGAGTTGCCAAAAAGGAGAATCCCCTATTTATCCGCCTATTCTAGCAAGAGAATATCTTTTACAACGGTTGCAAGCAACATATTAGACAGGTGTTGCTGAGTGGAAATCTGAATTTGGATCACGCACAGGTAAGCAGCGCGGTCTTCTCCCAAACGCAGAGGCTAGCCCCAACTCTTGGAGAAGAGGGTTTGCCCATAAGCGACTGCCACACAGAGGAAGTGTTTGAGACGTTAAATTTTTGAGTTTCATTTTCTAAATTAGCAAGGCTAACTTCAATGAAAACTTACGACTGGATTGTAATTGGTGGTGGGATTACGGGTGCTGCGCTTGCTTATGAATTAGGAAAAGTAGGCTCTGACGTACTTCTGGTGGAAAAATATGAAATACCACAGAATGCAACTCGTTATAGTTATGGGGGGCTTGCCTATTGGTCAGGTACTACAGCATTTACTCGCCAATTGTGCAAACAAGCAAGCGATCGCTATCGTATCCTATCTCTTGAGTTAGACGCTGATATCGAGTTTCGGGAATTAGATTTATTACTGACTATTCCAGCTTCTAGTGACCCAGAAGCGATCGCTGCATCCTATAATAATTGTGCAGATGTACCGCATTTACTTAGCCCAGAAGCAGCTACTGAACTGGAACCACTCTTAAATCAACAGGCGATATCTGGTGCTTTAACTGTTAAACATGGTCATATTCATCCACAAAAAACAGCACAAGCTTACATTCAAGCTTTTTTGCGTGGTGGGGGTGAAGTGCAAATTACCCAAGTATTACAAATATTAGAAAGTGGTGTAGAAACCACCACTGCAACTTACCACAGTGCAAATGTTGTTATCTGTGCAGGTGGACTTAGCCGTCAACTATTAAAGGCATCTGGTATTTCCGTTAAAATATATTTTACCCACGCAGAAATAATTGAAATTGCACCAGTTGATATCAGGTTAAGCACCTTACTTATGCCGGCAAATGTGCAACGATTTCAATTAGAAGCCCAATCCGCTCAAGTCGATGAATTTTGGGATCAGCCAGGTAATGAACCAGTACCAGCGATTTTAGATGCTGGCGCAATTCAATTTCAAGATGGCAGTTTACGCTTGGGTCAAATTAGCCGCGTTCTCACAGATCCTTATGCCAAGGTAAACTCACAAGCGAGTGAAAAATGGTTGCGAGAAAGTGTCGGGGAAGTGTTACCAACTTTGAAGAATTTACCAGGAACTTGGCATCATTGCTTAGTGGCATTTAGTGGTAATCAATTTCCTGTAATTGGTGGTGTTCCAGGATTAGACAATGTTTATGTATTTAGTGGATTAAGCAATCCTCTGGTAATGATACCACCTTTAGCAGAACGCTTTGCTAATACCAATTCTCTATGAACATCTGCCTTATGAATCCCCCTGTAGTCCTGGTAGCAGCGCTCGATTGTACAGTTTCATTTAATCTGTTGTCATACAAACCTTGGTCAATCAGAAAAGAGTAAAGATTACCAATATACGTGCAAGTTTCTATGTTCAGTTGGAGGATCTAAAGTGAAAACACAAAAAGTAACTCATCAATCATCTTTGCCTCTGGTTGCCAGCAGGACAGAGCGTTAGTGCGAATAAGTGATGTAAATTTGAAAGAACATTTAGCAATCAGAAATCAGAAGTTAGATACATTAGGGAAATAATTTATGGTAAAAAAAGAGCCATAACTTACTGGGAAATAACTACTGATCCAGAAACCATGCCAGAAAATTCAACAACATTTGTAATGACAAATCTTCAAAGTAATCTCAAGAAAACGCTTTTATAGGAGATGAAAAAGTATTGTAACGACGTAAAAAGTGGGCAGCATTGTTAGGTAAATTCAATTATCAAACGAGGTAATGAAAAGTTTGGTCTACCATTATGCCCAAGCGACAAAAACAAAACTCTGACCAAGCGCACAAACATAATACTCCTACTATAGATAATGAGGCGATTTCTCAACAATTAGAAGCGTTATTGACTCCAGCTATTTTCGCTCAACAAAAATATTACAAACAGTTAGGATTACGAGATAGAATTTTAAACTTATCGTTCATGGTGGCAGCAGTATTAACAATATTGTGGAGACAAGTTCCTGGAGTACAAGAGTTAAATCGCCTTTTGGCTAGAGTTGGTTTTTTATGGTGCCGTGTAACTAAAGTTGCTCAACAATCCCGTATCCATTAACAATAGTAAAGATAGAATCGAGGGCAATGTTGCCACTAAGCCTTTTATACATCAGTACTCGTTATGACAACCAAAATTGTTGATCAACTCTTAGCTGACTGGAAAAATAAAATTCAAGTAGTTAGCCAAAACCTGTTTGATCTACAAGAACTCCCAGTATATCAACGCCTTTGTGGGATTCCTGGTTTTCCTAAAGTTCATTTGACAGGCATTACTGCTCAAAAAGTGACTCCAGCGTTGGAGGCAATGAACGATTTATTTCAGTACTTTGACCTATTGGTGCAAACAATAGACCGAGCCAGTAGATTGCGGCAGCAATTACCACGATTTTTGGCAACAGAGGAAAAAATTGATGAAATTAAACAACTATTAACAGGCACTTCGATTCATCTGTATGTTGTGCAAACGCCATTAGCACAGAGAGAATTACTGACTGTGACTCAACAAGCAAACGCGATCGCTCCTGCACAATTATTAGAAGTAATGACTCAGGCTTTTTCTGTGGCCAGAGATGCAGTTTTAGCGGTTGATGCCGCTTGGACAAATCTAGAATTTATACTCCAAGATGCAGAATCGCAAATTATCTTAGGGCAAAACTTAGCCGCATCACTCAATCAAGCCTCTTGTCGGGAACTGGTACAAGCTCATGAAGCGATCGCTTCCCTACGAGAAAGAATTGAGCAAGATCCTTTGGGAGTGAGTGCAGAGATAGATCGGCAACTCAAACCTTTGTTGGCACAAGTTAAATTAGTCTTAGAGCAAGCCCAGAAACAACAGGCTCAGATACAAGAGAAAGTAGCGATCGCTCACAATTTATTAGAACAATTAATTAGACTTCACTCACAATCTATTGCTGCTTTTATGGAAAGCCAAGAAAAAGTTTTGTATCTAACAAAGCAAACTCCATTAGCCCAAGAGCAGATAGATGCCCTTAGCCAATGGCTCACACGCTTACAAAACAAGCTAGAGGAGGGTTTAGTTAGTCCAGTTATGCTCGGTTTAGATAATTGGATAGCCAAAGCCAAAGAATACATAACTGTAGAGCAACAGACATACACAGCTAATAGTACTTTATTACAAACTCGTCGGGAGTTACGTGGACGACTGGATGCCCTCAAAGCGAAAGCCTTAGCGCGGGGATTGATTGAAGATATTACCTTGGTGGATTTAGCCCAAAAAGCAACGCAACTCCTTTATATCCGCCCAACTCCATTAGACAAGGCATCGGAATTAGTTTCCCAATATGAAAAACGTTTAAACAGCCAATTTTAGGGGAACAATAAAGCAGATATCTGGTGAAAAAGATCGGGAGAAGAATAAACAATGATTTATGACTATAGATTTAGGAGACTTCAATGAACAGTCTTCGCTGTCTGCGGAATGGATGTACTGGCACTATTGAGGATGACTACTGTAATGTCTGTGGGTTAGCAGCATTAAAATCTGTTGATGTCAGCCAGAAGCAAAATGCCTCACTTACACTCAGAAGTTCACCAATTACCACAGCCACAGGCTCGTCTCCATTAACCAATCGTTCCAAGGGTTCGCGGCGTACTAGTAGCACTTCTGCCCGTAGTAGCCGCAGACAACTAGGAGCAGGATTAACTTCTGTACCAGAACTACCTTCAACGGAACCAGAAAAAGCGATTCTTACTAACCCAATGGTGCCGGAGAATAAACGCTTTTGTAGTAATTGCAATCATTCTTTGCGACGAGAAAACGGATTTTGCAGCAAGTGTGGGCAGAAGTATTCTTTTATTCCGACTCTGAAGCCTGGCGATGTAGTTGTCGGGCAATACGAAGTTAAAGGAGCGATCGCCTATGGTGGTTTAGGATGGATTTATTTAGGCTTCGATAAAACTTTATCTCGCTATGTAGTACTGAAGGGATTGCTCAACAGCGAAGACGCATCCAGTGCAGCCGTCGCCGTGGCAGAAAGACAATTCTTAGCAGTAGTAAAACACTCTAATATCGTGGGAATTTATAATTTCGTCAACCACGGTAATGAAGGTTTTATCATCATGGAATATGTGGGCGGTAAAACCCTCAAAGAAATCCGCAAAACTCGCGGGGCATTACCCGTAGCAGAAGCGATCGCATATATTCACCGCATCTTGGGAGCTTTTGCCTATCTACATTCCTTGGGGTTGGTATACTGCGACTTCAAGCCAGATAATATCATGATCGAAGACAACGACGTGAAATTAATCGACTTGGGTGGTGTCCGTCGCGTTGACGATCCCGATGGTGATATTTACGGTACAGTCGGCTATAGCGCTCCTGAAGCCGGCGAAGGCCCAACAATGGTTTCCGATTTATTTACCATTGGCAGAACTTTGGCGGTGTTGCTTACTGAGATTAAAGGTTTTAGTAAGGAACATTTATACACACTTCCCAGCCCCCAAGAAGAACCTTTATTTGCCCAACAAGAATCACTGTATCGCTTTCTGATTAAAGCCACCGCCGAAAATCCTGATGACCGATTTCAGTCAGCCGATGAAATGGCAGATCAGTTATTGGGTGTACTGCGGGAAGTTGTTGCCATTTCTACCAGTATTCCTCGTCCCGCCACCAGTAACCTGTTTGGTGGCGATATGTTGGCCATTACCCACAGTGGAAGTTTTGAACCAATTAAGCCAGAATATCAGCAATTACCGATACCCATATTAGATGCTAGCGATCCGGGCTTTAATGCAGTCCTAAATGCCAGCGCGATCGCCGATCCAGTCCAGCGAGCCGTCGGTTTAGATGTTGTTGTCAAACAATTCCCGAAATCAACTGAAGCCTTGTTGCGCTTGGCAAATAGCTTAATTGATACCAATGATTACGAAGAAGCAGAACAAGCTATAGCCCAAGTTGTAGCCAAAGATCCTTGGGATTGGCGGAGCTTTTGGTATCGTGGGCGATCGCTGATGGCGCAAAATAAACCTACAGAGGCGCAGAAAGCATTTGACCAAGTTTATTTTGATTTACCAGGAGAGTTAGCTCCGAAACTGGCGCTGGCGTTAGCCGCAGAACTTGCCGAAAATTACCAATTAGCGATTAAGATGTACAATTTGGTGTCCCGCACCGATCCGAGTTATGTATCAGCAGCTTTTGGGTTAGCACGTTGCTTTTGTGCCACTGGAAATCGCAACGGTGCTGTGGCAGCTTTAGAAAATATTCCGCAAACTTCTAATTTATATACACGAGCGCGAGTCGAAATTGCCCGAACTTTAATCAATGGCGATCGCTCGGCTCCAGGTACTCAAGAACTCAAAGCCGCTTCTGTGGCCATTGAAGCATTGACTTTAGTTGGTAGCGATCGCTATCGCCTGACTAAACAAGTATTAGAAACTGCTCTCAATTTAATCACCTCACGCCAACTCCAAGCTGCTGCTGATTTAACAATTTTGGGACAACCATTACAAGAAGTGCATCTGAGAAAGGGATTGGAAAAAGCCTTACGCGACATGGCGCACCTCGCAACTAAAGACGAAAAAATCTCTTTAGTCGATGAAGCTAATCGGGTACGTCCCAGAACCCTAATTTAAACCTAGTGAGGGGAATTTATGCAGTGTATATGTGGTGCATCCATCTTAGCTGATGATAAATTTTGTGAAGAATGCGGTACACCCTTAACGGCTAGTAAACCGCCAACTGCGATCGATAAATGTGAAAAATGTGGTGCAGGAATCGATCATGAAGGCTACTGTTGCCAATGTGGATTTCGTCAAGAACCACCAGTGCATGATTGGTTAGAAATAATAATTAATTCACAGCTAGCCGGAGTTAGCGATCGCGGACTCAAACATAGCCGCAATGAAGATTTCCTCGCTTTACAACAACTCAATGGCAATCAGCCGAATATTCTCGTAGTTTGTGATGGAGTTTCTAGTTCCGAAAAACCTGATTTAGCTGCTAAAACTGCTGCTGAAAGTACTTGTCTGGCTCTAGCGAATGCGTGGGAAACAGGGGAAAATTCCGCTTCGGCAATTAAATCAGCTTTTGCTACTGCTTTAGCCAATGTATGTAATATTTCTTATAGAAATAGTGGAGATTTGGAACCACCATCTACAACTATTGTGGCTGCAATTGTTCAAGAAGGTATCGCTACTATTGGCTGGTTAGGTGATAGTCGCGCTTACTGGATTTCTGCTCACAGTTACCAACAATTGACTCAGGATGATTCCTGGTTAACTGAAGTAGTCGCAGCCGGAAAAATCAGCGAAGCAGAAGCTAAACTATCTCCCAAAGCTCATGCAATTACGCGCTGGCTGGGAGCAGATGCCGTTGAGGATGCTGTTCCCTCAATTATGAAGTTTACTATTCCTGGTTCTGGATATCTGATTTTGTGTAGTGATGGATTGTGGAACTATACCTTAGATGCGGCACATTTAGCTAACTTAGTGCAGCGATCGCCCGTTCAAGATGCGATCGGCATATCTCGCACTCTTGTAGAATTTGCCCGTAATTGTGGTGGACATGACAACATTACTGTTGCTGTTCTCTGTTTATGAATTAAACTCTCAAACAAACAAAACACTATGTCTCATCAATTTAAAGCCGAAGTTTTTCAAAACCAATATCTACCCCAAGGAGCCAGAGAAGTTGATGCCATTATGACTATTACCGTCGAAAAAGGTGATAGTGCGATCGCAACTGAACACAATGGCAGACTTTTTGGCATCATCTGCGACACATCCGGTTCAATGGGAGGTGACAAGATACATGCAGCCAAAGATGCAATGACCAAAATTGTGAAATTGCTCCCAGAGGATGCCCATTTCTTCATCGTCACCGGTGCTGGTAAAGCCACTGTAGTTTTTCCTGTTTCTCCAGCCACGATAGAAAAAAAGCAAGAAGCGATCGCAGCTATTAAGAGTACTCTCGCTAATGGTGGTACTCTCATGTCTACTTGGTTGGCTCAAGCCTTAATACAATTCAAAAAGATGCCTAGCGCAGTTCGTCAAGCACTACTACTCACCGATGGGCAAAATGATGAATCTGATGAGAAATCCTTGAAGAAAGTTTTACTTGAATGTGAAGGTGTCTTTCAGTGCGACTGTCGTGGTGTCGGAACTGATTGGCGAGTTGCTCAACTTCAAGAAATTGCCAGCAAACTTTTAGGGACAACCGATATTATTCCTAACGCCGCAATGATTGAAAGTGACTTTCGTGCCATTTTGGAAAAAGCCATGAGTAAAAATGTTAGCGATGTCGCTTTACGTTTATGGACACCACAAGGAGCCAAAGTCTTATTTTGTAAACAAGTTAGTCCCGATATTGTTGACCTTACCCACCGCCATAAACCTGTCAAGCCTCAGATGGTTGATTACCCCACTGGAGCTTGGGGAAGTAACGAGTCTCGTGATTACCACTTCTGTATCGAAGTCAATCCAGGTAATATCGGCGATGAAATGTTAGCAGGCCGAGCCAGTTTAGTATACACCCTCAACGGCACAGAAACTAAAGTTGCAGAAGCCCGTATTTTGGCAACCTGGACTGATGACGAAGCCAAATCTACCAAAATCGATCGGCGAGTTGCCCACTATACTGGACAAGCAGAACTGGCTCAGTCAATTCAAGAAGGATTGGAAGCTCGTGCTAGAAATGATATTGAGCTTGCTACTGCCAAATTAGGTAAGGCAGTAAAACTAGCCCATGAATCAGGGAATGAAGCCACAGCCAAACTACTGAAAACCGTAGTTGAGGTGGAGGATGCACCGACAGGAACAGTCCGGTTGAAGCGAGAAGTCGCTAAAGAAGATGCAATGGCATTGGAAACACGTTCCACAAAAACGACTCGAATTCCTAAATCTCCCAATTAATTGTTATTGGTAAATACAAACGACTTATACCGATTTTAAAAATTACTTCAGTAACTATGTCAATCTATCAATGTCCTAAAGGACATGAATCAACTGAATTAGATTTTTGTTCAGAGTGCGGTACTAAGATTCTGGGTGTACCTGAACTTCCATTCGTCCAAAAAACAATTGACTCAACAGTAACGCCAACTAAAACCACAGAAAATTGCCCAGATTGTAGCACCGCCCACGAACCTAACAGTGGCAATTTTTGTGAAATTTGTGGTTACAACTTCGTCACAGGGTCGCATGGTGAAGTACCCATTGCCAAACGCACCCAAGAAGAAGAAATGGCAACAAAGCGACAGACAAATACCAATAGTTCTGAGTCTGGATTAATAGATTCTCAATTGTTAGTTATTGGTTGGGATGTAGTTGTCTATATTGACCCATCTTTACGCCATCCCGAAAGTCCAGAACCACCTATAAATCAACCACCGATTACATTTCACCTCGATAAGACAATTAACTTAATTGGTCGCAATAGCGAAGTTAGAGCAATTCACCCAGAAATTGCTTTAGATTTTGATGATGCTGTCTCACACCGCCATGCTTTGCTTACCCTAGAGACAGACAATACATTAACTCTCCGTGATATTGGTTCTGCGAATGGTACACAATTAAAAGCTGTGGAATTGAAGCCAATGGTAGATATAAAACTTCAGGATGGAGACGAATTTACTCTTGGACATTGGACTCGGATCGCGGTGAAAGCTGTTCGGAAATTAGGATAAATCTGCAAATAAAATAAATATATGAGTAAAATCATCGCTCTTTTAAGTCAGAAAAATTATAAATTGACGACTCCAGAACGACTCCAGATAGGATTATACTTAACCGGAGCAACCAGTTTACTATTACTGATTGCGATTATTAGCGCAGTTCAAGGGCAAAGACACGCGATCAAAACCGTTGGTGAAGATTCCACACCCAGCATAGTCACTGCTCAACGCCTCAAGGACGCATTTGCCGGTATGGATGCTAGTGTCGCTGATGAACTTTTAGTACCAGCAGGACAAAACCAAGATGCAGTCAAAGGTTACGAAGAAAGATACCAAAAAGCTGCTGAAAGATTAGTTGCTGCTGCTGAGAATATCACCTATGCAGATAAAGAGCGAAAACCCATTCAGACGATGCAACTCGGCTTAGGTAACTACATAGCCCAAATTCAACAGGCACGCGATTTTCACGCACGCGGTGATACTAACGCCATGCTGGTTGCTTACCGTGCAGCTGCGGAACTTATGGATAAAACCTTACTGCCAGCAGCCGACGAGTTAGATAAAGTAAATATACAAGTTTTAGAAGAAACTTATACCGAACAAAAGGTTGCTGCTAATAATTCTTTGATCTTAATTTTTGTTTCTGGGGCAGCACTGATAATTGTGCTAGTAGGGATTCAGATATTTCTGAGTCAAAAGATGCGCCGCACCCTCAATCCTATGCTGTTGGTTGCCACAGCGATCGCCTTGGCTTTATTAAGTTATACCACAGTCACGTTGCTGGCCTCTGCGGAAAATCTTAGGACTGCTAAAGAAGATGCGTTCAATTCTATGCATGCTCTGCGAGAAGCTCGTGCTAATGCCTACATCGCTAATGCTGCTGAAAGCCGCTATTTACTTGACCCAGCTTTTGCTACCAACTACGAACGAGCTTTTTTCAGCAATGTAGCTCAAATTGCCCAAATTCCTCAAGGCCAAACTGCTCAAACTATAGCATCTGCCTATAATTCTCAGGGTAAAAAGATAGATGGTTTTAAAGGTTACATTGCTGACGAACTGAATAATATCACCTTCCCAGGTGAAAAAGAAGCCGCACTTGCCAGTCTGGTGACTTTAGGTAAATACCTGGCCATTGACCAACAAATTCGCCAGTTAGAGCGCAGTGGCAAGCATCAAGAGGCGATCGCTCTGTGCGTAGGAAATAAGTCTGGACAGTCCAACTGGCTGTTTGAAGAGTTTAAAACAGCTAATCAAAAGACATTTGATATCAACCAAGCAGTCTTTGATCGGGCAATTCACCAAGGTTTCAGCAATATAGATGGTTTTGAGATTAAAACAGCGATCGCAGCAAGTACAGTTCTGCTTCTGAGTTTCTTTGGATTGTTACCACGTCTCAAAGAATACTCAAATTGAGATGAAGGCAGCAATAATATAGAGTTAACTACACCAGTTACTAACACACATGATATTCCTCAAACATTAGATGAGGCTGTTCAGGGGTGGAAGGGGCTGAAGCTGAAAATGCGCCTTGAACTGGACAGTGTTGGATCTTTCTACAGTTGACTTCGCAAGTTTGTTTTAGCCCAAGATTGAACCTGAACCAACTTCCCACTGATGTTTGAGCAGTTCTTGATAAGTCGTTTCCCTTATCATCATCTGCTTATAGAGCATCAGCAAGAACTCTTGAGCTTGTTCACGGGACATCTGCTGCACAAGATCCGCAAAAGTTCTAAGGCTAAATTCTTGTTCTAAAGATAATTCAATGGGTTGGTTCATAGCTTTTATTTGAGTTTGCTTATGTAAGCAAATATTGTTTTATATAAATAAATGTTACGATGGCTTTACAAAAGATGAAGGGGTGTAAACCGTACCGATGTAGGTTATAAATACCGTCTCTGCTGCTGAAAACCTTGATATAACTCCATTGTGGCAACCCAAGTAAAAACTTAAGTTCTAAAGTTTCTTACTAAGAGGTTTTAAAAGCATTTTTCGCCCCTGCTTGCGGCTGGCGATCGCCTACGGCGGGGATACTGTTGGCAAAATATTACTTAACATAAAAAAGGCAAATCACCCGTGTAGTACATGGATGAGATTGATGTAGCGCTCCGTATAATACACCGAAAAAAGACAACTAATTTAGCTGTTTAGGGAATTCGCCAACGGTATCCGGCGGGCAAAACAGCGCCATCGCTCAAAAGAAGAGATGGGCATTTGGGCAAGAGTGGTGAGCGTCGCGGCGTAATGCTGGAGTTTGAGAATCTGAATATGACAACAAACACTTAGGAGAATGGGAAGATTCGTCAAGTATCCCCCCTGGTGAATGGAGAAAACAGCATAAGAGAAACTAGAATAAGAGAATTTGACCTAAAATATTTCCTTTTCAACTAGATAAATTAAATCTCAGAATTAATGCTAATTTAATTTCATCTTAAATTTAACAATGTAGTTTACAGTGGTTACTCTGCTTCCGAAAAAGAACTGAGATTAATAACAATTCAAAACGGGTAAAGCAACTTATCAGCTTCTTACTTAAAAAGGGGCTAATTGTCTGTTGATAAATTTGAGAAAATGAGCATACATATATGTTGAGAACAATTAGATATCCTTGGCAATTGATTGCCGGAATTAGTAATGGATTAGCAGTATTAACGAGCGTCGCTATAAGCAGCCAAGCAGCGTTAGCAGCCACAGTGCCAACTTTCGATCACATCGTCCTCGTCATTGAAGAAAACCACGGGTATTCACAAATTATCGGTTCGAGTAGCGCTCCATATATCAATTCACTAGCAACGCAAGGCGCTCTCTTCACAAATTCCCACGGTGTGACACACCCAAGCCAACCCAACTACTTAGCCTTGTTTAGTGGCTCTACACAAGGTGTGACAAACGATAATTGTCCATTAACATTTGGCGGAGCTAATCTGACTACCCAGTTATTGGGCATTGGCAAGACTTTTATAGGTTATTCGGAGAGTCTACCCAGTGTTGGTTATACAGGTTGTAACTCCGGCGGGTCTAATGGTTACTATCGTAAACACAACCCTTGGGTTGATTTCACTAATGTTACTAGTTCCGTAAATCAACCGTTTACAAGTTTTCCTTCGTCTGCGAATTTTGCCAATCTACCTACTGTCTCCGTTGTTGTTCCTAACCAACTAGATGATATGCACAATGGCACGATTCAACAAGGTGATACCTGGCTGAAAAATAATCTGGATGCCTATGCACAGTGGGCTAAAACTCACAACAGCTTGCTGATTGTTACCTTTGATGAAGATAATGGCACAACCAGCAATCGGATTGCAACTATCTTTTATGGCGCTCACGTTATAACGGGACAATATAGTGAGAATATCAATCACTACAATGTGTTACGCACGATTGAAGCAAGCTATGGATTACCTGGATTGAATAATGCCACTAATGCAACCCCAATTACTGATTCCTGGCAATAAGTAACTTTTTTGCCCTTGTGTGAGTTTTTGGGGAAAAGTGGTATGAAATTAAAATTTCAGATTAGATGAGTGTATGCGATCGCAATCAATCCCTCAGTTGTTCAAGCACACCCTCTATTTTTTCTTTGACAGCTCCTAGTGCCAAAAGTGACGATCGCACAGATTCCGTCAAACCAACGACCCCTGTAATATTCTAGGACCAGCCCTTTCAAGGTCTTGTAATTTTCCCCAAATTATAGTTAGTTGAAAAAATAAAGTTGGTAAACGGGGAATAGCTAGAATGATTATAGGTCATGTGTTTGAGCGTTTTGTAGAAGAAAGTCCGGTTTCGGTCATGGTTCGCGGACTTCTCGAAACAATTTTATGTCCTCAGAAACTTGACGAGTTATTTGAGAAAAATGCAAAAACTCAGTATACAAAGGAATTACTGTTCTCTACGGTAGTAGAGATGATGAATACAGTCACTTGTGGGATTAGACCTTCAATTCATGCTGCATATCAAGCTAAAACATCACAAATGAATGTTTCAGTTACTTCTGTCTATAACAAGCTAAATGCAATGGAGACTGATGTAAGCGCTGAATTAGTAAGGGAGACAGGAACTTCAATGGAAGCAATTATTCGGCATTTAAACGGAAGCTTACTAGATTGGCTACCTGGTTATCGGCTTAAAATTTTAGATGGCAATGCAATAGGTGCAAGTGAACATCGTCTAAAACCTCTTCGTGACTGTAACAGTGCGCCTTTACCAGGGCAATCATTGGTGGTACTTGACCCATCTCTAATGCTGGCAATTGATGTTTTCCTATGTGTTGATGCTCATGCTCAAGAGCGTTCCCTACTACATAAAGTTTTGACAACAATCGAAGAAGATGATGTCTGGATCGCTGACCGAAATTTCTGCACTTTGAACTTTTTGAGTGGTATCGTAGCGAGAAAGGGCTATTTCATCATCCGAGAGCATCAATGTTTTCCTTGGTATGATGCCTCAGAATTTCGCCATATTGGTTCAGTAGAAGGAGGAACAGTTTTTGAACAAACAGTTAAAGTCAGCGATGATGAAGGCTATTTATCGAGTTTAATTAGTGTACCAAGATTCATAATAGACTGAGCGATCTAATCTTAACCTACTGCTATATTTAGGCGATCGCTCTTTTAAACCAGAAGATGCAGAGCGATCGCAGATACAGTCGTTGAACGCAGCTTGAAACCCGCTCTAAATTAGGAAATCGCAGATTAGAGAGCGATCGCTAACGCCGATAAACGAACCAGATTGTGAAGTTGAAATTTTCTCAACTTGCTTCGGAGCTTTGATTTCTGTAAATAGCTGAATTCCTTGATGAAAATTAATTTGACTTTCATCAAGTTTGGCCATTTTTTGATAAGTTAAACCTAATTGAAAATAAGCTTCTGCGAGATCGCACTTAGCACCTATTTTATCCAACAGTTCAATTGCTTCTTTATGATCAGCCAGAGCTAATTCAAAATCTGCTTGTTGTCGATGGATTTCCGCTAAACCATTGAGTGTTTTTGCTTTCACCTGCATATAGTGGCTTTCTTCAGCAAAGGTTAAAGCTCGATCTAATATTTTATTTGCTTGATAAAATTCTCCTAAGTTGACGTAGGTTTGACCCAAAATTTGCATAAAATATACAAATCTCCCCGTTTGTTCTACCAGTTTTTCGTTCGTAATATTCTGATAAGCTACATCTGCTAGTGCAAAGGAAGCATCACGCAAACCTAAATAAGAATATACTAAAGCTAAACAAACTGATGCTTTTTCTGCCCAGCGATGATGCTCGGTATTTTGAGCTAGGTAAATTACCTGTTGAAATAAATTTACGGCTGTATCTAATTCCCACAAATCTATTTTGTAAAGACCAATACTTAATAGAGAATCTACCTCTAGCATCCTTAGATAGTAAACTGGATGTTTATTTTCTGGCTGAGGTACAAGTGATTTTAGTGCTTGCGTTGCTAGAGCAATAGTTTTTTCTTGACAAGCGATCGCTTGACTGATTTTACCTGTTATCCAATATAAATCACCCAATATATTATAAAGTTCGCTAAGATTTTGGTGATTTTCTAGATTGTTAACAACTTGATTAATTGCCGCCAGGATCGGTTGAATTAAACCCATCCGATATAACGTACTCCCCAGAGGCAAAAACTGTTGCCATTGATTATTTCGGCTTTTTAAAATTACCTTACCTGCTAGCTCAAACTCCTGAATTTCTATATAATGATAATATGCTTCTAGAGCTTGCAAAGCATCTTTAAAGGTTTCAATTTGTTTAATACTAGCTGTCCAAAATTCTGCGGCTTTGTGGTTGGAAATTTCCCATTCATTGCTGGGACGTAAACGTGCGATCGCTTCTTTCCGAATCACGGGATGCAGCCAATATTCACCTCGATCGCACTCCACTAAAGACCGATTTCTCAAGGAGGCGATGATTTGGCGATGTTCAGCAGGTGGAACATCCCACAGTAAACAAAATAATCCTTGTGATGGGATACTGGGTATATCTTGGTAACGATAACATCCCAAACGGCAAAGTAGGCGATAAGCTTCGGGGTCGAGGGCTTGCAGACGATTGATTTGACTAACCGCTAAATTTTTTAAGTCGGTTGCTGCTAAAGGATCGGCATGATTTTCTTGCCAATAAAAAGCCATGTCACCGTCGAAATCCTCCTGAATCGAACCGCAGAGAATTCCCATTGCTTTAGCATTACCGCCATAAGTGCGATGCATGATTTGCAAAGTTGGCGAGTCGATAGCTAATCCACGGTTGCTAAAAAACTGTTGCCATGCACTTTGATTCAAACCAGGAAGCCGATAGTGATTTACATTTAGTCCAGGTTCACAAAGGCGATCGCGACTAGTAATCAAGGTAACAGATTGCACCCTAGCATCAGCCAATACCCGTAATAGTTCTACATAGTTGCGGTGAGAAGCAATCAATCCACCTTGTTGATTTAATGCTGGTTCGAGATTATCAATTAACACCCCAATCCGCCGATTCTGGAGTTGGCGCTTGAGTCTTCCTAAAGTTACGCCAAATTCTACCCCAGGTTCTTGAGCAAAATCTTGTTTGAGCCATTCCTCTACTACACGTTCGGCGGGGGTGATATTTTGTGTTTCCTTCGCCATCAGCAGTTCTAAAACCAAGTCAAACTCTTGATGGAGATATTGCTGCGCTAGAGTAGTTTTGCCTAAGCCTCCTTCACCTTGGATAACAATGACTTTCGATCCTTGATTTACCAAAGTATTCAGGTGAGCGATCGCTTCTGTTCGTCCAATAAAATTGGTATTCTCTAATTTTGGGGTAGGGTGGGGCGATCGCGAGTAATCAATCAGACTTGATGATATTGCAGTAGTTTTTCTCAAAACTCGTTCCAAAGTAGCGCGACAATTACTTTTGGTAATCTTTTCTCGCAGTACTTTAGAAAGCAACTTCCATAACTGAGAACCAGCATCCTTGGCGTGTCCTTCGGTGCAACCGTAAGAATGAGCGATATCCAAGTATTTTCTACCCAACCAAACTTGCACAAGAATCACTTTTTGCAAATCGCTCAACCGTTCCCCAGTCTGAGGGGGAATTGTGGCATCTAACCATGCTAATGCTGCTTCAGCGTCCATTGTGTAACGACGAGGGGAGTTCAGATTTCAGGGACAACTATAAATCACTCTACAGTTATGTTGCTGGAGTTTTCGGATAAGATTCTGTAAATCCGACTTTTTTCCCGACTTTTGCAAACTTTATTCAAAATTCAGCAGCAAGTTCTTGAAGGGATTGCTGTTATTCCAACGGTGGGTAGTGAACACGAAAAAGGCAGTATTAACAAGTTGACACTTAGCTGCCTATGACAAAATTACCTCCTGTGCGACTTTATACTTCCACCTGGGAATATAGAAAATTCTTTCAAAGAGCAAAAGTTAGGCTTGAAAAGCAATATAACGAATAGCCATACATTCGCAGTAAATCAACTACTTTTGTGGCTATAAAAATTAAAAAAGAGGTGGTAAGTAAACATTGTTTGCTTATCAACTCTTATGTACTATGGAAATCATATTTTATTTCTGAAAAGATACGTAGGGAAGCCAGTCGCTCTTTCGGGTTTCCCGACTTGAGCGGTAGCGATGTTCGTGTAGCGTCTGCGTCAGGAGAAGGAGCGTCACTGGCGTTGTGTTAGCGATAGCGTAACGCACCATCTCAAGCTCTAGGTGCGTTACGACGTTCCGTCTAACACACCCTACGAACACTTAGATTTTTTCAAAAATAAAATAGTAATCCTATATCAGGATTTTTCAAGGCGATCGAGAGCCTAATCTTGTCTTGTAACTAGCTAACAGATCAGTAATTTTCTTTATTTCTACTTGACTGAATAGCTTTGTTAAAATCTCGCAACAATTCTTCTTCTGCATCCCGCTCTTGCTTGAGTTCTCGAATTACTTCTTGACTAGAACCAATTACCAAGCCAGCAACTGCACCGAAAATTGCGTATTTCTGATCCAAATGTTGATACATTTGACTCGTGTACGGGGAAGGAAATAAATTAGCAATAATAAAACCAATTCCTCCACCCACAAATGCTGTCATCAAGCCAGAGAAAGCGATCAGTCTAGGATTCATTTGCTTTGCTCCAATGCTTATAAATTTTCTAAATTCTCAAAAGATACTCTACAAATTTATTATCTCAAGGGCTGCCAAAGTTGTAACTTAATCTTTACCTCTTGTAATAGAAGACAAAGTGGGGGAATGAGGAGGATAAGGGAGATGAGAGGGATGAAGATAATAACTCCCAACTCATCAGTCTGCAAACTCATAAATCTTAATTTTGACTGAGTACAAAATTTCATAAATCCGCGATCAATTGAGCGAATTAATAGTAAGATTTTCCGAGACTTAATACACGCAAACAATGTCAAATTTTATACTAAATTAAAGCTAGATAAGCAGTAATGCTACTATTAGTCGCCGGATGGCTTTGCTCAAACTCTAGTATCGGCAAGCTGCAACCCTTTTCTAGTAGTCTGTCAAGCTAGTAATGAAAAGTTTGTATTAAGCACTAAAGTGCTTAGAAAATAAGGACTGAAGTCCTTACCCAACGGGAAAGTTAGTCGCTCATAGGGGAAACCCCCAAAACCGCGCTAACTCACTACGAACCTTCTTACCCATCAATTTAAATTCGCAATACTACTATAGGTTAAGCTAACTCTTTTAAAAAGAAATAAAAATTAATTTTGTTAGCGTTTGATTACCAACTTATTTTGTATTTACCCAATAAGTTGGTATTATTTTCACAGCTATCTAATTTTTTCAATATTCAATAGTCAACGGAGAAATGTTTATGCGTTTTAACCGCCAGATACCCATTGCATCTTTAATGCTATCGATACTGATTTTATGGCAGCCTACCTTAGCTGACTCAAAGAGTGGTTTTCCCTCGAATCCAGAAGAAAAAAGCCCATCTCTCTGGGATAAGAATAAGTGTCCTGGAGGTTTTTCACAAAGTTTTCGCTTAGGTGGGGAATTGAATAATCCAACTATTTATAACTTGCAAAACCTGAGAAATTTGCGAGATACTTTAAAAATCCAAAATCCAGCATTAGTTACTGAAATTACTGTGAGCTTTCAAACCGGCTCAGGTTCACAAACAGAAACATACTATGGAGTTCCTCTATGGGAATTAATTAATAATCCGAAAGCTGGAGGTGGTCTTAAGCCTGGGAATTCTGGTTTGAATTCTAAAAACTCTTTTCTGAGGCAATATGTTTTAGTTGAAGCCACAGATTGCTATGGTGCAGTCGTAGCTATTGGTGAGATTCAACCTAAGTTTGAAGGTAAACAGTGCTAGTTGCATTTGAAAAAAAAGCTAGCGATGGAACAGTTGTGCCTTTAATAGATGAAGGATTTGCTCGTTTAGTGGTTCCAGGTGACAAAGCCGGAGGTCGTTATATTAGTAATGTCAGAAATATCCTCATATTATCTGCTCCTGCTTCTCCTTTAAAACCAAAATTTTTCTAAAAACCTTCCGCTCAAGCTTGATCATTTAATGTTTCTTCAATCTCTATTTCCCAAGGTTCCCCTTTGTTATTTGGTGGAAAAAGCTGAATTTTCGCTTTGTTAGAAAACTGGTTCAACTGTTTGATAAACTGGGGAATAGCATCGACAATATGCAGATAACTTTCGATGTCATAACAGATAATGACTAGCATTAAAGGACTAGCATTTATCTTGAAGTACCAGTGATAATTTGATAGTAATACTCGCATAAATGGGCTGCAAGCTTGATAAAATCGCCTACAAGTAGCTTCTTCTAGTTGCCTATAAAATAACTCATTAAGTATAGTCGCTCCAGTTGAAGGTAAATCATCTGGGGGAAGGGAGGGTTTATTCATAACAAATAATTAGGAATTGGAAATTGTGAGCTAGTTTTTCTACTAATCACTGATAAATCAGCACTTACCAGCCTTAGCACCAAGATTATTTGGGGTATTTTGTAGTACAAAAAGGTCGGCAACCAATTTTTTACTAATGTTGGTTCCGTTTTTATCAAACACTATGAAGTGCAATTATTACTTTTTTACTCAGCACTGTTTCGGTAACTAGGCAATAGTTACTGGCATTGGTTGGTATATTCATAGATGGAGTATACGGTTTGAGAATAGTTATTGTTTTTTCTGACTAATAGCTAGAGCAATAAGATATCACTCAAGGAATATTGCAAGCATTACCATCCGTTCACTCAAATGATTTCTCTGGCGGGAGTAATACCAATTGCAAAAAAGAAAGCTACAGATTCCAAACTGGAAATCCTAATTACGAATTATCAAAGGTTGCTCATGCCTCAAGAGTGGTTGCAGCAGGAATTGAAATTTACGCCAAGTATTCCTTTAATCACACAACCAACCATTGCAATCCACTCTAAACAGTCGCTACAACTTCCCCAATTTTGCTGATATCATAACCACCGAGAATTTCAAATTGGGAGTGAACCATCCGATGTCCCAAAGTACTGAGCAACTGCTGTACTGGTGCAACTTCGAGATATTCTTTGAGAATCACCAAATCATATCGTGACTGATGTAAAGGAATAAATCCCAGCCCAAAAGCGGTAGCTACAGATGCCGTACTCATGCCAGCATCAGCAATTCCTAATCCCACAGCTTGGGCAACATCTTGATGACTTTTAAGTATATTGTCAAAGCCCTGAACAGCATCGAACGGTATCTGCTCTTTTTGGAGTGTTTGTTCCAAAAGCATCCGACTACCAGAACCGATTTCGCGGTTGACAATAGTCCCGCCCCCTGCAACTAAGTCTTTAACTGTTCTAATTCCCATTGGGTTGCCAGGCTTCAATACAAGTCCCTCTTCCCAAACACCAAGGGTAATCAGAACTGCTTCCCTACCAGCCAGAACATCTCGAACAAAGGGAGTATTATACTCACCAGTTTCAGGATCGTACAGATGCATCCCTGCGATGTGCGCCTCACCTCTGCATAAACTGTGCAATGCAGCCATGCTATTGGCGAAGTTATATTGGACTCGCAGTTGGGGATGCCAGCGTTCGGTGGCTCTTGCCCACAATGAAATCACAGGGGCACAACCAGCAATCACAACTGTGTTGTGAAGTGTGTCGAGATTATCGTCTAAAAGACGGACTCGAACTTTATTTGTACCTGCTTGGCTAGTACCTTCACCGTCAGCCGGAATCATATCTTGGCGAAAAGCATCCTTACCAATCAAGGGATAAGCTATCCATTGTCCGCCTACACGAGCTATGCTAATTCGTAGTTGCTGACCATTAGGAACAGGTTTGGCAAGAACGGCTTCAATTTCAGGTAAATCCCGCTCTAACCAGAATAGATCCTCTACTTGACAACCAAGCGCCTTCGCCAAACGAAGTGTTATGGCCACTGAGGGAGCATATAGTCCCGACTCTACACCGCTAATTGTTTGACGAGTTACACTAGCGATGTTAGCCAAATCTTGTTGGCTCATGCCTAAGCGAGTTCTGATTGACTTCAAGTTATTACGGAGGTCACTATCCTGCTTCATTGGCTTTGTCTCTTAGTTTCAAAAAGCCGTAGCGGATTTAACTTGCATCTGCCAAGGCAAAGTCTTGTCTTTGAGTTTAGATCATTTCTCTTTGACGATTTCTTTTGCTTTGGCTGTCTTGATTCCCTATATAAAAAGACTATCACATCTATTGCCAGTTTGCTTGCCAAGCGCAAATTATTTTTGCAACTGGTTGATTTTTAGCTGCTCTTTTGGCTCGAAAGACCCAAATTCTAATCAACAGAGCATTTCTCTCGCATCAAAACTATACTAATTTTATTGGCAAAAAGTAGTTTTGAATACAGTTTTAGAAATTGGTTTCAGCTTTGATGCTTGATAGACGAGTAATAGAAGCCGTAGAAAACATACCAACCAATTTCGCTCTTTGGGGTAAATTTTGCTCTAATTAAAAATTACCAATTTGACTAGAGTGAATATGCACATAGCATCAGCAAAGAATTGCTGTTCTAATTTTTTGCACAATTAGGTATTTACCAAAGTATGCAACAGATGACATGAAATTACTGTTCTTAGCACCAAAGGAATGGAGAGAGTAATGATTACCGAAGAAGACTTAGCCCAGCAATTTAACGTAATTATTGAACACACTCACCCACGGGTATGGAAACTGTTAAGGCAATGTTATGTGAAGGTGATTAATCCTCATCCTCACTTAACAAGAGTAAATTGTATCCGCCATGCAAAATACATTGGAATTTACTGCCCTGATAGACTAATGAGTGCTGTAGTAGAACAAAAAAATCTCATTAGAGAAGTAGCAGAATACCTGGGGCTAGTTGAGGTTGTTTGCTTGAATGCCAATAACTTGATGCGCGATCCTCGATCCAATCTCAAGCAAACTTATCCCCACTTGTGGTTAGATTTGTTGTGGATTGTCACCCAAGAACAATAACCTTAGCCATCATAAGCAGATTGTTCTGCAATCTTCTATCTGCAAAAAACCCTAATTACCAATCTTTACCGCAGCTTCCTTACTTTTTAAAGCTTGCCCAAATCTTATGACTCAACCATACTTGCATCCAGATGATTTGCCTTCGCGTTAAACAATTAAGCTGAGTGAAATACTATTTAGACTAAGAGGTTGTTTGAAAAGTATTTAGCTGTGATTTTAGGCACTTGTTGATCCCCCCTAACCCACGCCAGTCGCTCCACTTGGGGAGACCCCAAGACCGCGCTGGCTCCCCTTAAAAAGGGGGGAACTGGAATCAAAGTCCCCCAATTTATCGGGGGATTTAGGGGCATCTAAAACGTTTTGCTACTAAGAAAAGGACTTTTCAAACATCCTCTAAAGGTGATGCAGCAGAAAATGTGGAAAAGGCGATCGCTGCTATACTCTAAACGTCTAAAACTTTGACTCTACATAAAAGTCTATCTCTTCACCGTTTTTAGTATAAGCTTACATCCGTTTCAAATCTTGTAAAACTGCGGCGGCTGATTGATAGCGATCGCTAAAATGATAGCAAACCATTTTATCTAAAATTGCCGCTAATTCTTCACTGACTTGCACCGTTTGCCGCCACATCACATTCCCGGTTTCTGGATTTGGGTGGAGTTCTTGCGGTGGTATCCCTGTTATGGCTTGAATACCAATCATTCCTAAAGCGTAAATGTCACTGCATAAGCGGGGATGACCGGCAAATTGTTCTGGAGGTGCATAACCCCGCGTCCCGATAGCTACCGTGGCTAATTCTGTTTGCTCACTATTTTGTGGTTGCATCAATTTGACAGCACCAAAGTCAATCAACACCAACCGATTATCTTGAGCGCATCTAATAATATTAGTTGGTTTGATATCACGATGAATTACTCGATGCTGGTGAACAAATTCGAGAACTTCTAAAACTTGTTTGAACATCTCCATCACAAATAATTCGTTCTGCACATTGTTTACAGGTGGTAATTCTTCACTGAGGGTATGTCCCTCGATATATTGTTGAATTAAATAAAATTCTTGGTCATCTTCAAAATAAGCAAGTAGTTCGGGAATCTGATGATGTTTACCCAAAGATTGTAATATTTCAGCTTCACTATTAAACAACCTGCGAGCAATTTGCAAAAAGCGTGTATCTTGACGCGCGGGCATTAACTTTTTAACTACACAAATTGGATTACCCGGTCGTTGAGTATCTTGTGCTAAATAAGTGCGACCAAATCCACCAGCACCAAGAACTTGAGATATTTTGTAGCGTCCACTCAAAAGCAAATCACCTGATTTAACTTCTGGTGAATCAATTGGGGGAGGAAAATCAAGATAAGAGTCGGGAACTGCGGTTTTATCTTCTAAGAGTAGATTTAATTGGGCGATCGCTTCTTGTTGTTTTTCAACTTGCAGAATAATTACCTGAGTTTGGCGCTGATTTTGGTAGCTAGTGTAAGCAGTCACGCAAATACTACTAATCACCAAAGCCAGAGCAGAGGGAACTAATGGTATCCAGCCGGCTTGTAAAAACAAACCAACGCAGATTCCTACTAAACCAAGTAGTGTTGTCCCTGCCACTACTAGCAACAGCAAAGGGTTTTGCCACCGCCATGCTATGATGCTGCCTACCAGCGACCAGCCCCACATCCAAATAAGTTCTACCCAGTCGGGCCAATACCAAATTAAAGGTCGCCCATCCAAGACTGTACTGATCAGTTGGCTTGCTATCTGTGCATGAATAAACAGAGCAGACATTCTGGCTGGTTGATCTGGTAGAGTGCTGTAGGGTGTATAAAATCCACCCGGAGTTAGATTAGCCGCAGTAGCGCCAATAATTACAAGACGGTCTTTAATTAAATTGGGGTTGACTCGACCACTAATAATATCTCTTAGAGTTACTTGGTCGGCAAGGCTGTTGGGGTGATGGTAATTTAATAATATTTGATAGCCATCTGCATCTAAATGTTTATAGCCACCAGAATTAGGTTGTAAGCGGGGAAAGAGAGTTTTACCTAACTGAAATTCTCCTTTTTTTGTAAACTGGTATTCAATGCCTTGTTTTTCCAGATAATTAATTGCTATTAGCGCTCCAAATCCAAATGATGTTGTACATTTCTGGTCTGTAGAATTAGCAAATAACAAAATCCGGCGGAGAATTTGGTCATTTTCATTGTCAGCTACCACATCGCTAAACCCAACATTATCTATAGGAAAATTGGGTGGTGGTGGGATTTCATCTCTACCCAAGCTACTAAACAAACAGGTGCTGATGATATTATCTTGATTTTGCAGATTAGCTGCTAAATTATTATTTTCTGGTTGGAACAGATATAAACCAACAATTCGCGGTTGATAAGACTCTATTTTCTTTAATAGCTGATTGATTGTCCGATCTGATAGAGTCCATTTCTCCCGTTTGAGATCGTCATCAGTGATATTTACCAACAAAATCCGCCGATCGCGTGCTTCTGCTGGATGCGATCGCAACATCTGGTCATAAACTCTTAACTCCCAAGGCTCCAACCATTTGAGTTCCCGAATTCCCCAGATAAAGGCGGTGACTCCCACACTGGTAACTAAAATAATTTGCAACCAGCTTTTGCTCTTGGAAGTTTCACGGGAATCTTGAACTTTGACAAGGGGAACACGGAGTTTTTCTAATAGTCCACTAATCACGGCGTTGGGGCGGTAGCCTGAATTGGGTAGATTTTGCAGGTGCAGAAGTTAATTTTTTGACTCTAGGTTAAAAGCTAATTAACGTGAGTTTCTATACTAATGTAGCAATTTATTTGTCGGTTTGGAATCATATCATACTCTTACTCTGAAAGCAAGCTGACGCGCAGTGGCAACTAGAGAATTAAGATTAGCTAGCGATCGCCTAATCACCTGTTTGAGATTTTTGGACATCTTCAACAGGATTGGCAATTGGGAAAGAAATAGGATTATTAGACGGCGTTAGTGAATCTAACTGGAGTTCTTCGAGTGATGCTTCGATGCTTGAATCAGCAAAATAGGAACCTACGATTTTATCATAGTTAGAAGCAACAGCTAAAAAAGCACCACCCAAAATATAGATAGGTAATGGCAGATTAAATTCTTGTAACCAGTCAAACAGTTCCGCCAAGGCAAACAGCACCAAAAAGCAAGCAAGCCAAACTCTCATATTTTTATTTTCTAGATTGAAACAACTCTACTACTCTTATACCAATTTTAAAATTGAAAAGTAAAGTTCCGAGCCATTTTTACTATGATTAGTATTGAAATTATTTTGTATATAGTTATTCCCATTCAAATGTGGTACAACATCATCTCGTAAGGTTTAGGGGCAATTCATGAATTGCCCCTACGGGTGTACTTCACATAAATGAGAACCGCTATAATATTACTAAAGTCTTTACAGTTTTAGGCTTAAATAATCTTTGATTTAAAATAATAATTCAGATTGTAAATAGGTTTTTCGGTCTTTCAAACTTATCTTTAACAGTTCTAAATCATTCAATAAAAACTGGATCCCCGACTTCTTTTAGAAGTCGGGGATCTGGGCATAATGAAGTTCAGTTAAAGAAAATTGTAGGTTGGGTTTCCTTTCTCAAACCAACTTAAATTGTCTATTCACTACTTATTCGCTAACACATCTGAGGGAGTAATTTTGGCGTACTCTTCAGGCGTTAAAAAGCCGTCTCTAACATTCACCTTTTTGGGGATAAGTCCTAAGCTATACCACTTGTCAGCAACTTCCTGCTGCTTAATAATAACTTTCTCGGTAATTGGTACTAATCCGTAGTCATATTTATCATGCATTATTTCTAGAGTCGGCGGATCTAACTTAGTTACAGGAGCAAGAAGTTTTGCTACTTCTTTGGGATGATCCTTAGTCCAGATTTCTGCTTTTTGTAGCTCATCTAAAAACACTTTGATGACATCAGGATGAGCCTGATAAAATTGGCGTGAGGTTGAGTAAAAATTGCCAGTATCTCGCAATTTACCACCATCTGCTAAAACACGAGCTATTTTATTTTGTTCATTTCTGGTAGCGAATGGCTCCCAAATATACCAAGCATCCACCTTGTTCTGACTAAATGCTGCATTTGCATCTGCTGGTGGTAAAAAAACTGATTGGACATCGCTCAGTTTTAACCCGGCATCTTCTAATGCTTTAACTAATAGGTAATGGCCAATAGAGGCTTTTTGAAAAGCTACTTTTTTACCCTTCAAATCGCTAACACTTTTAATCGGAGAATTGATAGGAACTAAAAGTGAAATAGCTTTACCACTAGGAAGTGTAGTAGCTAGATAAACAAGGGGCGCTCCTGCTGCTTGTGAAAATATAGGAGGCGATTCGGCTGTAGATGCAATATCCAATCCATTTGCATTCAGAGCTTCTAGCTGTTGCGGCCCAGCCGCAAACTCAGCCCACTGTACTTTAAAACCTAGAGGCTCTAATTGCTTTTCTAAGGAACCCTGCTTTTCTAAAACTGCTAAAGCGGAAAGTTGTTTTGAACGGACAATCCGTACTACTTGCTTCTCAGATGATTTCTCTGTAGTGCTAGATGAAATTACCGATTCAGGGGAGGCTGCCGACTGCTGAGTGTTATTTTTGGCTTCGCTACAACTTGATAGGGTTGTCGATAGCATTAAGCAGTAGCCTAGAGCAAATAACAAAGAACGACGTGTTATTCTCTGGGTTTTTCTAAATTCAAACTTTCCTTTTAAAGCTGGCATGAGTTATTTTCTTGATTCCCTCTAGATGGTTAGAAAAATGATGATTACAAGTAACGAAAATATTATCTATTAATTTATTTCAAAGTTAAAATAATATTTTATAAATTTAAATATATGGGTTATAAATTTAGAAAAAAGAGTGGGTGTTACCCACCCTGCAACGACTCGAGGAACTGAAAATTTAATATTTAAGAGGGAAAGTTTTAGGAAATGGAGTGAGAAAGACCCACTCCAATTTGTGCTAGTGGAAGATTGGAATTTGTAAGTGAAATTGCTAATGCTTCCAAGCGACTAGGATTGTAGCTTTGAGTTCTTCTGTAAAATGTCCAGACGGCTCAACTGCTAGTAGCGCTTCTCTGAGATCCTTTTCAAATGCTGGGGCATTATCACCATAGAAAATTTTGAGAGAGAAGGCTGTTGTGTATAAATAGCCGAGATAGCTATCGATAGTCCAAAATTTTTCAAACGGCACTTCATAGTTTTCTTGACGAGCAAAAGCTGAATTGCTAATAACGACTTCATGAGGAGGATCCACTGGCTTACGAGTGCCTTGTCCTCGTTGTCCAGTCCGCCGTTCTTCACCTAACCATTTCTTTACTACTCCAACAGCAGCTTGTTTCCAAGGTAGATTGCTTTCCCAAGGATTGTCACCAGTCTGAAGCAGTGCTAATCCACCATCGTCAGTAAGCAATTCATAAAGGCGTTCAAGCACTAGTTCGCGTTCCATCCAATGAAAGGCTCTACCAATAGTAGTTAACTTAAATTTCCCTAAACTAGAGTCTATTAACTCGGCTCCTTGTTCTAACCAAGTAATATTATTTGCTCCGACTGCTGCGGCTTGCCGTTTAGCTTCTGCAATCATTTCTGGATCGGGATCGATCGCCACAACTTCCTCAAATTGTGTTCGCAGAGCAATTGAAATTAATCCTGGGCCAGTACCTAAATCAAGGAGTCGTCCTTGACCATTGAGATGAAATATTTCGGTTAGTTTATCGAATACAGCAGGTGGGTATTTGGTTCTATACTGAGCGTAGACCTCTGCGGCTCCCTCAAATAAACTTGGGTCGTAAGTGGGAAGTGTTTTTAGTTGAGTCATATCAATTTTGGATTTTAGATTTTGGATTATGTAGAGACGCGATTCATCGCGTCTGATTCATCGCATTTGTGCGGATGAGGGAGCAAGGAAGGCTCTTAAGGTGGAGAGAAATAACCAATGCGCTAAGAATATTGGGTGATGACAGGTAGCCGCTCATTGAGTACCCAATCGCCGATCGCACGCAATTTGTAGTCCACAGGATCGTGGAGGGTAAAGGTTCGTAAATCCCGCCAGTAACGGTCAAATCCGTATTTGGTTGCTGTAGCGCGGGTTCCCGTCACTTCAAAGATGCGGTTGGTAATATCTAGACCTACACGGGTAGCTAATGCCTTGGCTGCGGAAACTGCGATCGCAACTTCTCCCCTCTCTTCATGAGTAAGTTCTACATCTTTTTCCCAGGCTGCTTGCACCTTCTCGGCTGCTTGGTCAGCTAGAGCGATCGCAGCTTGAATTTCAATCCAAAAGTCCCCGTAATGATGCAGAATATATGGGTCTTGAGTCGCACTATCTACCCCTGATGTAATCCACGGTTTAGTAGTAGTTTTAGTGTACTCACGAGCAGCAATAAAGGCTCCTTTAGTAATTCCCAGATAAACGTTAGTTTTTGTTAGCTGGGCAATAATACCAAGAAAAGTTGAGAAGGCACTATCAGGTGGATTTGCTGGCCCTAAAATCTCATCTTTTTCTACTAAAACATTGTTAAATGTATAACTACCACTATCAGTACGACGTTGCCCAATATTATCCCAATCTTGATTAGAAACTAACCCTTCCCTATCTTTGGGAATTATGAATATGAAGGGCAATTCCACACCATCTTCTAAAGCGGAAAATACCCGATAATCTGCAACAGAAATACCTGTACCAAAGCTTTTAACACCATTTACCCGAAAGTTCTCACCTTCTGGATTAATTTTCAGCCTAGTGTCTTTTGTATTGATGGCGTTTGCCCAAAATAAGTTATTCTTGGCAGTTTCCCTATAATATTTTTCCTTTTGGGCTGATGTGCCGGAAACGTGACCCAAAGCTGTCAAGTTGAGATGATTACCATATAATTGACCAATTGAACCATCTGCTTTTGATAGTTTTCTAACAATTTTTAAGGCATCAATCCAAGTTGCACTAATGCCACCATATTGCTTAGGTACAATCAGTGGTAGCAGTCCACTTTGACGTAGTTTATTAATTTCCTCTTCGGGAACTCCAGCTTTAGCATCCCGTTCAACTGCTGATTGAGCAAGTTCTTTGGATAGAGAAGCTGCTAGGTCAATATAATCTTTTGGTTTTGTAATTTCTAGCACCATAAAAAACCGTCCTTTTAGGGATTTGCAAGCAATAAATTATCCAAATAAACGAACCACAGAGATGCAGAGAACCCAGAGAGAGGAGAAATAGAGAGGATTTTTGCGTCAGTTTTGAGATATTTTTTAAACTCTCATTTCTCTGTGTCCTCTGCGACTCTGCGGTTCGTTATTTAGAAGAAATGCAGAGTGGGAAAAACCCACCCTACAAATGAACAGAGGAAATGGAACATGGAACGTTGTAAAGACTGGGCATTGGGGTAAACTCAGTTCATCAACCTTTGATACTCATGAATAAGTCTTTGAATTCCGTTAAGAAGTCTTTAATACTTGTAAACAACAAACAATTAAAACTCCATTGACCCCATACCCTATTTTTTAACAGCCCAATCTGTCAATTTAAAATCTGACTTTGCTAACCCCTGCAAAACTAAAAACTTCTTCGTCCCCTCTAAAAGTTTCACACCCTCCTCTGGCAAAGGTTCTTCCGAAACCTGTTTGAGTGGAAACGATACTTTAATAATATCGATAGGATATTTAGTAATTTGAGCATGATACTGATAATATTCTTCAGAATTAGCTTTTAAATCCTTCGCTGCTTCTGTCAGAATTGCATTAAATTTCTGGGGAAAATCAGGCTGTTTCGCCAGAAAACTTTCAGTTGCGACAACTAATGATGTCCCTGATAAACCCTGATGATTCGCAGAAGAATCAATCACCGGAAACCCTTGTGATTTCAAAAAAGGCCCAAGCTCGCTTGAAGTTGCATAAGCAGCTATATCACCACGCTCTAAAGCCGTTTTTGCCTCAGTAGTCATCAAATGAACAACTTTTACATCCTTGGCAATTTTAGCTTCAGCTAACAGACCCAGCAAGTATCGATGCATATAAGAGCCTTTTTGAGTAGCTATTTTTTGACCCTTAAGTTCAGCAAGCGATCGCGGGCCATTCTTTTTCGCCACTAACCAGGCAGTTGTATTAAATTGGCTAATCCTTAACAGCCGGGTTTCCTGACCCCTTGCTCTCAAAACTATGGCTGGTGTATCGCCTAAAGAACCAACATCTAATTGTCCGGCAACAAGCGCCTCATTTAGATCCGGCCCATTAGGAAATCTTGCAAAAGTAATGTTTTGAAATCCCGCTTTTTGCAACTCCCGCTCTAATATTCCCTTTTTCTTTGCCCAACCAAGCGCCCCTGTAGGTTCTGAATTACCTACATAACCTATTCGTAGGGTAGAAATATTATTTGCAGCGACAGCGTTATTAACATTAACAGCCTCAATGGATTGAGCAGATTTAGTTTCGCCTTGGCTACATCCTGTAGTTAGTAGCAGTAAGACACAAGCCACTGAAGTTGATAATCTCGTACTAGACATAAGGGGGCGTGTTTTCAAACCTCTCGTTAAGCAACCTAGTTTTTGAAGATCCCCCCAACCCCCCTTAAAAAGGCTTGCTCTAAGAATTTCTTTTCCTCCCTTTTTAAGGGGGGTTAGGGGGGATCTTAGAGTTTGAAAACAGTCACTAGACTCAAAATACCTAACTTTTCTAGGACTATGTTCTGTTTCCTGCTTCTTGCTTCCTGCCTTTTTTAATGCCAGCATGACTTTTTTCTCCGCCGCACTATTTCATCTGCTTCAAAATTTGAAATGTTTGATCCGTTTTGGCTGTTGAAGTGCGCTTATGTCCCCAACCGATTTTTTCTCGATAACTACCCAGTAGCCCCACTTCTGCCAATTCCGCCTCGTTGACTGAAGTCGTCACATCGCTTTCTGGTGCTACATAAAGAGCATCAACTGGACAATACAATTCGCACATATAACAGGTTTGGCAGTCACTCTGTCGAGCAATGGTTGGTGGCGCATCAGGCACTCTGTCAAATACATTGGTTGGACAAATATTCACGCAGATATTACATTTTATGCACCGCGATTCGCTGACCAACTCAATCACACTGCCACCCCTATTTTAGATTTTGGATTTTGGATTTTGGATTTAAGTAGCGGCTGAGTCTTCACCCAGACTCGATCTAATCCGCCACTAATGAGGTGATGTTGCTGATTAGCATCAAGTTCGGGATAATCTTGATGTTTGTGCATACCACGAGTTTCTTTCCGTTCAATGGCACTGCTGTACATCCATCGTGCTGTGGCTACCATCGCCGCAGCTTCTCGCGCCCGGATTAGCTCATTGTCTGATTTTACCCGACTACTGCGAAGTTCTTGCCAAAGATGATTTAGCTTACCCAAAGACTCGGTTAAGCCTTGTTCTGTACGGAAATAATTCTTTTCATAAGGAAATACTTCAGCTTGAACTGCTTGAATAATTTCATCAGTTGCCAAAGTTTGAGAGCGATCGCTCCCACTATGTAATCCTACCTCCCCAACACCCTTAACTTGTCGTTGAGTTTTGTATTCTCCCAAACTACGGCTATATTCAGCAGCCGATTTCCCCGACCAATAGCCAGAAGAGATTGCCCAAGCTGCGTTGTGACTACCACCGCCCGTAAATCCACCACAAATCAGTTCACGTGTAGCAGCATCTCCAGCCGCATAGAGTCCCCGCACAGAACTACTACAACTCTCATCTACAATCCGAATTCCTCCCGTGCCGCGCACAGTTCCTTCTAGGCGCAGAGTCACCGGAAAACGTTGAGTAAATGGATCGATACCTGCACGGTCAAAGGGTAAAAAGAAGTTGGGCTGTGCTAGACGCATAGATGCCCGCATTGATTCCGCTGCTTTGTCTATGATGGCGTAAACTGGCTGTTGTAGTAATGTCTCGGCAATTACTGACCGTCTATGAGAACTTGCCCCCGGAATTACAGTACCGTCTTCGTAGGTGAAAGTTGCCCAATTATAAAACAGGGTTTTGGTAACTGAAGAAAAGGCGGGGGAGATGCCGTAAGCATTAGAAAATTCCATACCAGACATCTCGGCTCCTGCTTCTGCCGCCATTAAATAACCATCCCCTGTTAAGACGTTGCATCCTAACGCTTTGCTGAGAAACGCACAGCCGCCTGTGGCGATAATTGTAGATTGCGATCGCACTATCCATTTCTCACCAGTCTGACGATTCACACCTGTTGCACCAGCAACAGCACCATCGTCATCTACCAGTAGTTCTAAGGCGGGGCTGTTGTCTAAAATCTTGACTCCAGCGCGTTGAATTTGCCGCCGCATCAGGCGCATGTACTCTGGCCCTTGGAGCGATCGCCGATAGGGTTTGCCTTCATCGTCGGTAGGGAAGGGATAACCCCACTCTGCTAACTGATTGACGTTTGCATAGGTCTGATCGAGTACCCGATCCATCCAACTGCGATCGGATAAAAACCCACCCAATGATTCCCGACTCGCCTTTGCAGTTTCTCGTGCTTCTGGATCGGGTGGTACATACCACACACCATTACCAGATGCCGCAGCACATCCAGTCGTACCACAATATCCTTTGTCTACGAGGACAACTCTAGCTCCACTTGATGCAGCACTCCAAGCTGCCCAAGTTCCAGCTGGCCCACCTCCAATCACAAGCACATCTGCTTCTAAGTCGAGTTCAAAATCGGTTGTTAACGTCTTCAGCATTTACAATTTCCCTCATCGATAAAGTCTTAAGCATCAAGTCTTCAACCCACCGATGCCGCACTAGCATTCATATCAGAAGTCTGTTTGTCTGCCTACTTGACGGCTCATCAGTAGGCCCAATGGTTCTTTAAGACAGGTTGTTATTAGACTATTTTCTATAAACAACTTTAACTTGATCGATTTACCGTATTTTACGATATAACAAAGCATTTCACAGTTTTCGCTAAAAAGCAAGTACTCCAGGAAATGAATTTAATAGTAAAGTTATGTAAAAAGCTTTTTCTTATCTATCCGAAGAGCCTTGCTTTTTAGAGTTTTTGTGTATACATCCAATCTTTCTCTAGGTTCCAACTACTTATTACAGGAGGCGCACTGTATTTTTACCACAATATAGAAACCCTCATAGGATAAGAGGCGTTTCTAATTCACATTAGGCGTAACTTGTATTTTTCAACACAGCAATCCTGACTATAAAGCTGTCATAATTGCTAACTAAGGAGTTAGTTCTTCTGGTAGCCCTTTTTTACTAATAGTTAAATTAGGCTTGATTTTTAGATAATATCGGGTAAAATTTTGACTATAAAGTACGGTAATTCGATCGGATAATCGTATATTTTGCTCTCATGCCCTGATAAATATGCAAATTCTCTGGTTTATTCCTACTGGATCTCATGACGGACGGTATTTAGGCACAGATATTGGCTCTCGTGTTGCCACACCTGATTATTTGCAGCAAATTGCTCAAGCTGTGGATAATTTAGGTTACACGGGCGCATTGTTACCCACAGGTAATTCTTGTGAGGATGCTTGGATAACTGCTGCCGCTTTCATATCTGTCACCAAGCAGATGAAATTTCTTGTGGCAATTCGCCCAGGAATTACTTCTCCAGGTGCTGCGGCTAGGATGGCAGCAACATTTGACCGGATTTCTAAAGGAAGATTATTGATTAATGTAGTGACAGGTGGAGATCCGGTGCAACTAGCTGGGGATGGTTTACATCTTGGTCATGACGATCGCTATGATTTAACCGATGAATTTCTCACAGTTTGGCGGGGTATGGTCAGTGGGGAAACAGTGGATTTCAAAGGAAATTACCTAGATATCAAAGGTGGTAAGCTTTTATTCCCACCAGTACAAAAACCCTATCCACCCTTATGGTTTGGTGGTTCATCTGCTGCTGCGAAGCGGGTTGCTGCTAAACATATAGATGTTTACCTGACTTGGGGTGAACCTCCACAACAAGTTGCCCAAAAGATTGCTGAAGTTAAGCGACTAGCGGCTGAACAAGGTAGAACAGTCCGCTTTGGGATTCGCTTGCATGTAATTGTGCGAGAAACCGAGTCTGCGGCTTGGGATGCTGCCAATGAGCTAATTAAGTATGTTGATGACGATGCGATCGCAAAAGCTCAAGAGAGCTTGGCTAATTCTGATTCTGAAGGACAGCGGCGGATGAGTCAACTACATAGTGGTAGTCGAAAAGCCTTAGAGATTAGCCCCAACCTCTGGACAGGAATTGGTTTGGTGCGGGGTGGTGCTGGTACGGCCCTTGTTGGAGATCCTGACACTGTTGCCGCGAGGATGCTGGAATATCACAATTTGGGGATAGAAACTTTCGTATTCTCTGGATATCCCCATTTAGAAGAAGCATATCGCACCGCCGAATTATTATTTCCCCGCCTACCTTTACAGAGCGAAACTACACCACTAACGCCACCAGTATTGAGTACTATTAGCGAAATCGTTGCCACTGAAAAATTTGCTAAACACCTAACAAGTGCTTCATGAATAATTCGTAATTAAAGAGCAAATTACGAATTGTCTTGACAATGCTTATAGATTCATACTTGCGTAGATATAAAATCCAAAATCCAAAATCTAAAATTCCATGACTATTACCTTTAAACACAGCAAAAGAGACAATAATATCTCTCTGAGCGAGGTATTAGAAAACCCGCAAATTGAAAAAATAGTTCCCTGGATTGTGCCCGTTCTAGTTCTATTACTTTGGGAATTAGCTTCCAGAACTGGTTTACTCTCAACCAGAATTTTACCAGCCCCCAGTGGCGTAATCGTTACAGCAATTAAACTAGGCTCCACCGGAGAACTGTTTCAAAATATAGCAATTAGTGCTGGGCGGGCAATATCTGGTTTTATAGTTGGTGGCAGCATTGGGTTCGCTTTAGGATTGCTCAATGGCTTTTCTCGTGTGGCAGAAAAGTTATTAGATAGTTCCCTGCAAATGCTCCGAACTATCCCTAATTTGGCATTAATTCCGTTGGTAATTCTCTGGTTTGGTATTGGCGATCAAGCTAGATTATTTCTAGTATCTATGGGGGTATTTTTCCCTTTATATCTCAATACATTTCATGGTATTCGTAGTGTTGATCCTGGACTGATTGAAATGGGAAAAGTCTATGGATTGAAAACACCGCAACTTCTGTGGCAAATCATTTTTCCAGGAGCCTTGTCTTCGATTCTCGTTGGTGTCCGTTTTTCTTTGGGGATTATGTGGCTGACATTAATTGTGGCAGAAACGATCGCAGCAGATTCTGGACTTGGTTATATGGCAATGAATGCCCGCGAGTTTATGCAAACCGATGTTGTGGTCTTGAGTATTGTGATCTATGCACTGCTGGGTAAATTAGCAGATGCTGTTGCCAGAGGATTAGAAACAAAATTTTTGGCTTGGAATCCCAATTATCAAAAGTCATAAATACCAAATTAGCCAAAAGTTAAAATTAAAACTTTTCAACTTTTGACTTCTATTAATTTTGAGGGTGAATTCTAAGTTCTATATTTCACCAAATAATTAAATCTCAATTTCTCTAAAAACAGGAGGTTTTGCAAGTGAGTTCTAATATACAGGGCACGCAACTAAGTATTTTGGATTTGACGAAGACTTTTGGTAAGAAAACTGTTTTAAATTCGCTGAATTTAGAAGTTGAACCAGGTGAATTTGTCGCTATTGTCGGACGTAGCGGTTGTGGTAAGAGTACTTTATTGCGTCTTATATCAGGATTAGATAAAGCAAGTTCAGGTGGAATACTATTGGATGGAGAACCACTGCGTAGACTCAGCGGCTCTGTAAGAGTAATGTTTCAAGATCCTCGTTTGTTACCGTGGAAGCGCGTTATCCAAAACGTAGGGTTAGGTCTACAAGGCGATTGGCGTGAAAAAGCTTTGTGGGCACTCAATAAAGTCGGACTCAAAGATAGGGCTGATGAGTGGCCTTATGTTTTATCTGGTGGACAACGACAACGGGTGTCATTGGCAAGAGCGTTAGTCAGTCAACCCCGTTTGTTATTGTTAGATGAACCTTTGGGAGCATTAGATGCTCTAACTCGCCAAGAAATGCAGAATTTGATTGAGAATCTGTGGCAAGAGCGGAGATTTACTGCGTTTTTGGTAACTCACGATGTAGAAGAAGCTGTAGCTTTGGCAGACCGAGTGATAGTGATTGATGAAGGACAAATTTCTCTCGATCTACCTGTGAAACTTTCACGCCCACGAGATAGAAGTAGCGAAGTATTTATTAATATTAGAGAAGCAGTTCTCCAGCGAGTAATGAACAATGAAAGTAATCAGCCAAACAACCAATTATTGCAGTTGAGTAGTTAATATTGAGCTTTGCTTAGTTGATTAATGTGATGCTTGAGGTAGCCGTGGTAAATAGGCTACTTCGAGATTATAACTTCCTCTTAAAAAACAGCTATAGCAATCAAAAAATATTTTTAACACTCAAAATACCTCTATGCGGCTCTGGGTGCTTTCTCTATATTCACAACTTAGATAAACAAGAACATAATAACTATTAATTTATATTATTTTATTAAAAATAAACAATAAATATCTATTATTTCTAATTAATCTAATGATAATTAAAGAATTAACAAGGTATGATGCAGAAAATTATAGACAGATCAGATTAGAAGCTTTATATAGAAATCCAGATTCATTTGGTACAACATATCAAGAAGAAGCAATTAAGACGATAGAACAATTTCGGGATAGAATCTCAATAGATAACAACAACTTTATTTTGGGCTGCTTTGAGGATAAAGAGTTAATTGCAATAGTCGCATTTCACCAAGAATCAAGAATAAAACTCAGGCATAAAGCATATATTAGTAGTATGTATGTTCAAGAAGAATATCGAGGAAAACGTATAGGTAAATTATTACTAAATGAATTAATTGAAAGAGCAAAAACTATTATTGAGATAGAAATATTATTGCTTGATATTGTTCAAAATAATTTCTTCGCAAAACAACTTTATTTATCGTTGGGTTTCCAAATATATGGATTAGAGAAAATGGCGTATAAATTTAATAATCAATATTTTGATCTGGAGCTTATGTATTTAAAGATTAAGTAAAAAGAGCTAAATTCTTACTAAATATCATAATTTATACCAAGAAAAAATGGCACTCAGTTTTTTATAAAACAGAGGCAATTTCCAGAGATAATCCTGTAAAGAAAGAAGAGGTAATCTACAATGAAGCTCATTTTGCCACTCGATTTGGTTGCTGACATTGAGCCTCATCTACCGCCTGATACAGAGGTTGTTAGGGTAGATATTGAAGGAAATTTAGATGGGGATGCTAGCGATGCTGAAGTTTATTTCAGTTGGTTTTTATCTAGAAGTCCGACGCTCCATAAAATAATAGCAGCAGCACCTACATTGCGTTGGCATCATGCACCAAATGCAGGTGTGAATCACATCTTGACACCAACTTATTTGGAAAGAGATATTATCCTCACAAATGGGGCTGGAGTACATGGAATTCCGATCGCAGAATTTGTGATCGCTTATATACTGGCTCATGCCAAACACCTGCCAGAATTATATGCTTTACAGGCAGAACGTCACTGGAAAAGAGGCTTTGCTATCGAAGAGTTGACAGATGCGACTTTGCTAATTATCGGTGCTGGTGGTATCGGTCAAGAAATCGCTGCCCGTGCTAAACCCTTCGGCTTAAGAATTATTGGCAGTCGCCGTCATCCCCAAGAGCTACCAAATTTTGATAGAGTAGTGGGTGCTGATGAATGGCGATCGCTCCTCCCAGAGGTTGATTATGTAGTGATTGCAACACCACTAACTCCAGAAACCAAAGAATTTATTGATGAATCTGTATTGCGAGCGCTGCCAAATCATGCTTACCTAATTAATATTGCTCGCGGTGGCGTAGTTGATGAATCGGCATTAATAAAAGCGCTCACTCAAGGTTGGATTGCAGGTGCAGCATTAGACACAGTTAATTCCGAACCGTTACCACCAGAAAGTCCTTTGTGGTCACTTCCAAATATCTTTATTACACCTCATACTTCCGGTCATTCACCAAAAAGTAAACAGCGTTCAATAGCACTATTTATCGACAATCTGAAGCGTTACCAAGCTGGTCAGCCGTTACGAAATGTAGTAGATAAGGAAGCGGGATACTAAAGAATTAAAAATTAAAAATTAAAAATTAAAAATGAAGAGGTATTGACGATTGGGTTGCACAATCCAAAATTAAAAATCCAAAATGGAATTAAGGAGTAGCAAATGGTCAAACTAATTTTACCCGATCATCTCATTGCTGATATTGAGCCACACCTACCATCTGATATAGATGTTGTGGAGGTGGATAGTGAAGGTAATCTTGATGGTGATGCCAGTGATGCAGAAGTTTATGTGAACGGATTTTACCTCAAAACTTCTACTCTTGACAAAGTGCTGACAGCAGCGCCCAGGCTGCGTTGGCAACAGTCGCCGAGTGCTGGCGTGAATCATATCCTCACGCCAAATTTTTTGCAAAAGGATATTATTCTCACTAATGGCGCAGGGGTTCATGCGATTCCAATTTCGGAATTTGTACTGGCATTCATGCTGTATCACGCCAAGAATCTGCGGAAATTGCAAACTTTGCAGGATGCACACACTTGGGTAAGAGGTGTATTTCTTGAAGAGTTAGCAGACGCGACTTTATTAATTCTCGGTACTGGGAATATTGGTCAAGCGATCGCGGCTCGCGCTCAAGCCTTTGGTGTTAAAGTTTGGGGTAGTCGCCGTCATCCCGAACCCCTACCAAATTTTGACAAGATTGTAGGTGCTGATGAATGGCGATCGCTCCTGCCAGCAGCCGACTATGTAGTAATTGCTACGCCACTAACTCCAGAAACTAAAGGCTTGATCGATGAAGCTGCATTGCGCTCTATGCGTCAGTCTGCTTACCTAATTAATATTGCTCGTGGTGCGATCGTGGATGAAGCCGCATTGCTCACTGCACTACGTGAAGGATGGATTGCTGGTGCTGGATTAGATACTATGGCTACAGAACCTCTACCACCGGAAAGTCCCTTATGGTCGTTGCCAAACGCCTTTATTACACCCCATTGTTCAGCCCTTTCGCCACGCTTGAGAGAGCGCATAGCACAACTGTTTATCGACAATCTTAAACGCTACCAAACTGGCAAGCCCTTACGGAACATCGTAGACAAGAAAGCAGGATACTGATTGGGCATTGGGCATTGGGAAAGAAACTTGTTAAATTAATTCTCCCTGCCCCCTGCCCCTGCCCCCTGCCCCCTACCCCCTGACTCGCCAATCACTTGACTTTCAGCACCGACTTCCCTAATGACTGACAAATAACATCATTTTGCGGTGTATGAATACGGCTGCATAGAACGTCACGATAGTGTCGCTCTAAAGGATTCTTTTTTAACATCCCAGGATTACCAGTCAATTCTAAGGCAATCTCCACAGCACGAATTGAGTTAGTTGTGGTGAGATATTTAACAGCTTGTGACTGTAATCCTACGCTGGACTCATACTCGCGCCGATCGATATCTTCAGCCAAACTATAAATTAATCTATTGTTAGCAAACAGCAATGCTTCTATCTCACCCACGGCAGTTTGAAAGCGTGGTAAAGTTGCCAATGGCTCTTTGAGATTAGAAGGCGATCGCTCCCACAGATATTTAACAAGCCAGTCTCGCGCACTAGTCGCAACACCAAGATATAACGCACTGATGGTCAAACTGCCCCAAGTGGAAATCAGTGGATCAAAGGATGGCACAGCAGATATGGGATTGATATTTAGGGCATACTCTAAGGGAATTAATACATTTTCCAAAATCAGATCGTGGCTACCTGTAGCCCTCATCCCCAAGTGATCCCAGGTTTCGACAATTTGCAAACCAGGTAAATCGCGCGGAACTAGAAAATTGCCAACTTGGGGTGCATCCTCAGTTGTCAGCGCCCAAACAACAAAGTAACTGAGAATGGGACTACCCGTGGTGTATTGCTTATGGCCTGTTAAACGCCAACCCTCTTTTGTCCGTTCGGCAATTGTGGCAGGTAATCCACCTCTAGCTGGTGTTCCTAACTCTGGTTCGACACGGGCCGCATTGATCAGGGCAATGCCTTCGATTGATTCACGACACAGGCGTTTATATACCTCTGGATGCCAGCGACGGCTACGGGCTGCATTGGCATGTTGAAGATAGTGCATGGTCAATACTAGCGCAGTTGAAGCATCCCCACGCGCTATCCCTTCAATCACTCGGCAGATAGTTGCCAGCCCTAAACCCTCACCACCTAATTCCCGTGGAATGGTGAGACTGAGTAATCCTGCTTTATGCAAAGCTGTAAAATTTTCAAAGGGAAAAGAACCGTCTTTGTCGTGTACCCCTGCACGGGTGGCAAAGTCCTTGGCTAAAGCCTCAACCTGGTCGAAAATATTAGGAAGATTTTCTAAGCTGGTGGTTACAAAGGTGTCTGGCACTGCTTGCTCCAACTGTGACATAAATACTCCTTAAAAGGTCACTTTACAGTAATGTCATCTATTCGCTTTCAAGCATTAGATAAGCATTAGAGTACTCCAAGTAAAAAAATGCCCAATTGTCATTGCGAGCGAAGCGAAGCAATCACAGCCCTTGGGATTGCTTCGCTTCGCTCGCAATGACGGGTTTTGGATCATTTATTTTTTGGAACACTCATTAGATAAATAATCGCAATTTGGGATTTTAGATTAAATCTTCAAACCCTTAACTGTGTTACCGCGATATTGCCGGAAAAACATACATCCACATCGCTACCAGGAGTGCGATCGCGTTTGCCATATTCCCCTACATAATAAAAATCATCGCCTTCAACTCGATAGTTTACGGGTAAAGGTTTGGTACAGGCTTGGCAAAACACTACTTCAGGTTCTGCCTCTCCTGGTTGCAAATGCGGTAGATTTACATTCCAGAAGCTTCCCGATTCTAGGGGACGCTTGAGTAAGTCTGCTAAAACTTCAGCTGTTAATTTGGCGGCCAAATCCCAATCAAAATTCTGCTTGGCTTTGCGATAGTGGGAAATAGCAATTCCGGGAATACCGTGCATTGCGGCTTCCCGCACAGCAGCCACAGTACCAGAAATGTAGGCATCAACTCCCAAGTTTCCCCCAGCATTGATCCCTGAAAGCACAAAATTGACATCTGCGGTGATTTGTGTTATTGCAATTCTCACGCAATCGGCGGGAGTCCCTGCGATCGCATATTCTGTCTCAGAACGTCGTTGGAGGTTGATGGCGCGAGTAGTGGTTACTTGATGTCCGCAGCCAGATTGATGATCAGCAGGAGCAGCAATAATAACATTTTTGCCTTTTACAGCTTTGATGAGAGCTTTTATACCAGGGGCATCAATACCATCGTCGTTAGTTAAAATTATAGTCATCTATATATTATAAGTAGGTAGACGAAAATATTTACAGTCATTGCGAGGGTAATAAAATAAAGTAAAGCAATCCTAAAGGCTTGCAATTGCGTCATTTCTAATGATGTTGTGTAATTAATTCTGTCTGACTACTTACTTGCATATAGGCTAAAATTTCAAAAAAATGCAGATATCACCCATCAAGGGGTACAGCATCAAAAGCTATTTGCAGATATGAAAAATTATGCTTGATTCTGCCAAAAATATTGATTATACGATATTATTTCTAGATGGTTTGCAAATTCCGCCCTAAACATTTGGGTTAATTCTCAAAAGGGGCGGTATTTCTTGTCAAGTTACAGCACTTTGCAAGTAAATGAAGTAATGCTTGGGGCTACGGTGAATTACCCCCCTTAATCCCCCCGATATATTGGGGGGATTAAGAAATCTAGTTCCCTCCCCTTTATAACTACGGTGTACACACATCTCTGTACAAAACCAAAATCGTTGAAGATCCCCCTAAATCCCCCTTATAAAGGGGGACTTTGATTCTAGTCCCCCCCTTTTTTAAGGGGGGTTAGGGGGGATCTAAAGCTGTGGGGCAACTCTAAAAGACTTGTGTGTACACCGTAGCCCCTTTATAAGGGGAGGGTTAGGGTGGGGTATTTTTGTACCTCACCAACTCGCAATCTGCTGTAATGCTTGCAACTGCCCTCAGAACAAGTTTATGCAATCAAAAAAATCCTGTAAAATACATATCTGCTGGCAGTAGCAGAAATTTCATACTGGAGAAAACTGTGAACCAGGTGATTTTTGCACTGGTTCTGTAGTATTTTTGGTGCAAGTCTGTCTTAGGGATCACACGATGAAACAGCTCCTCAAACAAGTATTTAACAGTCAAAAACATCTCATCCGGCTAATTTTACCATTGGTGACGGTTATTCTAGCAGTTTCGCTGTTTACCACGCCAGCTTTAGCCACAGGCGTGGATCAAATACCCAACCTCACAGCAGGAAATAAGACTTGGGTGTTGGATCAAGCTGATGTCATCAGCCGTTTAAATGAAGGTAAGATTAGCAGCACTTTCGAGGATTTGGCAAAGCAAACAGATCAGGAAGTGAGAATTGTTACTGTTCGCCGTCTCGACTACGGTGAAACACCAGAAAGCTTCACCAAAGAGTTGTTTAAAAAATGGTTTCCCACAAAAGAAGCCCAAGCTAATCAAACTTTATTGGTTATTGATACAGTTACCAATGGCACTGCCATTATTACTGGGGATCAAGTCAAGCCTTTACTCACTGACTCTATTGCCGAGAGTGTAGCGACTGAAACGGTAAGTGTGCCGTTACGTAATGGTAACAAATATAACCAGGCATTTTTAGATGCAAGCGATCGCCTTGTAGCAGTCCTCTCTGGAAAAGCCGATCCAGGCCCACCCCAAATCACTGACAATGTGCAGGTAGAAGGTACTTATAAGAAAGCAGAAGAAACCAACCAAGGTAATGCTACTGCTTGGGTTGTAGGATTGTTAATTGCCGCCACCGTTATCCCAATGGCGACTTACTACATTTATCAGATAAATCAGCCATCATCTAATGGGTAATGGGAGAGTTGGGAGTCATTCAATTTTAGATTTTAGATTTTAGATTGAAGGAAAAATCCAAAATTAAAATAGGACTTACGCAAAAACTCTCTGAAACTCTTATTTCTTTGTGTCCTTTGCGTCATTTGCGGTTCGTTTTTTCATGATTTTGCGTAAGTCCTATAAAAATCTAAAATTGGCTTAATCCTGAATATAGTCTTGTTCTGTTACTAAAGCCACCTCAGCCCGAACAAATTCTCGACCTAAATAAGCTGCATGATCTAATTGAGTTACAGGAGAGGGCTGAGTTTCTTCAAAAATTTTCACGCAAAGTTCTTTCGCCGTTCTGGCGCTAAAAACCGTTGTGTAAGTTCGTTCTACCTTTTTTCGCGCCGGAATTACCTTCCCTGTTTCTGGATCAATAGCTAAACCACGCTCATCAATCACATTTGTAAAATGCTTGGCATAAATTAACCGTGCGTCTTTATCCAAGTAAATGATAAAATACCCACCCGGATCGAGGTCAATATGACGCTGCGAAAGTTTATCATCAATTGCGGCTAAATCTTCAACTATTAAATCCATAAGCACTATAAAAAGAAAATTTCTTTCTTTAATATTTTTACACTCTATATCAAGTGTAATTCCTATGTTACTTAGCATTCTTTATATCTTTCAGATATTTGTGATTGCTTTTACTTAAAAAATAATTCTCTAATTAGCTATAAATTATACTTTCATTCCAAATAGTGGCGTGGCGATCGCAGCTAACTACAGAATATCAGGAGCAAAGGAACGCACGGCAAAAGTAGGGGCTAAATGAGGCTGTTCAATCACAATTCGTTGCGAAGCAACTCCCATCGCTAATTGATAGCGTCGAGCAACCGTTGCTAAACGAGAGTTGACTAACTGCGCTAATTCAGTTCCCCCTGTCAAAGTCAGGATTTTTGTGTCAGTTTTGGGAGATTTTTTAACTTGGAAGTCTCTAAGAGATTGTTTGAAAAGTATTTAGCTGTGATTTTAGGCACTTGTTGATCCCCCCTAACCCCCCTTAAAAAGGGGGGAACTGGAATCAAAGTCCCCCTTTTTAAGGGGAGCCACTGCGTTGGGCGGGTTCCCCGACTTGAAGCACGTGGCGTGGATTTAGGGGGATCTAAAACATTTTGCTACTAAGAAAAGGACTTTTCAAACATCCTCTAAGAGAAAATCAAGAGTCTTTAACCTACGCAATTAATTTGACAAAATACTACACAACTCATCAATTTGTTGACTTTTTTCTGCAATCAGTTTATGGGCTAATGCTTGTAGCTGGCGAATATTTTCTAGTTTGACATTATCAATTGCTTCCAGTTCTTGGGGTAAGAATGTTTGAAACCGATAATAAGAACTTTTCGTTTCTTTGCTACTAGACTCAAATAACCGTTCCAATTCTCCCGCAACCACTTCGCTACCACCATCAAGCACAATATTTAAAAGAGGTCTTCCCCATTGCAATAGTCCCCATTTTTTGACTTCCTTATAAGGATAGACACTTGTCAGGGAACCAGTACCTAATGAAACTACTAAAATATCTTCTGTATTGAGGAGTTGTTTTTTCTCTTGTCTACTAATTTGCGCTTCTACAATAGCCAAATTTGCTGGATTATTAGCTACCACTCCGCCATCAACTAAAGCATAAAACCCGTTGATATTATTAGAAGTAGGAACCCGATGGGGGGCAAAATAAGTCGGAGTCGCGCTAGTTGCAAGTGCTGCATCTGCGAGTGTAATACCGGAACATAACTTGCGAAAGCTTCTAGATACCGTCTGTTGTTTTTCAATTTTGTTTGTAAAGAATACGGGAATTCGCTGCTCTATATCATAGCTAGTTACGAAAACTTCTTTAAGATTATTTTCTAGAAGGCTATCGCCAAAATATTGCCTTAAAATTTCCTCTCTTCCCTCAGAAGAATATTTAGGCTGAACAAAGATATCTTCTAAATCACCCAGTATTCTTTCAAAGAATGGCTCATAAAAGATTTCAGCCCCATACTCAAGATATATTTGCAGAAGATCCTCTGCACTGTATTGGGCGACTGGTAAGTTGTCAGATAAATCTGAATTCAATCGGGGTTTAGTTAGTCCGAGTGCGAGAATTCCTCCGGTTGAAGTGCCAGAAATTAAATCAAACAAGCTAAAAATTGGCTTTTGTGTCCGCCTTTCTATTTCTGCTAAAATCAGCGCTGGGATAATACCCCGAATACCACCTCCATCTATGGCAAGTATTTTATATTTGGGGTTAGCTTTCGGATTTATAGTTTTTTGCGATCGCTGTTGAGTTAATATCTCTGGTACATCGCTTTCACTATTTAGGATTTTTTCGGTTTTCTCTGGCTGCTTTGCTTGGGGAGTTACAGGGGTTTGAATGTTGGCAGATTTTTCGCTTTGTTTCTTTGTCCCTTTTTTTCCCTTCCCAACTCCTGTTGTCGTTGCTGCCACAATAGGAGTTGGAGCAACGTCAGTTTCTTCAATGGGAGGAACCTCAACGGATTCTGCTTGCAATTCGGCTTCGTCGATAGTAGTTACTTCGACGTTAAGAACCTCAACATTAAGAACCTCAACAGACAGTTCGCTCAAGTCGGGAGACTCTTTCGGTACTTCTTCTTGGGCTAAATCTTCACTACCAGATAGCGTCACCACAGGATTGTCCTCTGCAACTGTCTGGTTTTTTTCTTCGTCTTCAGCTGACGACTGAGCGATCGCAAATGTAATTTGTGTTAAATCCCAACTAGGATTACCACGTAAGGTTCCATTATGACCATTTCCACTCTGGTCTTGAACAGTTGTCCCTTGTCCTTCGTTTAATGCCCAGTAAGCTACTAATCCTGGTTCATTTCCCACTAGACGCTGATAGCGATACCTGTGGATATCTACCTGCGAGCAGGGATAATTCCAAACGCTAATGTTAGCCAATTGTCCTGTAAAATATATCTGGTTGTGTAAAGTTGCCCCAAGCGTCACACGACTAGTTGCTTTGTTTAAAAAGGAACCTGCCAAAGATCCATTATATTGATGCTCATCAAGATATATAGTCAGTTGACCACTATTAAAAACAATGGCAAAGAAGTGCCATTGTCTGATAGTTAATTCTCCATTGCCAAAGGTTTTGATAACATTGTCAACATCTTCATCAATGTAGACATCTAGATTCCCTGCTTCACTGATGCCGAACTCAAAATTATCACTATATCTATCTGAAGAACGAGCAAAAAAAACATTGCGTGTTCCATAAGTAGTAGCTTTATTGCTTAGGCTATGAGGATTCACCCATCCTAAAATCGTAAAGACCGAACTCCCTTGAGCAAAGACACCACCAATATCATTCTTGCCAAAATCTATGTAATCATCTTGACCATCAAACGTTAGAACTGATTGGATATTTAAGTTGTTTGTCACGATATTTTAATCTCAAAATCAAGTAGAACTTATACTAAATTAATAGAAAATCGGCGCTAAACTCTATCCCCTTGAGTGGCTGGAGAAGGATAGCCGCCCCTAACTTGAGGCATTGGTGCTTCTTCTCCATGCCATATACCCTATTTCTGATGACCAAAACTCTATCTCTTTATGGGTAGGATTTTTCATAATTCAGAAATTCCAATGAGGTCTCAAGTTTATCAGGATAATGCCGAAAACCTCAAAATGAAGCACTCACAATTTAAAAAAGTTTGACGGATGAATGTCTTTTAGGTTAGAGATGAAGGCTACTAAGCAGGACTTATGGCAATACGCTTTGGTTAAGGTTATTTGATGACAATATATAGATCCAAAATCCGCAATAGATCGCCGTTAGGACGAAGGACTGATTATTGTAAAGACGGCAATAAATCGCGTCTCTTGCCTTAACCGAACAGTATTGAGACTTATCCTACCTTTATATTCTCAGCTTCATTAGAAAAACGCAAGGACAGATAAGACAGTTAAGACCGTTAAGCAAATATAGGACTTACGAATTGATAGAAAAAACTAAACAAATAGGAGTTGCTGAAAAATGAGAAAAAGGTAATAATCTCTCGATTATAAGAAATGAGAAAAATTATTAGATGCGAATTAAATATTAAGCAATATTTGCTACTCAATAAATGTTGACACTACTTAGAAACCTTAGTATTTTTCTCATTACCATCTGTTTACTATTTGCTTGTCACCTTTGGGCACCGACCGAATTCAAACGTCCTCCCTTGAAAGTACAATTTGGATCTTTTGTTGGGGAGTATCCAGGTATCATTGCTCAAGAAAAAGGATTCTTCAAAGCCCAAGGTGTAGATGTGGAAATAATTTATAAACTATACAACAAATTGGAACAAGCAAAGTTCAGTGCAGGTAACTATGACGGTATTTCATTATCTTTAGGAAGTATTATCATATTGAGTACCACAAATCCAGATATACAAGGCGTGCTAGTTATAGATGAATCAACAGGAGCAGATGTAGTAGTCGCCCAACCACAAATTAAAACCGTCGCTGACTTGAAAGGCAAAAAATTAGGCGCAAATCTAGGCGGTTTTAGCGAAGTTTTCGTGACTGAGATGTTGAAAAGTGCCAACTTAACCAGCGATGATGTGAATTTGGTTAAATTAGAGGCTTTAGAAATTCCTCAAGGACTGAAAAATAATGTTATTCAAGCCGGACACACTTGGGAACCTCATCTTTCTCAAATTATTAAATTAGGAGGACATATCATATTTACCAGCAAACAAACTCCTGGCTTGATTATAGATATGATTGTTTTTCGCGGTGATACAGTCCGCGATCGCCCCGAAGACATTCGTGCATTTGTGCGAGGATGGCTGCAAGCCTCGGCCTACTGGAAAGCAAATGTTCAAGAAGGAAACACTATCATCAGCAAAGCGTTAAAAATTCCTAGCAATACAATCTCTCTGGATGGAGTAAACTTAACTGATTTAGGTGAAAATCAAAACTTATTTCAATCTAGCAACCCTAACTCCATCTACAAAACTGCCAAGATATATGAAGATTTTTTTATTCGCGCTGGAAACGTGACACGCATTCCTGAGCTAAAAACTTTGTTTAACTCTTCCTTCTTAAAACCTGCCTCCTAGCTTAAAGCCATGCAGCACTCTCTTTTGGGCGGCATCCGGACAAAGTTGATTGCTTGTTTTCTTATTGTTGCTTTGATTCCATTGCTGTTATTGGCATTTATCAACAAACAGACAACTGAAAAAGCACTAACTGACAACGCTAGACAAGCCCTATCTGCGGCGGCTAACGAAACCAGTAACAGAATAGATGCTTTTATTGATGCAAATCTCAATGCCGTGCGTGTAGAGGCACTTTTACCAGGTTTGGCATCCTACCTCAGCCTAACTCCAAAACAGCGAGATGACAGCCCCGAAATGCAATTGGCCACGGAAACATTAATCCGTCTCAGTCGCAAAGATATGCTGAATATTATCTCTTATGCTTTGCTCGACTTAAAGGGGAAAAATGTATTAGATACACGTACACTGAACATCAGCAAAGATGAATCAGTTCAAGATTATTTTAACAAACCACTGCAAACTGAGTTATCCTTTGTTTCTAGCATGAAGCGATCGCTAATAATTCCTGACCTTGTTACCCTGTTTTTTAGCAGTCCGGTTCGCAATGCTAAGGGAGATATATTAGGTGTATTGCGTGTTTCATACAATGCTACTGTTGTCCAGCAGTTAGTAACTCGACAAACTGAACGGGCTGGAGAAAAGTCATTTGCTATTCTTTTAGATGAAAATAATATTTATCTGGCACATAGTACTGCACCAAAACTACTTTTTAAATCAATTGTACCCCTGCCTTTAGATGTTGTAAATAAACTACAACGAGAAGGGCGTTTGCGTAATTATCCTGTTAAAGAATTGGCAACTAATGAGTCAAAACTTAAGCAAGCCTTGGATAATAAAAACCCGTATTTAATTGCATCTTTAAAAGGAACTGGTAATCAGGTTAATCTGATTGCGATCGCTCGTTTAAAATATCAACCTTGGTCAGTGTTGTTCGCGCAGCCCGTTGCTGTTGCCCTCGCACCTGTAGAAAAGCAAATTCGTGACGCAATGTTTCTATTTGCATTTATTGCTTCAGTAGTGACAATCATCGCTTTTGCTATTGGACAACTGCTAACAAAACCAATAATCTACCTTACCAATATAGTTTTCCTGTTTACCGCAGGTAACTTAGATATCCGCGCCAAAATCAGCTCAAAAGACGAAATAGGTCAATTGGCAAAATCGTTTAATAACATGGCACTTCAGTTACAAACATCTTTTGAAACTTTGGAACACAGGGTACAGGAGAGAACAGCAGAGTTAGTAATTGCTAAAGAAAAAGCAGAAGATGCAAATCAGAAACTAGAACAACTGGTAAATCTAGATGGTTTGACTCAGGTGGCTAACCGTCGCTGCTTCGATATCCGACTGCAAGCAGAATGGAAACGCCTCACACGAGAACAACAACCCCTATCACTGGTTTTATTGGATGTTGATAAATTCAAGGCTTACAACGACTACTATGGCCATCTGGGAGGCGATGATTGTCTAATCAGAATAGCGCAAACAATGCAACAGACAGTTCATCGTCCGGCTGATTTAGTAGCGCGTTATGGAGGAGAAGAATTTTCGGTACTCCTCCCCAATACTGACTTAGCGGGAGCGATCACAGTAGCACAAAGTATTCAACAAGCAATTCACAATCAAGCTATTCCTCATGCACAGTCTGATATCAAGGATATCATCACTGTTAGTTTGGGTATTAGTTCTGTTATACCCACTTGTGACATCAAGCCACATACACTTATCCTTTCCGCCGATCAAGCCCTGTACAATGCCAAACTTAATGGGCGCGATCGCTATTGTACTCATACAGCGTAGGCCGATTTACCATCAAATAATTGATTAATCAAAACCTGAAACAACGTACCCCCAAGTGCGTATAGTTTTAAGAATTTTTCTCGCTAAAGGGCAACTCTGCATTAATGGCCTCAATCTCCTGCTGTTCGAGTTGATTCACTTCTTTAATATAGGGACGGATAATTTGTCCTAAACGATTATTGTAAAAGCGGTGCAGACTGTGATTAGCCATAGCCGGGAAACCGCGCCGTTTTTTGTGTCGTCCACCCGCGCCAGGGTCAAAAATTTGGATATTGTTAGCGATCGCCCACTCAATGGGAGCATAATAGCAAGCATCAAAATGTAAGCAATCTATTTCTTGGAAACTTCCCCAATAGCGTCCATAGAGTTTGTCACCTTTAAACAAACAAAAGGACATTCCTAAAGGATGAGAATTATCTTCGTCGCTATATGCGGCAAAAAACAAGACTCGATGGCGATAATCGGCTTGTAGCTGCTCAAAAAAACGTTGTGTGAGATACTTGCTACCCCACCAGCCAAATTTATCACAGGTGTCAGCATAGAACTGATGCATCAAGGGAAATAAAGACTGAGGAATTTCATCACCAGTCAGTGGTTGCAATCGCAAACCTGCTTTTTCTACAGTTTTCCGTTCCCGCTTGATATTGCGGCGCTGATTGGCGTTAAACACCTTTAAGTAGTCATCAAAAGTTTTAAAGCCAGCATTTTCCCAGACATAGCTGTGGTGCAGCCAAGTCGTAAAGCCATGCCGTTCCAGAGTATGCCGCCATTGGGGATCTACGTAGAGAAAATGACACCCAGAAATCCGATTTTTGGAGCAAAAAGTGTCAATTTCATGCACCATCATCGCCGTGATTTCATCCTCATCTTCTCCTGGGGCGATTAAAAACCGATACCCCTCAGCAGGAGTAAATGGTGTCATGCCCAGCAATTTGGGGTAATATTGGACTCCGATGCGATCGGCTAACTCTGCCCATTGGTGATCGAAAACAAATTCACCAGAACTATGTCCTTTGAGATAAAGTGGCGCAGCCGCAATCAGCGTTCTATCTCGCCACAATGTCAAGTGATTTGGCAACCAACCAGTTTTAGCTGTAGCACTCTGGGAGGTTTCGATATTGTTCAGCCACTCCCATTCTAAAAACGGCGTTTTGAGTGGCATTGCCAAAGCATTCCAGGCATTTTGGGGTACTTCAGCAATTTTGTTTGTCCAAAGGACAGAATAGCGAGGTTTAAGTTGTTCCACCATGTTAGGGGAGTAGGGGGCAGGGGGCAGGGGGCAGGGGGCAGGGGGCAGGGGGCAGGGGGCAGGGGAAAAACCAATTCCCAATGCCCGATGCCCAATGCTCAATAAATAGCCTAATCTAATCTGCTGGTCGTTGTAGGTGATAGTGCAAAAACACTTCCTGATCAACTGTATAGACTTCTATAAGTTGCAACTTGGGAGCTAAATCGGCTAAAAATCCCTTCCCTTCGACGGGTGTGGGTGCGGTATTACCACCTAAAATTAACGGACAGACAGTTAGCCATAATTCATCAATTAAATCTAACTCCAGCATGGAAGCGACTAATTCACCTCCACCTAAGACTACCAACCGTGTTATATCTATAGTGGCTAGATGTTTCAAAGCTGCGGGAAAGTCAATTTCTCGTATTGATGTTTCAAAAACCAGAATCTGCTCAAATTCTGGAGCATATTCCCTTGCTCCGGTTCCCAGAGTTGAGGAAAGTGTCTGCAAGCGTTCTTTCCATAAACATTCTCCCGTTACTGTCGTGAGTAGCCAGCGTCTAACTGGTTGCTTAAAAAAGTTAATTTCCGGATTGAGGTTTGCAGAGTGTGTAGTCACTATATGAACTGGCTGCGGGGGCTTTCCTCCTTGCGCCCGAAGTTCTACTAAAGTTGGATCTGATACAGTAAGTGTTGTTCCATAGGCTCTCAGAGTAGAAGCACCGAATAAAACCGCATCAGAGGCAGCGATTTGTTTTTCTAGGTGTGCTTTATCAACCCTTGAGCCAAACCGAGCAGGCGATCGCTTAAAATCTGCTATCTTGCCATCTACACTCATTGCTAAAACAACTGTAGTATGAGGACGATGTTGCAACATTAAATTGATTTGATAGTTTTAATATTTTCTTTGTTCGTGTGTAGATTATCAGAAAAAATCCATGCCTACAAGTTACTTTTTTTCAATTTTATCACTGTATTTATATGCAACACAAACCACTTTCACATCTGGCATATATGAGTTTTGGTATACCACGTTTCTTTTTGAATGATAGCAATTTGTTATTTTTAAACATTGAAAATAAAATTCTGATAATTTAATAAAATGTCTCATCTAGTCACTCTAATTACATATCTTTGCTGTTGTGGTTTGCAGATGCAAAGTGAGACACTCGATGACTAATTTCCGCCAATCTTCCTTTCGTCGAATTTTAGTAACGAGAATATTGCTGCTGTTCGTTCCAGTTTTACTTGTAGGTGAGCTTGTAGCCTTAAATAAGGCGCGTTCTAGCATATTGGGAACCGCGCGTCAAAATTTAACTGAAAGCGCCATCAGTAAAGGGGAGAGAATTGGCGATGCGATCGCAATCTTAAAAGCTAATTTGCTGACTGTAAGCAAAACGACAGTGATTCCGGCGAGTTCTCCCATAAAAGAGCAAGAAATTCTCACACAGTTAAAGCAACAACTTCCAGCTAATATTGAGTGTATCCAATTAAAAAATCTCCTCAACCAGAAAGTAATTGCTAGTGGCTGTGGCGATGAACCAATTGGAGAGTTAATATTTCCTTTGCCTAGTGACGGAATTGATGTTAAACCAATCTTCCCGCCAAAAGCAGGAATAACTGGAAAAAGAAACGCACAAAATCAACTACAAGTAGTGTTATCTGCGCCAGTTTCCGATAGCAAGAACAATTCAAATTATAGCTTAAGTATTCAGTCTTCATTGTATCAACAAACCAAAAATCCGCCGGGATCGCTAACAGGCGCTATGGTAGTGATTGCTGAAGACGGCACAATTTTGGCGCACCCATTCACAGACTGGGTGGGAACTAATATCAATCAGCACCCAAATGCTTCCCAACTCAAGAGCATAATTAAAAATGCCATTGGGGGACGAAACGATTCAATCAATTTGTCTTTTACAGAGGGGAAAGAATTAGTAGCTGGCTATACGGCTATTGCAAATCCACTCACCCAACAGCAGCAGCAAAAATGGATCGTTTTAGCTATCACCAGTGTTGATAATGCGCTTTTTGGTTTACAGGAAATCAAACTAATTCTCATCGTTTTGACAGTTGGTTTGATTGGCGCAAGTTTATTAGCATCTCTATATTTAGCTCCTTACTTAGCACGTCCTGTAGAAGAATTGCGAGATTACGCTCTAAATATTCACTCTCACCATGCAGCACAACCGGTTCCGCACAATTTCCAAATCCGGGAATTCAATCAACTAGCCCAAGCATTAGACCAAATGGTAGAACGGCTCAAAGCTGGTGCAGAAGAACTAGAAATAGCTTGGAAGGAATCAAAAAGCGCGAATCAAATCAAAAGCCAGTTTTTAGCGACGACTTCCCATGAATTGAGAAACCCATTAAATATTATTATTAACTGCATTCGCCTCGTTGAAGATGGCTTATGTGATAGCCGGGAAGAAGAAATGGACTTCCTCAAACGTGCCGATGAAACAACGATTCACTTGCTAGGTATTATTAACGATTTACTCGATATTTCTAAAATCGAAGCAGGGAAGCTTTCAGTTGTCAATACACCTGTTGACCTCCGACAAATATTGTTAGAGGTGATTAATTTACAATCAGTTAATGTTCAACAAAAAGGCTTGCAATTGAAATGTGAGTTAGATTCCGAACCGATACCAATTAATGCAGATGCGGCAAAACTGAAGCAGGTGTTAATTAATGTTATCGGCAACGCTACGAAGTTTACTGATGTAGGAAGCATTACTATTGCCACAGAAATTAAATCTAGTAATGGTATATCTCAAGTAGTAGTAATAGTTAAAGATACAGGTATAGGCATCGATCCAACTCAACAGCATAAACTATTTCGCCCCTTCGTAATGGTGAATGGTACAACCACGCGCCAATTTGAGGGTACTGGACTAGGATTAGCAATCTCACGAAACTTAATCGAACTCATGGGAGGGAGTATTACGCTTGAGAGTACAGGACTTCATCAAGGTACGACACTGAAAATTACTTTACCCTTAATTGATATCTCGCTATTAAATGTTCCCAAAAAAAATGAAAATATCGGGGATCTAGGATTTTCTTCTGGGAATGAGGGGGCAAAAGCAAGTCACTATCCTAGCCTACAAGAGTCTGGGGAAAGTTCTACTTTAGAGATCAAGAAATCTGTAAAAATAGATGTAGATAAAGATAAGTTGATGAAGTTTCAGGTGTTACTTGCAAAGGATACTTACGAGATTAGTATTTCACCGCAGCAAACTATTGTGGTAAGTCTTCCAAAAGCAGAAGTTTACGCAAATGGGACTTCTGAAAGGTAATACCATTTTGGATTTTAGATTTTGGATTGAGAATTCTTTTTCTTAAAGGATTCTACAGGAATCCGATTTGATTTTTGGAAAAATATAAGTAAGTGCGTATGCAAAAATATTTATGTCATTGCGAGCGGAATGAAATGTAGCGAAGCAATCTCAAGGTTTTGGGATTGCTTCATTCCGCTTTGCTCCATTCGCAATGACAAATGTATATTTAATTTTGCATTACTACTTATCTGTAGGGTGTGTTAGACGGAACGTTGGTAACAGAGTTTTAGGGATTTCCAACTCAAAAACGAACCGCAGAGGCAAGGCAGCGCGGTCTTGGGGGTTTCCCCCATGAGCGACTGCCGCGCAGAGAACACAGAGAGAGGAGAAATAGAGAGGATTTTTGCGTTAGTTTTGGGATATTTTTTATTTGGAAGTCCTTTAGCCTTAACCCAAGCATATTGTCCTATAGCCTCTAACTTCTTAACTCCTAATGGCTATGGTTTTGATGCTGATTTAGAAACGTTACTAAATAGCCAAGATAAAAGATTAGCAACTGTAGCAGCGCCAAAAGAGAACAAGGCAATAATCGCATCACGAGGTAAAACGCCATCTAACCAGCTACCCTGTATTGTGGAAACTGGAAAATCTGGATCTAGACCGATTTGAATCTCTTTAGTTTCCCCAGAAAAGCGAGCTTCTATACCCTTTTTAGGGACAATTTGCAGATGGCGTATTTCTTGAATTTTTAGAGGAATCTTAGGGTCTTCTCCCATGAGAAACTGATTTTGTTTAATGTCGCGTTCCTGTTCTGCCATGCGGATTTTGCCTTCCACAATAGTAGAAATATTTAAATCGTCTTTGGAATCTTCACCGGGTCTATCTACATCTATAAATTGAACATTTTTGGTTTTTATCTTTTCTCTAAACCATTGTTCTGATTCATATTTGGGAGTTTTGCCTAGAGTGATATAAATCTTGCTATTTTGCGTGAGTTCTAAGTTAAAAAGTTTATTATTTGGGGTAAAATTAAATTCTAATGAGCTTTGCTTGTCTGGCTGATTTGGTAATTTTAAATCTGGTAATTCGTAACCTTCGGCTATAACTTTGATTGGTTGTTCGCCTAAATATAGATTTAATGCATTAGGGTTGGTTTCTTGATTTAAGTTAGAGTTAGGTTGCAGAGAAAAAGCCAGTTGATTACGAAAAAAATCATAACTGAGTCCAGTTACCTTTGTATTTGGTTGTAGCCGGAGTTCATTGAGACTAATTTGATTAGTGTCTTGAGGATTAGCAGGAACAATAATCCATCTACTCTCACCATCTGTAAGCTTGATTTGTAAGGAATTTAACTGATTAATTTCTGGCCAAGTTTCACTTTGAAAATTACCTGTGAAAGTCAGCGTTTGTTTACCTTCATTTTCTAGTTCCTTGATGCCGCGAATATTTTGAAGGAACAGTTTTGATTCTTCTCCATTATAGATAAAACTCATTTCTTCAGAAATGATATTACCTTCAAAGGTATGAGTACTGGGTACTATAGCGGCAAAGGTGAGGATAGTAAAAAATAAAAGTAAGAGTAGCACCAAAAAGGAATTTTGATTATTTGCAATAGTTCGTAGTAAGCGCTTTAGCGCTGAAGTGCTGACTACCAAAAAAGCAATTAGATATGTTTTCAGAAAATTCAACCATTGGCGAATCTTGATGAAATTGGGAAATTTTTGTTTGGCTTTTTGCCGTGATGCCATGATTTATTTTAACCAATTTGGGTTATGTTCAAATACAATTCGCCTTTCGATGCGATCGCTAGGTTCATTTCTGCGGTCAATAAAAGCAACGAAATGCAGTTCATAGCGCCCTGCTGCGGCGTTGCGCCCATCCCAGGTAAAAATAGTTTCACCACTTCTGGAGTTAGGACGGGAAGTGCTATAAATTGCTTGTTCACCTTGGGGGAGGATTTCAAAATTGGTAAATCTTACTCTGTCTTGGGAATAAAAAACGAATTCATACTTGCCAGAAGTTTGCCCCAGGATGACTGGAACGTACACAGGTTGAGAATTAAGGCTGTAGGATGCCACAGCGCGGAGTTTATTTGCTGGTATTTTTGCTTCCCTGAGAACGTAAGTATCCCAGCTAAAGCTGAAACCTGAACTATTCTTAGACAATAACAAGTCATCTAATTGATAGTGATATTTATCATCTAACGATTGCACTCTTACTTGAGGGTTTTTCCCTCCATTTATTTGCGGAATTTCTAGGGTGAGAGTTTTGCCGAAACTCGCAAGGTTGCGGGTAGCAATGGAAATTAGGCTCAAGCTATTGCCGCTTAATTGTTCTTCTTTGATACCTTCGCATCGATTGGGTGGTTTGCGGTGGATATAATCGGTAGATTGAGGGTTGCCTTCTGGACAAGAAGCCACAGCCGGAAGATGGCTGAAGCTAACGATTAATAAACTGACAAGAATAGTTTTATAATTCATAGCTTGTAGAGACGCGATTCATCGCGTCTGATTAATATTCCAAGCGGACAGTTGTTTTTGAATCTCAGACAGGGGATAAGCTAAATCTCGGTCTTCAACTGTTTTTCGGGCAAAGACGATGCCTAAAAGCCGATTTTGCGAGTCAAGTACAGGACTACCAGAATAACCAGGTTTGAGTGCGGTTTGAGATATTTCTAATCGCTGGTTTTGATAGCTGATTTGTCCTGATTGCATAGACCAAGATTTATCTTCTCCTCTTTGAGCAGAATGACCAATAATGCGAATCGGCATTTTTGGGGTGATGGAAGTTTTGGAAATGGGTAAGGGTTGGATATCTTCTGGTAGATTACCACTAACTTCTAAAACGGCTAAATCGAGTTGTTCGTCAACAGAAGTCATATTAAGCAGCTTGGCATCTCGCCGCATTCGCACTCGGTTGGGTGGCGGTGAACTGAAAAATTCTACTTGAATATTTTTACCCTGTTCATCGCCATCAAAAATGACATGGCGATTAGTGAGAATTAATGTGCGATCGCCTTCTCGCTGAATTATTATACCAGTGCCGATCTCTGTTCCCTGGCGATCAATACTCAGAGGAAAATTCGCAGTGATGCTTACCACAGAACGCTTAACGGGTACAGTTGGATCGTTCTTAGGCAACCATTGGCGATCGTCTTCTACACTGGCTAGTTTATTTTGTTGCTCTGTCCATAATCGATGTGCTTCTCTATTGTTGTTATTGGAATAGATAAAATGGGGGTCAATCTCTTCTGCCTTGTCAAACTCTGCAATAGCTTCTTTTAGTTTTCCTTGTAATTTGAATACTAAACCCAAAATATTACGAGCGGAAGTATTTTTATTTGGGGAAGTTATAATATTTTCTGGTAATTTTAAGGCTTTTTGAAGGATGGCTACAGAGGCATCTAATTTATTATTTTGTGCTAGCAACACGCCCCAAAAGATGTAAGCAGTAGCATCGTTGGGGTTAAGTTGAATTGCTTTTTGGAAGGCGGCCACTGCTGCATCTAATTTCTTCTGCTCTCCCAAGGCTTTGCCGAGATTGCTGTAAGCAATAGCATCGTTGGGGTTGAGTTGAATTGCTTTTTGGTAGGCGGCAACTGCTACATCGAATTTCTTCTGATAACTTAGGGCATCACCGAGATTGTTGTAGGTATCAGAATTGTTGGGGTTGAGTTGAATTGCTTTTTGGAAGGCGGCCACTGCTGCATCGAATTTCTTCTGATAACTTAGGGCATCACCGAGATAGTTGTAGGTATCAGAATCGTTGGGGTTGAGTTGAATTGCTTTTTGGAAAGCGGCAACTGCTGCATCGAATTTCTTCTGTGCATACAGGGCATAGCCCAAAAAGACGTAAGTATCAGAATCGCTGGGGTTAAGTTGAATTGCTTTTTGGAAGGCGGCCGCTGCTGCATCGAATTTCTTCTGCTCTCCCAGGGCTTTGCCGAGATTGTAGTAAGCAATAGCAAAGTTGGGGTTGAGTTGAATTGCTTTTTGGAAGGCGGCAACTGCTGCATCTGATTTCTTCTGCTGTCTTAGGACAATGCCGAGATTGTAATAAGCAATAGCATAGTTAGGGTTAAGTTGAATTGCTTTTTGGTAGGCGGCAATTGCTGCATCTGATTTCTTCTGGTTACTGAGCGCATTACCCAGACCGTTGTAAGCAATAGCCAAGTTAGGGTTGAGTTGCAAGGCTTTATTGTGAGATGCGATCGCATCCTCTAATTTCCCTTGAGCATTTAGCACATTGCCTATACCAACGTAAGCTTCGGCATCACTAGGATTGATTTGTAACGCTTTCTGATGCGCGGCTAAGGCTTCCTCTAGTTTCCCCTCTCGCCGCAAAGCATTACCCAAATTGTTATAAGCTTTGCCATTATTGGGTTCAATTTGTAAAACTTTCCGCCAAATTGTCTCTGCTTGGGAGTTATTACCAAGTGTTTCGGCAGCGTCGCCTTGTTTAAATAGCTGTTCAATATTGTTTTGAGCTACTACAAACTGGGGTGTGGTAGCTAGAGATAGGGTTAAAAATAAAGTAGTAAATATACGGTTGTGCATAATCATGCTCATGCGTTGGTTGATTTTATCAGGACTTACCCGAAAATCGCTAAAAATCGGATGAATTTTTGATAAATACTTGTTAACGAGGCTTTGAACTTCGTTAATGAGTCTTTGATACTCGTGAACGAGGCTTTGAACTCCGTTAACGAGTCTTTGATACTCGTGAATGAGTCTTTTAACTCCGTTAATGAGTCTTTGATACTCGTAAACGAGGCTTTGAACTCCGTTAACGAACCTCAGAGCTTGGTGAACGAGTCTTTTAACTCCGTTAATGAACCTCAGAGCTTTGTGAATGAGTCTTTTAACTCCGTTGATGAACCTCAGAGCTTCGTAGACTGTAGTATAAGAGGATGTTTTAAAAGTCCTTTTGTCAGTATCAAATAGTTTTAGATCCCCCTAAATCCCCCGATAAATTGGGGGACTTTGATTCTTCCCCCTTTTTAAGCTACGCTGTACACACATCTCTGTACAAAACCAAAATCGTTGAAGATCCCCCTAAATCCCCCTTATAAAGGGGGACTTTGATTCTAGTCCCCCCCTTTTTTAAGGGGGGTTAGGGGGGATCTAAAGCTGTAGGGCAACTCTAAAAGACTTGTGTGTACACCGTAGCCTTTTTAAGGGGGGTTAGGAGGGATCTAAAAGTGCCTAAAGTCACAGCAAAACGCTTTTCAAACAACCTCTAAAGGTGTAGTTAGGAAAACTTTGGATAAGTTTTATTTAACAGAAAATTACAGCCGAGAGGAGTTGTTAAGAAAAACAGGTTTGCCGCCTTGCTCAAGAGATACCGTTAATGCAGCAAGAATTTCTACTAATTGTGTGCCTACCCAGCCAGACGAAACCTCTGAGGGAGTATTGTTTATAACAGAGACAACAAAGGTGGAGCAAACCCGTTGCAATGGTTCACCTGGTTCTAATTCCAGCACTACCTGCCTTTGATTTACCGGAATAAAATGATTACCCTGCTGTTCAAACTCGCCATGTAGCAGCGTTAGAGGTGACGATCGCAACATTTCATCAAAAATCAAACTACCAAGGCTACCTACAATCCCCAGCCGTCGCTGCTTATCGGTATTTAGCCAGCACAAATGAATATAAGCTTGAAAGCCATCTGGGTATGTCAGTGTTACCCATACCAGATCTGCAAGTCCCTGCTGGGGGGATGAGGAAGAATAATAATTTTTTGTTACCCTCCCCTGCTCCCCCTGCTCCCCCTGCTCCCCCTGCTCCCCCTGCTCCCCCTGCTCCCCCTGCTCCCCCTGCTCCCCCTGCTCCCCCTGCTCCCCCACTCCTCCCTGTAGCCACACCGTACCTGTTGCTTGTACTTTCACAGGGATTTGACCTAGCCAAGCGTTAAAGATCGCAATATCGTGAATCGCTAAGTCCCACAGCGCGTCAACATCTTGGCGGACAGGCCCTAAATGGGTGCGTGTCGCGTAGCCATAGCGTAAATCTCCTAATTTACCCGCCTGTACTACAGTTTGCCCTTCCTCAACTGCTGGGTGAAATAAATAAGTGTGGTCAACCATGAGTATTAAATGATGCTGCTCTGCTAACTGGCAAAGTTCCCGACATTCTGCGGGGTCAAGAGTTAGGGGCTTTTCAGCTAAAACATGGTATCCGTTTTGGAGAGCGTCTTTAATTAAAGCATAGTGAGTGATAGCAGGAGTTGCGATCGCAACTCCTGTCAACCCCGGCACTTTTTTTAAATCTTCCCACTGGGTTGTTAATACTACATCATCATCTAAATTAAACTGCTGTTTTACCGTCGCTAATCTTTCTGGATGGGGATCTACTACAGCAACTACAACTACTTGGGGATGTGCTAAAAAATTCCGCAGCAAATTCACTCCCCAACGCCCAACTCCGATAACAGCAATTTTAATTTGGTTTGTCATTAGTTATTTATCATTCGTCAGTGGTCATTTGTCATTTGTCATTTGTATACAAAGGACTAGGGACAAATGACCACTGACAATCAACTGATTATCAGTTTATCAACCGTATTTTTGCTTCAGTGATTTTCCGGTTTCGGGATTGCTAAAAAAGCTACCTTAGCTGCGGCTTGTTCAGCAGCTTTGATCGATCGCCCTTTACCAACTCCTAGTTTGTTTCCGTGCAGCCACACTTCAGCCATAAAACGTTCTTGATTACGGTGCGGCTGACTGATTTCCACAACTCGATATTCTGGTAAAACTTTAAATTGCGCCTGAGTCCATTCTTGGAGAGCAGCTTTGTAATTAAGTCTGGCAGGATCGAGGCGAATTTCTGTTGTTAATTCTTGGAAGTGGGGATCTAACCAAGAACGAATCAATTCCAGATTTTGAGTGCTTAAATAAAGCGCACCTAGAACTGCTTCAAAGGCATCTGCTAGTCGTGACTCTTGACCAACTTTATCAGCCGTAGCACTACCGGCAACTAACAAGTATAACTCCAAACCATAACCTCTGGCCAATTGGGCGAGAATGCGATCGCTAACCAACACCGAACGAATTGCCGCAAAATCCCCCACTGGACAATCGGGATAATTTTCCCATAACACAACAGCCGACACCAGCCGCACCACTGCATCGCCAACAAATTCCAGCTGTTCATAATTTGCAGAATCAGAAACAGTGGGATGAGTGAGCGCTAAATCTAGCAGTTCCCACTTGATAGGTGCTTCTAGCGACAAACCAAATTTTTGGACTAAACTTTCGAGTTGCCGTTGACGGCGTGGATAAGCAAGAGGCATTACATGATAAGGGGAGGGGGGCAGGGGACACAGGGGGAGCAGAGGACGCAGGGGGAGCAGGGGGAGCAGGGGAAGGTAACTAGCTATCTATCTTAAAAGTTATTGGACTATCACTTTAACAACTTTTTGCTACTTTTCTCTATCTAGCTTCTCTTGAATAGCTTGACGGCAAAACTCAGGAGGATCGTCTTTAGCTTTTACCTCTTCCTTCATTTCCTTAGTGACACGCAAATGTAGATATTCAGTTAGTGGTCGCTCTCTATCTGTGGTGAATGGCTTTAAGTTATCTGGATTACCTTTATTTTTAGACATTATGTAGAAATACAAATAAAGTTATTCTTCACGTGTATATCAGTGGAGAATATTAAATCGATGGGCATCTTAGCCTGAGAAACTTGTTGCCCACCGATTCCCACTTTTACAAGAGGTAACTCTATTTTATGTTTACACGCACAGAATTAGAACTTAAAACCTTGAGAGCGTTACGCGATTTATGCCTGATACAGTACGGTATCCAAGCAATAGGGAACCCTGCGGATAAGGCATCCTACATTAACGCACTCCTGACCTTCCCTGTTATAGCCTGTAAGCAAGTATCAGAGAATAAAGGATTGAAGTCTCCTATGCTATCTCAAGTACAAGCGCTAGAATCAACCCTAGAAGCTATGGGAACACCAACACCGGAGCAGTCAGCATTGCTGAAGGTGACGATGCAGGGAAGAAAGCTAGAGTACCCAGCACGATACAGTCAAGAGAAGCTGTTTGGACTCTATCGGGTTAAATGGCATCTCGATACAGCATTAGAGATACTGGGAATGCTGTGAATCAAGATTTACACAAAACTTTAGCCTAAACATTAATTTTCAGGTAGGGGTAATTCATGAATTGCCCCTACGTGTGTAGTTTTGCGTAAGACCTAAAGTCGAAAAATTCTCTACCCAAATTTTTGTCAGAGTGAATCTGTCACGCTGACCCATATCGCGCCCTGAACTGAATTCCGAGGCGGGATAGAAACGTAGTACGAGATTTATTAACTCAAAGATATGGCTACAGCAAGACTTGTGTATACACCGTAGATTGCACAAAGGGAGCAGGGGAAAGAGGACAAACTAATAACTCCTAACTCCTAACTTGTAAACTCAGCACTAAAAAAGGGGGAGAGAGCAGTACATAAGCCGGGTTCTGTTCTCTTGCGAGGGCAGTTATCTATCTGGGACGCTTGTTACCAAACGCCTCTAGCGGCTCTCATTGAGCGGAACTGGTAAAAGACCAACCGTAGTTCCTATCGCCTTGCTCCCAACCGGGGTTTACCGAGCCAGCACCTCTCGATACTGCTGGTGCGCTCTTACCGCACCTTTGCACCCTTACCAGATCAATTAAAAATGTAAAATTAAAAATTAAAAATTGATTGCTCATTTTACATTTTTAATTTTTAATTTTTAATTGCTCTGGCGGTATCTTTCTGTGGCACTATCCTCACGATCGCTCGCACTGGACGTTATCCAGCAAGTTTGGTCTTTCGGGAGCCCGGACTTTCCTCAAACCAGTGACTAGGACTGATCTGCAACCACCTGCGTCTACTCTCTCCTTAGATCAAGTGTAATCTTGGATGGCATAGTCTGTCTGGTTGCTATTGCTTTTTTTTATTCCAAGGTAGAGCGTAAGTCCAAGGTAGTTTTCTGACTGTGAAAGGACAATTGATGATACTAATGGGAGGAAAATCACGACCTGGGGCTAGACCTAAACGCACTTCCGATATCCTTAGCACCAGTTGCAGGGAAAAGTCTAACTCCTTTCTTCTATTAATAAAGTCGTCATACAATTTCTTTTGCCCTTTTTGCAATCCGTTGATATCAATTAGTGGTTTTTTCGCTGAATAGGTTCCAGCTTCTTTATCGCGCTCGAATACATCTTCTGCTGTCACCGTTTCAGAAAGTGTTTTCTTGGGAGCAATCAGGCTAGGACTTTGAGGTACTGCTAAGTCGCGGGTTAAGTCTGGTGATTTCCGAATCACACGGCGCGATTGCTTGCTGTGTTCAACTACTAAAGAACTGTTGTCCCAGTCAACGTATAGGGCAATATTTTCAGATTTATTTTCAATGCTAATTCCTAAATCTTTCAAATCGTCTATCGGATATGAAGGTTTGAGTTTAAAGGAAATCCCAATTTTATCGTCGAGATTTTGCTCTTTGAGTTGGTCGTCAACGATTCCTTTTTTAAACTCAAACTTAATTTGATCGTCGATGGATTCAACCATGCGGTTAAAAATGTATGAGACACCGATAATATAAATCGTCAAAACTATTAAATTCTGGTCGCTACTCCTCATAAATTAGAATATTAACTCCCGGTGCTAATAAATGTATATTTGATTCGTCGCCCATCTGTAATTATTAATTACGCTTAATTGTTACAGAATTTTGCAGCCAGCCCCGTTGCCAAAAAAAGAATAGTAAACCAAGTGCGATCGCTACCATTACCGCCAAGCAAACTGGGTAGCCCCAATACCAATTTAATTCAGGCATATTATAGGGCGATTTTTCAGTATTGAAATTCATACCATATATTCCAGCCACAAAAGTCAGTGGAATGAAAATTGTTGAAACTACCGTTAGTACCTTCATGATTTCATTCATTTTATTACTAACTGCCGAAAGGTAAACATCCATTAATCCTGATGCTAGTTCTCGATAAGTTTCTACCATATCCATTACTTGTACTGTATGGTCATAACAATCTCGCAAGTAGATTCGCACTTCTTCACTAATTAAATCACTGCCATCTCGAATTAAGGAATTAATTGCATCTCGCTGAGGCCAGATAGCACGACGCAGTTGTAGTAGTTCTCGCCTAATTTGATAAATATTTTGTAGTGTTTGTGGGTTAGGTTTGACTATTACCTCTTCTTCCAACTCTTCAATTCGCTCACCATAAAGCTCCAGCACGGGGAAAAAGCCATCAATAATGGCATCTAAAACGGCGTAAGCTAAATAATCGGCCCCTTGTTTGCGGATGATCCCTTTGCTTTTTTCTATTCGCGATCGCACTCCTTCAAAACAATCATGTTCTGGTTCTTCTTGGACTGTCAGCAAATAATTTTTCCCTAATATCAAGCTCACTTGTTCGCTGTAAAAACCACAAGTTTTTTCCTTTGGTACTACCATGCGGGAAATGAATAACAATTGCTCTTCATAATCTTCTATTTTGGGACGTTCCGGCACATTGACTATATCCTCTAAAACTAGAGGATGTAACTTAAAAACCTTACCCAATCGTTGTAATATGTCTTGACTACCTAAACCTTGTACATCTACCCAAGAAATAGAGTCCATTTCCAAGTATGGAACACAATCTTCTGGGATTGTCATTTGTTCGCGGATGAAATTGGTTTGGCTATAGTCAATCAAGAATATTATCGGTGGTGGAGCATCTTCATCAATAAAAATGGTTCCTGGTAGAGTCCCCGGTTGGTGATGGAACTCATCTTCGTATAACCTTTTTACAATTTTGGGAAGACGACGCAGTTTTCGTACCATACAATATTACCTACATTGAGAATTGGGCATTGTTAAAAAAAATCATCTGTATACTAGAAGCGTTTTGATTTATTTCAGCTTTTATTAATTAATATTACAAAAATTAATGCAAATACTGTAATTTTTAGATTAAGGAATTATTCAGGTTGGGTAATTGAGGAATCAGCATTTTTTTGTAGTTAGTTGTATTCACGACTAATTACTGATAACTATAGCAATCCTATCTGATTTGTAAAAATTCGCGGTGTCCAGATTCCCGACTTCTCCAAGAAGTCGGGAATCTAACTTTTCACGAATGATTTAGGCTCGCTATATGATGATTATTTTTATTTATGCCTAGCTACTTCCCAGCAATAGAGATAACATATCGGCTCCGAATCAGCAATGCTACAAAAAAACAGTTTGCCTTGGCAAGACAAACTGTTTAAAAAATATTTATCTGGATGAGCAGAAGTTAGAACATACCCATGCCGCCCATACCGCCCATACCGCCCATGCCACCCATACCGCCCATACCGCCCATATCAGGGGCAGGAGCAGCGGATTTCTTCTCTGGTTTTTCAACAACGATCGCTTCGGTGGTTAAGACTAAACCAGCAATAGAGCCAGCGTTTTGCAAAGCTGAACGCACGACTTTGGCAGGATCGATAATCCCCGCCGCAATCAAGTCTTCAAATTCGTCGGTAGCAGCGTTGTAGCCAATGTTGAATTCGCTATCGCGGACTTTAGAGACGATCACAGAACCTTCCGCACCGGCATTATCTGCTATTTGACGCAAGGGAGCTTCTAGCGCTCGTTCCACGATATCAGCCCCAATTTTTTCCTCTTCGTCTTGTAGGCTGTTTTTAAACGCTTGTACAATCTTGGCTAAGTGAATTAGGGTCGTTCCACCACCAGGAACAATACCTTCTTCCACAGCAGCTTTAGTGGCGTTCAGTGCGTCTTCAATCCGCAGTTTACGGTCTTTGAGTTCGGTTTCGGTTGCCGCACCCACTTTAATCACTGCCACACCGCCAGCGAGTTTAGCGATGCGTTCTTGCAGTTTTTCTTGATCGTACTCAGAATCGGTTTCTTCCAACTGTCTGCGAATTTGACCAATCCGCTTTTGTACCTCTGGTTTGGTGACACTGCCAGCTACGATAGTGGTGCTTTCTTTGTCAATCGTGATTTTGCGAGCAGTTCCCAGCGCTTCTAGAGCAGCAGTATCCAAACTTAAGCCGATTTCTTCCGAAATCAACTGTCCATCGGTGAGAATCGCAATATCTTCTAACAAAGCTTTGCGGCGATCGCCAAATCCAGGTGCTTTAATAGCAGCAACGGCTAGTACACCCCGCGCTTTGTTCACTACCAAAGTTGCCAAAGCATCACCTTCGACATCTTCAGCGATAATCAGCAAGGGCTGACCAGAACGGGCGACTTTTTCCAAAATTGGTACTAAATCTTGGATGCTGCTGATTTTTTTGTCTGTCACCAAAATTCGGGCATTTTCAAATTCCACGATTTGCCGCTCGTTGTTGGTGACAAAGTAGGGTGAAATGTAACCCCTGTCAATCTGCATCCCCTCAACTACTTCTAGTTCAGTTGTCAGAGATTTAGATTCTTCAACGGTAATGACACCATCTTTGGTGACTTTTTCCATTGCTTGAGCTAGCATTTGACCAACTTCTTCATCATTACCAGCAGAGACAGTGGCAACTTGAGCGATCGCACTTCCTTCTACAGGCTTGGCTACCCTGGCAATTTCTTTTACAAGTGCTTCAATGGTTTTGTCGATCCCGCGCTTTAAACTAACTGGGTTAGTACCCGCCGCGACGTTCTTCAAACCTTCCCGGATCAAGGCTTGTGCCAAAACGGTAGCAGTGGTAGTGCCATCCCCAGCAACATCTTTAGTTTTTGAGGCTACTTCCTGAATGAGTCTTGCACCAGTATTTTCCAAAGGATCTTCTAATTCAATTTCCTTGGCAACAGTGATACCATCGTTGACAATTTGAGGTGCGCCAAATTTTTTCTCTAAAAGGACATTGCGACCTTTGGGCCCCAAGGTGATTTTTACGGCATCGGCAAGGGCGTTAACACCCCTTTCTAGAGCTCGCCGCGATTCCTCGTCAAATGCAATAATTTTCGCCATGTTTTATTTCTCTAGCGCTTCCATTAGACAATTTAGCACTCACAGGGCAAGAGTGCTAATCCCTCAATCGGCTCAAGTTACAAATGGAAATAAAAAATTGATTAATATACAGGTGATGCTCATATTAGATACTGGCAGTAATGCTTGAATTGGGAGATGAATCTAGACAACTCCCTTAAGTCCCTTGGTATTGCCGACCCTAGCGGCACCGGCTGGTTGGCGGTAGTATTTACGTTCCTTTTGGCTTGGCTTGTAACTTGGCGTTTAATTCCGACAGTCCGTAAATTCGCCTTGCGGGTAGGTTGGGCTGACCAACCCAACGCCCGGCGACTCAATCGAGAACCTTTACCCAATGCAGGGGGGCTGGCTATCTACGCCGGTGTAATCGCTGCGCTGGTATTAGCTAGCCTTTTACGACCGATCGAACTCCAAAACGTATTGGCTCAGGTGCTCACTATTCTGTTAGGGGGTTCGATATTAGTTCTTGTAGGCTTTATCGACGATCAGTTTGGCTTACCGCCCTCTGTTCGATTGTGGGCGCAAATTGTCACGGCACTGTTATTGGTAGCTAATGGTATCAGTGTAAAAGTCTTGTTTGGTACTCCCATTGACTCATTCCTGTCTATGTTGCTGACCGTACTGTGGGTAGTAGGGATTACCAATGCTATCAACTTGATGGATGGTATGGATGGTTTGGCAGGAGGAATCAGCTTTATTACCGCTATGAGTTTGTTGGGGGTTGCCGCCCAGTTTAACAATCGGGCGGCAGCAATCTTGGTACTTGCAGCCTTGGGAGGTGCTGCACTAGGATTTTTGCGCCATAACTTCCATCCATCACGCATTATTATGGGTGATGCCGGAGCATACTTTTTTGGCTATGTGCTGGCAGCAACTAGTATTTTAGGTAAACTGCAACAAAACACAGTTTATGCATTAATTCCTACGGTTTTATTTCTATTATTGCCAGTGCTAGATACTACTCAAGTATTTGTGCGGCGGCTACTAGCAGGAAATAATCCTCTGAGTACTCCAGGCAAAGACCATTTGCACCACCGCTTACTTGCTTGGGGATTCTCCCAGCGCCATGCTGCATTCACGCTTTGGTCAATTACCTTATTTTTCAATTTGCTGGCGATGAAAATTCAAGGTATGAGTTTGGCTGTGATGATGACTACCGCCATTAGCATTATCATCCTTTTGGCCTTTACTGTCTGGCAAAGAATACGCCAACAGCCTTAGTTACTTTGTAGGGTTGGCATTGCAATGCTAGCCCTACAAAGAGCAGTAACACTGCGCTAAAATCCAAAATTGTTTGACTATTCCACCAAAAATTCAAGCTTGAGTTGAATTGTCTTGCAACCAAGCAACTAAATCTTCTTGTGTGGAAAAATCTAAGAGGATGTTTGAAAAGTCCTCTTGTTGGTATCAAAAGTTCTAGATCCTCTTAAATCCCCCGATAAATTGGGGGACTTTGATTCCGATTCCCCCCCTTTTTAAGGGGGGTTAGGGGGGATCAAAGTAACTTTAGTCACAGCAAAATACTTGTTCATTCAACCTCTAACAGTTCCTCGGCCAGATTTTCAAGCTGTTCGACAGATAGCTGACTGATACTGTCTTGCAATTGCTGACTCAAATTACCAATGCGTCGTCGCAACAGACGTATAACCACCTCTAGAGTCTGTTCTTGCCTGACTTCATCATTGAACCTCTACAAAATAAATTGGATGACTGCTAGTATCCGCAATAGGAAGAAAGACTCCATCGATCCGAAAAGCTGTTTGTTTCAATTCGACTGAAGCGAAATTATATGCATTTGCTTCTGATGCTTGCAGATTAATTAATTCAAAAAAGGCACTAGGAAAAGTTTGAAATAAACGATAAAAGATTGAGTCTGTTTTCATAATTATTCTGTCAATTTTGATAAGTTTGTAGTTGGTGCTTTAACGCTAAAGCGCCAACTACAAAAAATCTCTAACCCTCAATTATTTATTGACCGAAGAAGGCAGGGGGAGGCAGGGGAGGCAGGGGAAGAGAAAGAAAATAAGTGTAGAAGCAGTCTGTAACGGTCGTAAAAAATACGAAAAATGCCTCTTTACTCCCTCTGCTCCCCCTGCCTATTTTACGAGGATCTCACTTTTTCGCGTTGCTCCCCAGCAGTATTTAGGCCATTACCATACCGCCATCGACATTAAAAACTTGTCCGGTGATGTAATTGGCGGCGGGATCTGCGGCGAGGAAGCGTACCATGCCAGCGACTTCTTCCGGCTGACCGAAGCGACCGAGGGGGATGTATTTGAGAATATCTTCGGGGTTATTAAGATCGCTGGTCATGTCGGTGGTGATGAATCCAGGGGCGACGGCGTTAACGGTGATGCCGCGAGTAGCTAATTCTTTGGCAACGCTTTTAGTGAAGCCGATTACACCGGCTTTGGCGGCGCTGTAGTTGGATTGCCCTGGGTTGCCCATTTGCCCAGCAACCGAGGTAATATTAATAATTCGACCCGATCGCTGCTTCAGCATAATTTTACTGATGGCACGTGTACATAAGAAAACACCAGTTAGATTCAGGTCTATCACAGCTTGCCAATCCTCTGTCTTCAAACGCAAAAGCAGATTGTCGCGGGTAATACCTGCGTTGTTGACTAAGATATCCACACGCTTAAACTTTTCCATAACGGTGTTAACTAGTGTGTCTACTTGATCGCCTTGAGAAACATCGGCTTGAATAGCGATCGCTTCCCCTCCCGCTTCTGTAATTTCTGTAACAACTGCCTCAGCTGCTGCACTCGAACTGGCATAATTAACAACTGCGATCGCTCCTTGTGAGGCTAATTCAATTGCGATCGCTCTGCCAATTCCTCGTGATGCACCTGTGATAATTGCGACTTTACCTTGTAATAATGTCATTTAACGTTCCTCAATCTTAGAAATACCGCGCTAATTATCTTATGGTGATTTCGGGAATATCTGAATATTGTCTAGATAAAATCTCACTCTTTCAGGGTGACAATCTTACTATCGTGCTGCGAATTAGATATCTATAGGACTTACGCAAAAGGACACACTGTAGGGGCAATTCATGAATTGCCCCTACCATAGAATCAGGGTTTTAGATATTATTTGCGTAAGTCCTAATCTAATAGATAAAGCTTGTCGATTTTTAGCTAGATATAACTCGATTTACAGGAATTAACATTTTGCTACAGTTAAATATCTAGAATTATTTTTCTCTTAATAGATAAAGATATTATTGATTAATTTATAGCCGCGATGCCAAATAGCCCGTCGTAGACATTGCATCATTGGATAGACTAGGAAGTATGACAGCTACGCCTATCGGTAGATATAACTCTCGTAAATGCCTGTATAATTATTTGGGCAGTTAGCATAGGTTTAAATACATATCTAATGCATATACACAAACACAAACAATATGCAGCTTTTATTATAATTATTTAAGAATTTTTGTTGGTAAATAAATCTATATTGAGTGATCTAATATTTTTCCAACAAAACCAATAAACTTATACCGATTTTATTTTCTAAGAATTACTATTGAAACAAACAATTGAAAATCGGTGTGTATCACATGGCAACGAAAAAACAATTTAACAGCTTTGAAGAGATGCTGTCTGCTTCTGATGTACCTGTATTAGTAGATTTTTACGCTGACTGGTGTGGCCCATGTCAGATGATGGTGCCAATTTTAGAGCAAGTCAATCTCCAACTTAAGGATCGTCTACGGATTGTCAAAATTGACACAGAAAAATACACAGATTTGGCCACTGAGTACAAAATTGCCTCTCTCCCGACCTTAGTACTATTTAAGCAGGGTCAACCTGTAGACCGGATAGAGGGAGTGATGCAAGCACCGCAGCTAGTGCAATATTTGCAAACCAAGATTTAATAACACTTATAATTCAGATTTTAGTTCTTAGAGGCGCGAAATGTCGCGTCTCTTTTATGAGGCTTAAGCAAAATTGTCTCAAAAACCTGATTTGTCGTAGCGGTAATTCATGAATTACCGCTACTTTAGAACTTTTTTGCGTAAGTCCTGTTTTTAATCAGGACTTACGCACAGACTATGATTTTACGTCATTACGAGCGAAGCGAAGTAATCGCAAAGGCTTAGTTTGTCGTCACGAGTGCGTAAGTCCTATTAGTAAAGAGTAATTTAACTTCTAGCAGATAAAACCTTAAGTAAATATTAAGCATATTTACTTATACGTCTAGAGAAAGTAGTTTAGAAATTGAGATGGCTATATTGTATAGATATAACAAAATATCTTGACAAGAAAAGTAATATATGAATAATAAACAGGAAAAATCTGACAAAGCCTATATTTGGATAAGTATCGATTTTGAAAAGGTTAAACACAGAATAAATACGGTAACTTTTCAGATTGAGCGGGTTATACAAAAGCACCAACTGTCAAATCATAATAGTAACTCAGGAAAAAGAAACAATTAAGTGTAGTATAAGCTACGCACTTTATCTTTACTGGAGCGCAGGTGTACTCCAACCTAAGCACCGCAACAGCTTTAGATAAAAGATTTTTGGCAAAAATAATATTATTATTCGATAATCATCTACCGAATTTATACTTATTTATTAGTGATTATTTGATCCTGGACACTCCTTGTCACAAGTGTTATTTTTGGGAGGATATCTGCTTGCTAGTTATGGTGTGGATAAATGATGAGATGGCTATTTGGAGGTCTTGTTAAACAATTTGAGGGTGTAGCTAAGGAGGTTGTGAGAGAGAGAGTAGCAAAGAAATAGCTAACTTGTTTGATGACAAACTTTACCCTTTGGCCGACAAGCTTGATTATATTACTCAAGAAAGCATTAATCATGCAGTAGAAAAGACTGAGAAATTAGAAAGCAAGGTTAAAGCTGACATTGAACATCTGCTTAATACAGCAGATGAAAAAGTTAAATATCACCTTGAAAAAATAGATAAAATTCGCGAACAAGCGCTCACAGAGACTATTAGTAAAACTAATTTTTATCTAGAAAATAGAATTAATCAAATGTCACTAGCTGTAATGGAGGCGATTAGTTTGTCTCAAAGCAGTCTTGAGCATAGTTTGGAAAGAATAGAATATTTGGAAAGCAAGTTATTTCAAGATGCTAATCAAGTAGTTGATAAAATATCAGAACTGATTGATGGCAAACTAGAACTAATTCGGAATGAATTAAAAAAATATTTAGTTCACAGTTTACCCAGTCCTCTTGATAAATGTAGACAAAGGCTCAAAATAGCATGGAAGCCTGGTGGCTTATTTTCTGATATTGAGCTTTATGAGTTAAGCGAGTGCTATGAACTAAGCAAGTTAGATGAAAAAACATCTATTGATGAGGTATTGAAGATTTATGGACAATTACAACAAAATGCCGCGATGATGGCGGCTTTAGTAAGGAATTCTCCAGAATTGAAAAATCGAGCTATTCAAGACTGGATAAAATATGGTTTACTTTGTAAATTTTGGCGTAGCATAATAAATAATTATGATTTCAAAAATAATGTTATTTTAGAGGATAAATCTTCACAAGTTTTATTAATTGATCATCAATAAAATAAACATATTTTATGTTCAAAGCAGCTAATGATAACTGGAAAACACCATTAGGATATTACGAAAAAGCAATTGAAGAACTCAGGCGTAGCCGTGAAGAGTTGCAGGAAATTAAAGGAAACAATTTGTATAATATTGAATCAACTCTTGCAAGCTTTCAAACGGAAATAAATGAATTGAAATCTGAGCTTCAGACTATGCAGAAGCAATTAGCAAACACTGAAGAAACAGCAATAAAAGCTCAGATGACTTTAGCTGAGACTCAAAAAGCCTCATTAACTGCTCAAACTGAACTACAAGCTTTGAAAGAAATTATGACTGATGAACAAAAGTCTAATTATAAAATTCTCGAAGAATTAAGTCAAATCAAAGATAAAATATCTCAATTGCCATCTCAAGTTTTGGAAACAGATTCCCAAATATCAATTATTAAATCTTTATCAGATGTGCAGTTACATCTATCTCAATTGGCAGCAGAATTAACTCTTGTCTCTCATACTTCTGGTATAGATTACAGAAAATTACAGGAACTATTAGTAGAACAAAAATGGCAGGAAGCTGATAAAGAAACTTACTCTACTATTCTAAAGATATGTGAGCGTGAAGGAGAAGGCTGGTTAGATGATGGAGAAATAAAAAAGATTCCTCGTCATGACCTTTATATTATTAATAAACTCTGGCTTTAATATAGTGAGTCCAGATTTGGTTTTAGCGTCCAACAACGTATTTGGCAAGCCAAGAAAGACTGTAATCGTTTTGCTTATAAAGTTGGATGGCTAGCAAGTCTTGCCAATAATGAATGGGTTAAATATGAGGAATATACTTTCAGCTTAGACGCACCGAAAGGACACTTTCCATCTATATCTCGGCTAGTGGGTTTAGATTCTAGAAACCTTCGTGAAGTTCAGCATCGAGTAAAGATTTTTTTGTCACGATACTAACTAAATCTCTAGCATCATCTAAAAATTAAAGTAACTGTTTAATTGTTGGATAATATTTTTGGTACGTCAGCCATACCTCATATTAAGTTCGGGTGATTACTTGTAATCAAATTTATCAATGTAGGTTGGGTTGTATCTGGCTTTTGAGTACGGGTACGGCAGTGAAACCCAACATTAACAAGGATAAAATGTTGGATTTCGTTCCTCAACCCAACCTACAAATATTATAAGTATAGGACTTACGCAAAAACTCTCTGAAACTCTTATTTCTTTGTATTCTTTGCGTCTATGCGGTTCGTTTTTTCATAATTTTGCGTAAGTCCTGAAGTATTTAACTGAACCTGATATCACCTCGAATTTCTTAAAATGTAAAAGTAGTCCGAAGGACACCTACAGTCGTAGTTTCATTGTTGCTGTTACCTTCTGGGTTAAAGAGAACAAACGCACCAGGGGTAATGCTGATATTATCGCTAACTTTAACGCGGTAATAAGCTTCTAAATGGTAAGGAGTCGCCCGATTGTCGCCTGTGGGGGTAAGTTGAGCAGAACCACCAGCGTCAGTACGGTAAAGCGGTTGACCAAAAATAATCCCGGCATTGTTCCCTGACTTGAATAAATCATTGAAGTGAACTCCCACCATCCAACTTGTAAAGGTGGTGGAAGCATCCACGCTATTAGAAGAAGCATCAACAAATAGTGCTGCACCGTAGCCAGATAAGGCTATTTTGGGAGACAATCGCCATGTTACCGTACCCCCAACAGAGTTGAGTGTAACCGGTGTCCCAGCTGCAACCCCTGCTAAAGCACCGATATCACTACTAATTAATCCAGTACCTAAAATATTGATTTCATGATAACTATTGGCATAGTTTAGACCAATATCTAAGTCACGACTGGGTTTAAAGGTTAACTGTGCGGCAACAATACTACTCCCACTAAATAAACCTCCGCCCAAAGGTGTAGTAGAAACTCCTGGTAGTGCTTCAGTAGCAGATTTTTCGGGTAAATTGGCATTTACGCTGCCGTATAAAGCTCTTAAATCCAAATTCGGGGAAATATTATAAATAAATCCTGCCGCCGATGCCAAACCAGTACCCGAAGTTCCACCAGAAACCCTGACTACAGGATTTAAGCCGGCAAAACGAGAAATTGACTCTTGTCCTTCACCATAAAAAGGTGTAATTGTTGGGAAAGCATCTGATGTTTCCGCCGCAGTACCCGCAAACAAGGTTAATTTATTAGCGACGGGAAAGATGTACAGCAATTTGTAAATCTGAATACTGTTTGCGCCTACACCCGACAAAGTATTGACATTTATTCCTGGAAATTGTGGCTCAAAACTGGTACGGGCGCTACTCGCACTTAAAAGCGGCGCAGCTAATCCTAAACTTTGTTGCAAGCTACCTTGTCCATCGGCTCCACCCAAAAAGTTATAGGCTTGCAATCCAGTAATTAATAAATCTTTACCAGTAAAGCTAGTGGTGAGATTTAACCGCACTCTATTGACTAGGATGATGTTCGAGTCGCTTTTATTAGGAGCGCCACCGGTAGCACCAACACCAGCAATAATTACCTCTCCATTAAGTTTAGTAGTCGTAGAAAATTGATTTGCTTCTAGTTTTGCTGTGCGAGCTTCTACAGCATCTACTCGACCCCGCAATGTTGTCAATTCCTCGGCAAATTGTTCTTGTAGTTTCTGCAACGTGGCTAAATCTTCTTTCTTGACTAAATCAGCAGTTGCAGTCGCAATTAGTTCGTTGATTCGTTCTAAACAAGCATTTAACCCAGCAGCAAATTCATAGCGAGTCATCGCCCGATTTCCGCGATAGGTTTGATTGGGATAACCTGCGATACAACCATAGCGCTCAACTAAAGATTGGAGTGCCTGAAAAGCCCAATCGGTCGGCTGGACATCAGATAATTGGGATACGGATGTTACTTGTGCGAGTTTGTCTGAGGATGGAGATGCATTAGTAGATTGTGGTATTATTTCCTGCTCAGAGTTAACAGCATAATCTAATCCCAAATTTTGATTTTTTTGCTGTTGATTGACTGAGGAGATATTTTTGTCACTCTCATTGGCAATCGGCAATTCACTGGAAATATTATTTGCTAAATTGCCTTGATGAGAATCATTTTTCTGATGGCTGCCATCATCTTGATTGACAGTTAGGTTTTGATCTGCAATTTCTAAACTAGGAAGGGCTTGCACAGGTGATAACCAGGCAATTAAACATAAAAATCCCATCCCACTAGCAGAAGCTAGTAGATATTTTGCCATGACAACTCCCACCACATATAATAGGGTAAAAATTAATTGCGATTTTGAAATTGATTGATAAGAAAATTTAAAGTTTTTTTGGCAAGATAATCTTGTTAACCTTAAATTTTTGATATCAGAAAAATTTCTGATTGACCTACCGAAAAATCAGGTCGGATCGCAAGTATTAAATTATAGTAAATACTATTTTTGGAAAGAATTAACAACCAAAGATATTGGCAGTTCTTATAATTACTATTGACAAAATAATAATTACATCAGTCTGATTTTGTGATAACGAATATAGGGATTGAACCGATATCCACGGCTCAATCCCTACTAAAGAATAATTTACTCAAAAAATTCCAGGAATCATGATATAGTTATGCAAAATTTTAAAAATAAGTTCTCATTGCGGTTGTTGACGAGTTTTATCCAAGAGAAGCTTCAGAGCGATCGCATCACATGAAATAAAATTCTTAGAGTCAAAGTCCAATACTCATACCAGCACTTCTCTAGGAGGCGCTGGTCTTTAAGGGTAGCTATGCCGCAGAGTTGCTGCCAAAGCTCTCTTTAGGAAGCTTTGGCATTGCAACTGTTTTAGATAGCACATTTTAGCAAAATAAACAATATCTTACAGTAAGTAATATTTTTAACAAAACATTTGTAACTACCCTTGCAGTTTATTTACCCACCACCTGCTATTCTTATAGTTACTTCGGTCTGTCATAGCAGATAGATTATCCTCAATAATGTCTTAATTTATTAGCGCTCATATACCATCCTGGTAATGTGGGTGCTTTTACTTTAGGGATTTCCAAAAAATAAATTATCCCTCTTCTGTGGTGGGCATCCTACCTATCCTGAATATGAGACAGGTGAGGATACCCATCCCACAAGAAAAGGGAGCATCCCAAATGTGCAAAAACCTTCTCCCAAATTTGGGAGAAGGAGGGAAATTTCAAAGTCCCTCTCCCAATATTGGGAGAGGGATTTAGGGTGAGGGCTTTTGATTCATGCAAGAGGTCTAATGTTGCACTGCATCTGAATGGGAACCAATACTGCTCGGATAAGCAGGGGAGGCCAAACTCCTCCCCTGCCTCCATTTCTCCCCCTGCTCAAGAACAGCTTGCCTCAACCAAGAAATTCCAAAACCTACGCAGTATTGGAATGGGAACCGCTATCAGATGACTAAGAAAGCTATAAATCCTTATGAGTAAAGGCTTTAGCATTCGCCCCAATGTAAGTGGCTACAATATGACCATCGCCAGCAATTTGATATTTGTATGTTACTAATCCTTCTAAACCAACTGGGCCGCGGGGAGACATTTGTTGCGTACTAACCCCTACTTCTGCACCGAAACCATAGCGGAAGCCATCAGCAAATCGGGTAGAACAATTATGGAATATATTGGCTGAATTAACAAGTCCCAAGAAAGTTTCAACAGACGTTAAATCTTCAGAAATAATCGCATCAGTATGACGAGAACCATATTCGTTAATATGAGCGATCGCACCTTCTACAGAGTCTACAATTTTAATCGACAAAATAAAATCGCTATATTCTGTTTCCCAGTCTATATCTGTTGCTGCTACAATATTAGGCAAAATTTCTAAAGTGCGCTTATCGCCTCTTAATTCTACATGGCGGGCTTGCAAAGCATCGGCAACTTTTGGTAAAAACTCGGTAGCAATAGACTGGTGAACTAGCAAAGTTTCAATTGCATTACAAACAGCCGGATATTGTGCTTTGGCATCAACCGTAATCGGAACTGCTTTAGAAATATCGGCGGATTTATCTATATAAAGATGACAAATCCCATCGGCGTGACCTAGTACAGGAATCCGTGTATTTTCCTGTACAAATCTGACAAAAGAATTAGAACCTCTAGGAATAATTAAATCCACATATTTATCTAATTTCAAAAGTTCTACAGTTTGTTCTCTAGTTGTTAGCAACTGTACCGCATCAGGATTAACAGCAGTATAAGATAAGCCTTGTTTAATTGCCTTGACTATCGCTTCGCAAGAACGCACCGCTTCCTTTCCACATTTGAGGATTACACCATTTCCTGATTTGATAGCCAGAGAGACAATTTGAATCGCCGCTTCTGGACGTGCTTCAAAAATAATCCCTAAAACTCCTAAAGGACAAGTAATTCGTTTGAGAGTCAAACCTGTGTCAAGTTCGCGGTGAATTTGGACTTTACCTACTGGATCGTCTAGCTTACCTACATCTCGTACCCCTGCGATCGCATCTCTTAATTTATGTTCATCCAACTCCAAGCGCTTATAAAGTGGTTTGGGAATCCCTTCCGCATCAGCAGCTTTACAATCAGCAATATTTGCTTGTAAAATTTCATCTCTAGCTGATTCTAAAGCCTGAGCGATCGCAACAATCGCCTGATTTTTTGCCTCAGTGGAGAGAATAGCCAGCTTACTTGCAGCTTCGCGGGTTTGCCCTGCGATCGCAATTAGGGGAGTAGCAATGTTAATAATAGTCATAGCAAAAATCTTTACCTTTTCTTCATCTTATCAATCTGAGTCGATCGTTGCTTATTGTCCTCCTCCAATCGGGTGAACCATCTGGGTAATGAATAATTACTCTAATCGGGTGAGGCAAGACTTGCTTCAAAACATTTATTCTATGATTATTGGAACGCAGAGAAAACAATGTGTAACAACTTCATCGCTATCAGAATATTCTAAGTATTATTACAGTCATTATTTTAAAATCTTAAAAATGATTTATGCGTACCGTAGACTAGGAAGACATAGTAACTTATGTTTTTCTAGTCTTTTACTTTGGCTAACAATTTATACTGCTAGGATTTAAACTTTGACAAAATTGCAGTGACGAAAGTTGGATTTAAGTCAATACGGTTCAGTTAAGGCTAAAACTCTTTGTCAAAGTCAGTTTTTTTAACGAACCACAGAGGCAATAGAGTTGCCAGTGCGTTGGGCGGGTTCTCCGACTTGAAGCAACTGGCGCGACACAGAGAGAAGGAAAAAATGCTTAACTGAACTGTATTGGGATTTAAGTTAGTTTGAGCGATCGCAATGCAAAACTCCCTAGTACAGCGCGGCGGAAATAAACCACCCATTCCAAATCAATGAAACCCTCATGCTGTATTCGTTTTTAATTTTTAATTTTTAATTTTTAATTCCGCCCTGCGGTACTAGTGGTCTGTCAAACCCATTTTGAGGGTTGGAGAGACGCGATAAATCGCTGGTTTGATGCTCAAAAATATTGAAGAAGGGAATATGGAGGTTTTTATTCTCTGGGCAATTGCGGAGTTTTTGAGTATAAAATTTGGTATTTACCCAATCTAGAACAATTTTCGTGATACCAAAAATTGTGCAACAATTTGGGCGATCGCTACCAAAGTCTTTTCTGGCAATTGCTCAATTTACCTTGACTTGTTTGCTTATATTTTATCTATCCCCAGTTAACGCCACAACTATAGGATACTTAAGCGAACAAGGAGAACTATTTCGCCAAGCACTAGCTGCTGCTAAGTTAACTCCAGAAGATGTCCGCTTCGAGATGAAAGACATGGATCTGTGGGGCGGTGATCAATATCGAGTCAAGTTGCTAGATGTGTTTTTCGATAACCCTTGGAAAATCAGTCCTTATACCCGCACCATTACTCAAGATTTACTAGCAGCTAAGTCAGACATAGCACAACTCGCGGCCAGTGCCTACAAAAGAATCGATGGGGGTGTGAGTCCCCAATTAAACAGAGATTTGCTGACAAAATACAAACAGCAAGTACAAAAGCTAGGTGATGATGCTTTAGCTGTTGCTCTTGGTAAACTAAGCACTCAGGCTGGTGATAGTTTTAACACTAGCGAATACAAAGCTTTGCCACCACAATTACGTTCTGCGGTAGCGCAGTTTTTATTCACAGTACCAGATGCACTGCATTATAGACAGGTGGGATTGTTGCGATCGCTAGCGAAATTACAACTAGATGCCGATCGCACCTACACGGAAGTATTTAACTACGCAGTTAAAACTGTAGAGGAAGAAGCCGCAGAGCAAGAAGATGCTAGTCCAGAAAAAGTACTGTTAATTGAATCTCTTTTAGACAACGTTGATTTTAAAATGCTCAACACAGGAGCAATTTTAATCGCTGCTGCTGTTGGTGAAATGCAAAGTCAAATCAGCCAAATCCCAGTTAATTTGTTGCAAGGAAATTACAACTACAGCATAGACACACCCCAAGGTCGAATTATTCTCAGTGGTAAAGGCGATCAAGTCTATTCCCCTGACGATTACCTATTGATTGTAGATATTGACGGTAATGATACTTATTCTGGCGGTGCTGCTACTAAAAATATTGCTCATGGTGTCAGCGTCACCTTAGATTTAGCTGGCAAAGACCGCTACTCTAGCCCACCGGGGAAAATTCCCAGCTTTGGGGCTGGTATCTTCGGCTACGGATTGCTGGTAGATTTACAAGGTGATGATAGTTATGAGGCACAATACGCCAGTCAAGGCATAGGTATTTTTGGTACTGGCATTCTCTATGATGCCCAAGGTCAAGATACTTATCAAGGTATTAGCAATCTACAAGGCAGTGGTACTTTTGGTTCAGGACTGCTGATCGATAATGAAGGGAGCGATCGCTATTCTCTCTATAGGTACGGTCAAGGCTATGGTTTTACTAAAGGAGTGGGGCTGCTATTAGATAGTGTAGGTGACGATAAATACATTGGACTAGAAGACAAATATCCAAACGGTGGCCCATTTGGAGCCAAAAGGCACGTTCATTTTATCCAAGGTGCAGGTTTGGGAAGACGTGCAGACTATACAGAAGGTCACAGTTGGGCTGGGGGTGTAGGGATGCTAGTCGATGGCGCAGGAAATGACCGCTACGAATGTGAGGTTTACGGTCAAGGTACAGCTTACTGGTATAGCTTGGGCTTTTTGGTAGACAAGGCGGGTGATGACTACCATGATGCCGGATGGTACAGCCTGGGAAGTTCGCCGCATTTTGGCGTAGGAGTTTATCAAGATGATGGGGGAAGCGATCGCTATACAGGCATTATTATGCAAAGTTTAGGTAATGGCCGCGACTGGAGTATTGGCTGGTTTGAAGATAGTGCCGGAAACGATTGGTATAACGGCAGCTTAATGACCTTCGGTACCGGAGATATTAACGGTATCGGAGTTTTCTGGGATAAGCACGGCGATGACACTTATCTATCTTTATTAGAACCAGCTTATGGACAATCTCGGTTAGAGGGTGTTAGTGGTTTGCGAGAGTTGATGCTGACATTAGGCTTATTTGTTGATGGAGGTGGGAAAGATAATTACCTGTTATTGCCAGAAACAGACCCCCAAAATAAATTGCCAGATACAGCGCTCAATACTCAATCTTTGGCAACTAATCCTGTTGCTGGTAACGATAGGATTTGGTGTCGCCCGACAAAACCTCATTATGTCAAAATGGCTCACGGCTGCGGCATTGATGCTCAAAATTAAAGAATTTATTTCTGCCTCCTCTTTCCCAATGCCCAATGCCCTATTCTCCACTCTCTTCTTGAGCAAGTTGAGCTTTTGCTTGTTGCCACAATTTTTCTAACTCATCCAAACTGTAATCAGAAAGGGGACGGTCAACAACTGCCTCCATTTTTTCTAATCGCTGGACAAATCGTTGATTTGTGCCTTGCAAAGCGGTACTAGGGTCAAGATTATGCCAACGGGCTAGTTGAATAACTGCAAACAGTAAATCACCTAACTCTGCTTCTTGTCGTGCGGGTGTTTCCTCAGCTAAAGCCTGTTGAAACTCCCCTAATTCTTCATGAAACTTATCCCAAACACCCTGAATATTTTCCCATTCAAACCCGATCGCCGCAGCCTTTTGAGAAATCTTCATCGCTGCTGTCAACGGGGGAAGAGTACGCCCATAACGACCGAGTTTAGCACTAAGTTTTTGCGCCTCTGGGGATGGTTCGCCTTTTTCCGCAGCTTTGATTTGTTCCCAATTTTGTCGCACCTCATCCACACTTGTCACCGACACATCACCAAACACATGAGGATGACGGCGAATCAACTTTTGAGAAATCCCCTGAGTAATTTCCTTCAAAGAAAACTGACCAGATTCGCTAGCAATTTGGGCTTGCAACACCACTTGTAATAATAAATCCCCTAACTCCTCTGCGATCGCTCCTTTATCGCCACTCTTAATTGCATCCACCACCTCATAAGCTTCCTCAATCACATAAGGCGTAAGCGTCTCAGCAGTTTGCGCCAAATCCCACGGACACCCCCCATCAGGCGATCGCAACTTCGCCACCACCTCAATCAACTCCTGCAAAGCCACCAAAGTCTCATTTTGATTTTCCATACCTCTGCGTACCTTTGCGCTTCCCTCAGCGTTCCTTTGCGTTAAAAAAATTATTTCTTCAATCTCGGCCGACGACCGCGACTTGTCACCTTCCGCTTCTTCATTTTGCCACTAGGAAGCAACCCCCGAACCCCCTGTTTTTGAAAGCGCTTGTATGCCGAACCACTCCAATCGCTCAGAGAATGACTCATCGCCCCAAGTTCCAACCCCAAAAACAAGGCAATATATTCAGTATTGTTATTTACAAGCGATCGCCCCACAGTTGCGCCCAAATCTTGCCAAGTAAAACTCAGATTCCCTAACCTTTGGGCGATCGCTAAAACAAAAATTGCCAAAATCCCTAGCAAACACCCCAAATAAAGTATCCGCAAGATCGTGCCAATAATCGGCCCGTGGGATAAAAAAGAACGATGCCGCAGACTTTTTTGATAAGGTAGCCAAATCCAGCGCAAGAAACCCCAGCGTTGAAATTGCACAGAGTAAATATCCAAATCAGGGCCAAACATCAGCCCTCCAAAGAGAAACCCACCTGCAACTAACAAAGTCGCATTGCTACTGTGAGTCTGCCAGAAAGTAACGCCCGCCACCAATGGCAGAGCATACATAGTAATGCGATCGTGCGTCCGACCAGAGGGCATCCTAAATCCTGTACGCGAATAGCGGGGCGTTTAGCCCGTGCTGAGTAACTGAATACTGAGTCAGTATAAGAGAAAAAAAGATTTTCTTGAAACTACTAGCGCAATCCCAAATGGTCTGCTATATTAGATAAGGATTGGTCAAAAGGGCGGTTAGCTCAGTTGGTAGAGCGCCTGCCTTACAAGCAGGATGTCATCAGTTCGAGTCTGGTACTGCCCATTTACTAAATAAAGGCTAGAGACAGCTTAGATGCAGTTTCTAGCCTTTTTTAAACCCATTCATAATTGGCTAATTACTATTAACCCATTTTGCATATCTTCAGAATAGAGAGTATTTGCTCTTGCAGATAGGGTTAAGTCTGTATTGGACTCCAAAAGTCAACTGAACACGAAATGGGCGGTTAGAAACCGTGTCCATACAAACAAAACCCACCTCCGTGGGTTAAATAATTCGTAACTATGTTTTGTGATGGGGATTCTAACCCCTTTATTCGTTAAAAAGTCAAAATGTCTAATCAGATTTGGTTATCACAGTTGCAAAAACATCGAGCGATCGCAGTCATCCGCGCCCCGAAAATGGAATTGGGACAGCAAATGGCAATGGCTGTAGCATCTGGGGGAATACAGTTGATTGAAATTACCTGGAATAGCGATCGCGCCGGGGAATTGATCGGTCAACTACGTTCGCAATTACCAGCTTGTACTATTGGCACTGGTACGCTATTCAATGTCCAGCAGCTACAAGAAGCGATCGCATCAGGGGCGCAATTCCTCTTTACACCCCACATCGATCTAGTAATGATTCAAGCCGCCATAAAACAAGATATACCCATCATCCCAGGAGCTATGACTCCCACAGAAATTGTTACCGCCTGGAGTCAGGGTGCTAGTTGTGTAAAAGTATTTCCCGTGCAAGCATTAGGAGGGGCTGATTATATCAAAAGTTTACAAGGGCCACTGGGTCAAATTCCCTTAATTCCTACAGGCGGCGTGACTCTAGAAAATGCCAAAGAATTTTTGCAAGCCGGAGCGATCGCTGTCGGTTTGAGCGGTGAATTATTTCCCAAAAAGCTTGTCACAGAGGGAAATTGGCAAGCGATCGCATCTGGGGCAAAAAACCTCATCCAACAGTTAGGCTAAATTAGAATCAAATCATCAAAAATTCCTGTCTATTAAAGTAACAGAACGGGAAATAAAAGTGAAACCTGATAAGTTTCTCAAAACGTGGTGATTTGAGTGTGAGTGTATCTAAAATGAAAAGACTGATTTATTCTGACTGGGTGCGTCGCTTAACAATACTCCTGACTGGTACAGCGCTGTCCTTAAGTGTTTTTACTACTACTGAAACCAGAGAAGTTTGGGCAACTTCCAAAGATCAAATTATTGCCCAAACAATCCAAACATTACAACAATCGGATCAACGCTGGATTCAAATTAATCTTTCCAAGCAACGATTAATCGCCTGGGAAGGTGACAGAGTGGTTTATGGAAGTGCTATTTCTTCAGGCAAAAAATCTACTCCTACACTTATTGGTACTTTTAAGATTCAATCCAAGTTCAGAACTACGCGGATGCGGGGAGAAAACTACGATGTTGACGACGTTCCTTATGTAATGTACTACCAAGGTAGCTACGGTATTCACGGTGCTTATTGGCATAAAAGATTTGGTACTCCAGTCAGCCACGGCTGTATAAATCTCGCACCTAAGCATGCAAAATGGCTATTTGAGTGGGCATCAGTAGGGACACCAGTCGTTATCCAAAAATAGTAGGTGAAGCAGCCAAAAGGCAATTTAGATAAAATCATAGGACTTACGCAAACAATATCTAAAACCCTTATTCTATGGTAGGGGCAATTCATGAATTGCCCCTACAGCGTGTCCTTTTGCGTAAGTCCTAAATCATTAATAACAACAAATCAAGACAATTGAGTGATTCCCAGCAATATTTTATGCTGGGAATCTTCGGAGTCGGAATCACCGAATTTGAAATAAAATATATAAAAGGGCATTAATACCGATTTTCTAATTTGGTATTATCCAGTTTGCCCCCAACCAATCAGCGTAAATCCTGACAATTCCTGCATTAAGTTACAAATGCAAATATGAATTTGGGAAAAGTTTGCATTGACGCATTTAAATTACAGATTTATTTTGTAAAAGTTTTTCTTCGTCATTAGTGAATGAATAATGACTAATTAGATGCGGGCTAGCTGAGGAATTGTTTTAAAAAGCATTAGCGGATGAATTGCGTAAATCCTCCACAGGAAGCGAGTAGTCACTCTGGAAATTTATAGGGTTCCAGAAAATTACTTCACTTCATGATTTTTGCGTACTTTACAAGGTAAGGCATAATGCAATCCTGGATTCGCAGTAGTGGGATTCGTTCTTCAAAAACTTTTTGCACAGGCGTAGCGCTGGTGGTAGCGACTTTATTTTCTTGGGCACCACCGTTAGCAGGTACACCCAACTCGACTACAGCAACAGCCTCATCAGTCGATGAAAATGGCATATCTGAATCTTATATCAGGCAAACATCTCAACCTCGCTGGATTGAAATTGACTTGTCAGAGCAACGGTTACGGGCATGGGAAGGTAAAAAACTTGTTTATTCATACCGCATTTCTGGAGGTAAGCGAGCGACTCCCACACCCATAGGTAGATTTCGGATTAATTCTAAGTATCGCACTCACCGTATGCGAGGCAAGGGCTACAATATTCCTGACGTTCCATACACAATGTATTTTTACGAAGGCTATGCTATCCACGGTGCTTACTGGCATAATCGTTTTGGAACTCCTGTCAGTCACGGTTGCGTGAATTTACCTGTTAAGCAAGCACGCAATCTTTACAATTGGGCTAGCTATGGAACTTTAGTAATGGTGCATAATTGACATACTCACCGACCTTTAAGGTCGGTGATTCTTGACAGTTCACGGTAACTCGCTGCCGAAACAGTCTTACAGTCACTCCCTGTCCGTTTTAGGTCGTGCCGATACCCCATACCGACCATTTCTATATTTCTAGAGGCGTTTTCATCCCTTTCTTGCTCAGTACCGCAACTCAAACAAAGTATTGAGCGAACAGAAAGGTCAATTTTTCCCCAACGAAAACCACAGTATGAGCATACTTGGCTAGTTGGTTGCCACCTATCTATTACTCTAAAATCGCGATTAAGTTTTTCTGATTTGGCAACGCATTGAGTTCTAAATTCTCGCCATCCTTGCAAGCTAATCACCCTAGATAGCCTACGGTTTTTGACCATCCCTGATACATTTAAATCTTCCAAAACAATTACTTGGTTGTCGTTAACTATTTTGGTTGACAGTTTATGTAAAAAGTCTTTTCTAGTATCAGAAATTTGGTTGTGTAATTTAGCAATTTTAACGCGAGTGTTATTTCTCCTTTTTGAGTCTTTTTGTTGTCGTGCTAACTTTCTCTGTAGTTTGCGAATTTTGCGGTCAGCTTTTGAATAGTTAGGACTGTTAAAATATAAACTGCTTGCACTTGGGCAAGATTATTCCATGCACTTTTGCAGCTTTGTACCAGTTGTTAAGCGCATCACAAGAGTCAGCATACTTTTGACAAAATTCGTGCAGCTTTTTACGACTGATGATGTGCATTATATCTAGCTCAATTGTGCCACGAGTTGATTCTCCAGAAGCGTGTCATTGGTTAACAAGTCTTCAACAGTGATTCGCAAAAAGCGTTGCTCATCAACTTGAAAAAGAATTTTGATGCGATCGCTTCCAGGATATCCAGTTGGTGTCAATTGGGCAATTGTCCTCGCGCCTTCTTGATCGTTGAGGGGTTTAACGCTGGTTTCGTTACCATCTAGACGGCGAGTAATTAAGCGATCGCCATCAAAATAAACTTCGGTATTCCCTGTCTCTGCTCCCAATTCTCCCATAATTAATTCAATGCTGGGCTGATTTTCTAAAGAAGCGCCTAAGACTAATTCTACTGGCTGACTCATCGGGTATGCCTGTCCAGCTTTAATTAAAGAATGCCATTTGTGACGCTGATTGCGGCGATCCCAGTAGCGGATACCATAACTATGGTAGAGAAAGTCTTTGATTTGTATCCCTTGAGCTAACTGTAATGCACCTTGAGCGATCGCTTCAAAGGGACGTTCGCAACGGATTTTTTCTGGCTCAAAATACTGTTTTATCCATGTCTGCACTGCTGGTAATTGCACTGTTCCACCAACTAACAAAACTGCATTAATATCAGGAAGTTCTATCCCTTGGCGTTTTGCTTGCTGTAACAGTGTTGCCATCGACTCATCTAGTAACTCAAAAAATGCGTGTTCTTTGAGGATATTATCAAAAGTGTCGCGGTTTAATTCCAATTCATAGCTTTCAAATGTTTCATCATCAAAATAAACTTCACTAGCTTGATTTTGGGTTGATAGCTGAATTTTCACCCGTTCAGCCAATCTTGTTGTCAACGGACTTACCGCCAATTCTTGAGTTTTGGCGAAGTAATCTACCAACCAATTATCAATATCAGTACCGCCCAGATTTTGCCCAGCTTTCGCCAGGACACGGGCAGTTTTGACTTTTTGTTTTGAATCTTCAGCCAAGGACTTATTACCCCATTTAAGGATAAATCCTAAAGGCTTTGTGGTTGCTTGCACACCTTGATCCAACCGGACAAGGGATAAATCCAAAGTACCACCACCGAAGTCAATCACCAAGAGAATTTCTTGATCTGCTAAACCATAACCCAAGGCGGCGGCTGTGGGTTCATCCAGCATCCGCACCTGTTCAACGGGGAGGGCTTGACAAACTTGACCCAGCCAGTGACGATAGGCTTCAAAACTGTCCACGGGAACGGTTAATATGAGAGAATCTAATCCACCTTGTAAGGGCGCTAGTTCTGCAATTACTTTGGTGAGGAACCATTGCCCTACTTGTTCAAAGGTGACAATTTGCCCATCTAGTTCCGGTAAATAACCTTGGATATCTGCACCAATACCCCGCTTGAAGCTGCGAAAAAATCTAGTTTCGCCTTTGAGGTCAAGACCGCGATCGCGTACTTGTTGCCCGACTAAGACTTGATTTTGGGCTGCGTCTTCAACATAAACCAAGCTGGGAATCAGTGGCGGATTGAGACTTTGTTTTATTGATAAGCCTGGTAGAGTCAGGGTTTCAGGCTGCTGGGTTACGGGGTTCCAACGAGCAATGACTGTGTTGCTAGTACCAAAATCAATTGCGATCGCCATATATTATATTTATAATCTCGCACGAAGAGGCTAAAGCTGCTGTATTTGTGATTATTCTCCATAACCCACCAAGAATGCAAATGCGCCCAGACGCAATCCTTCTACAGAATAAGCTACTAACTAATGCTTTCGTTCTGGTGCAGCTAGTTTTTATCTGTTCTTTGATGTCAAAATTAGTTCAGTCTGGCTTGTTTTGAAATCCGTCTAGTTATTTCAATTTCTTGCTTTATTTGATCTGCTTCGTCTTGATATTCCCCTGCTAGTTCTTCAAGATTATTCGCTACTGACAATACTTCTCGTGCTAACTGTTTCGTCTGTGCTGATTTCCGATCATATTTTTGAGAGACTTCTGTAATTTCAGAAAAAATATCTTTGTATTCTTCAGGTGGATCTTCCAACCAATCCTCAAATTCGCTTTGCGGTTTTTGAAGAATAGCAAGAGTTTTTTCCCAGGAGGTTTTAAGACGCATATCTAACGTCTTAATCTCCTGATTTTTTGCCTTGAGTTGTTTGGTATTGTTTACTCCAGCTAATTCGTAGACTTTAGCTTTTAGCTCTTGAAGTTTCATGATTACTGTCGAGCGTCCCTAATTTAGAGCTTATCGATTTGCTTATTTTAATTTCTGATAAAGTCTTTCATTCTCTTCACGAAGACGCTGACTCTCTTGAACTAACTTAGCAATTTGCTGTTTATGCTGTTCAATTAAAACTATCGCTTCGTCCCTTTGCTGCTTATACCGTTTGGTATGGGCAACTTTTCCACCTAAACTCTGATTATTCTTAGCTAATTCTTGTCTTCGTTTCTCAACCGCATTGTACTTCTTTTTAAGCTGCTCTAGTTCTGTAACCAGTTCAGTCTTAGCTCTATTATTCTCAGCTTCAGATCGTAAGGCTTCATTTTCAGCTTCTAGCGAGGAAACTCGTGCTTCTAATCTCTTAATTTCTTTGTCTTTGCCAAACAGTTTCTCTTGTAATGCTTTGAGCAGACCCAACAGCTTGGATTTTTGTTGATCTTGTTCATGACAAGCTGCTTCAAGCTCATTAGCGCGATCGCGCAGACGACCAGCCCGATTCTGTAGAACTTTAGCTGTACATTCGTACTTAATAATCGCAATAACCCTGCTACGCTCCGGTTCCTCCAGTCGTTGAACTTCGGGGCTACGCCAAAGTTCATCATAGTTGGTACAATCATGACGTAGATCCTGGGTTTTGACGTGTCCAGGGTCTGCAATTAACTCAGAGTTTTTCAGTCGAACTCGGTCATGCCAGTAGTCAAACAATGCCTTGCTGTCGTCCATGATTGTGCGATCGCTTGTAAAGTATCTATTTATCCTTAAACATAGAGTAACTGGAAGCTGACATATAGCCTTATTTACTTGGAACTACTTTAAGAAATCTTCACTTTGTTACATCATCTGCTATCTTCGCCATGATTTAGACGGGTTTTGATAAATGCTTACCCTGCAATTGAACTAAGAATTCTATTTTTGGGGAACGAGCTTAGGCAATACCTGCTCAAGGATTCGTTTTTGACCATTAGGGGTGAGAGCAACTTCATCCTCTGCGACAGGTCGAATATCTTTACTTTTGATTAGCCTAGATATAGCAACATTAACGTTTTTAGGATTTTGGCTGACAGCATGTTCACGTAGTTCAGCCCGACTCAAGCGATTATTGGCTGCATGATATAGCAGCAACAGAACTTCATCCGTTGCATAAATATCCCTTGCCAGAACTAGAGGTTTTCCATCCAATTCATGAATTACTGAATGTAAGGCGGATGACCCAATTAAGTACTTCGCTGCCAAAGAAAATCAAGATTTAGGAGTAGTTAAAGCCCTGCGAAAACCAGTCTCCAAGCTGGATTTATCCCCTTTTCCCGCTCCCTCTTGACAAAAGTGCAATTACTCTAACCTCTCACCGATGATCAAAGACTAATGCGGCGATTAGGAGGGTTAAACCTGAAAGATGAGATGCTTTATCCGGTGAGAACCCAATTAGACCGAGTTATTGTCTACACCGATCCGGTGGAAATGATGGCCAAGGGCAAATATCAAAGCCGAGGTACGCTATTTGAAAAACTAGATACACTTGAAGCAGCAATTATTAAAGGACAAGCAGTTGAGCTTTATCGCTGTCGTAATCCGTACAATCCCAACAAAACCAGATATGAGCAAGTTTATCCTTTACAATTGATTTATGCAGACATTGCTTGGTATTTGTTGCTGGAAGATTATAACAACGGTCATCTCTTAGTGTCACGTATTGATCGCTTTAGCGATCACTTCAATGTTCTGGATAGCAAAGGCCGCGGCTTAGATAGCCAATGGAAAAGCTTACATATCGCTCATCGGCTCTTAAAGGCAGGTTGTGGCTTGAAGTTGGGTTTAAGAGAAGAGCAACAAAAGGAAATCCGTGGAGAACTGGAGCTTGTAGAAGTGAAAGTTCGATTTTTCTCTGAAGTAATGGGATTTATCCAAGAGGGAGAAAAGCGACATCTTCACCAAGAAATCAAACTAGGGCCGAAGGGAAAAGATGGCAAACCTACTTACGTAGATTACATTGTTAAATTGCCTGAGCGATCGCTGGAGGAGTTTTGTCGCTGGGTGTACCGCTTTATGGGCAATGCTCAGTTCATCTGTCCTCAATATCTAGCTGAACAACATCAGAAATTTGCTCGTGCATTAATAGATCGGTATTCTTCCAAAGCTACATAAATAAATCAGGATTTTAGTACAGAAGTTGGGTCTAACCCGGAACTCCGGGTTAGTGGTAGGTATTTTACGGTCAATCTTCATGGCGTAACTGCCATGCTGCACCGAAAGCAGCCCCAGCCCCAGCTAATAATCCGGTACTCATTCCTTGGATAGTCTTTTGAATTGGGTCTTGGGTTAAACAGTCACTTGTCATCTTAGTGTCATCCAAACAGAGACTACTTTCTGCCCAACCAGCAGTACCTCCTAAAATTACACCAGCTATACTACAGGAAACAACTAGCAGCAAAAGACGTTGCGTTTTTCTAACCATAGATAGATGTGTCAAAGATTAGATATAGTGATTGACTCTCAATTACTTTACACATTATTGCTAGCAAATGTCAGCTGGTTTCAATATAATTGGCTGCTATCCAAAACGTAGACAAGTATTAAAAAATCTGATTAAACATCGCATTTAAAAAAATAACCTCTGGAGAAGGGATATCACCAGAAGTTTTAATAAAGACATTGGAATAGTTAACTATTATAAAAATAAATTTATCTTTTGCCAACACTATTTCCTGTTTCTCAGAGATAGGTCAAAGTGAATTTTGTCTGTAATTTAATTCAGAATCCAAAATTGGACTGAATAAACGCCAATAAATTATATTTTTACCTCTTTTGAGGCACTAATACAGGCAGTTGACGTGCGTCAATTAAGGATTTGGCGTGTTGTCCAACAGTCACAACATTAAACTGACTGGATATAAGTTCTAAACTTTTGTTGACTATTGCCAGCTTTTTGTAAGTGGGGAGGCTCATTCCAGGGAAAAATGATAGTTCTGGCACATCCTCTTGACTTACAAAGTCTGTAGGATGGAATAGCAAAGAAGGTTGGACGTGCGTAAGTTTACACAGCCAAAGAGCAATTCGGAGGTAGAATAACGCCGCTTCCGAAGAAAATGTACTCAGATACATGATGTAACTGAAGTGAATTGGCACTTTGAAAATTGGCATGGTGGTAACGGGAATTTCAGTCAGTTTATCCTGACCCATCTTCCACTGGTAGGGTTTCAGGGGTTGCAAACCGTCCTTGAAACCGCCAAATAGGGCTTCCCGTTTCTTGCGTTCTTCCTTGCTCAGTTTACAGGTCATTAAATAATATGCTCGTGCTATGGGGCCCAAAAATGTGGGAAAAGTCGAAGCATCATACTCGTATCCCCGTCGTGCTAAAACTTTTAAGACCGCAGGAGAAAAACTGTATCCAGGCCCCCGGAAGCCGATAGGATGTTGACGGGTGACACGCTTAATATGTTCTTCAGCCAAAGCCACCTCCGCTTCAATCTCATCCTCTGAATATAGATGTAGCCAAGGATCGTGGTAGAATGAATGATTGCCAATTTCGTGACCAGCGTTAGCGATCGCTTGTAATGCCTTGGTATTCTTTTCCAAGGCTGCATCTTGACCGACAACGAAGACTGTGATTGTCAAATTCCATTGCTGAAAAATTTCTAAGAAACGAGGGACTGCAATATCTAAGTAAGAGGGAAAAGTCTCCCAACCCGGAACGCCCTGGTTTTTGAGAAAAGACCAAACATTATCCAAGTCTAAAGAAACACTTGCTATTGGTTTTTTTCCTGTCCGCTTCGTTTTCATTATGAATTTAAGTATTTGGACAATTTTAAGCGTAAATTTAAGTAAGTCTTAGGAAAATAGATTTAATAACCTGTAACTTTATTCCTTAGAAATGACTACAGTAGAATATTTGGCGTTGCACCAGCTACAGAAATTATAAATTAGGATTACCATATTTTCTGATTTTCAATTTATATCATCACTTCCAATCAAAAGCGATTGATTATATAACAATTTTTCAACATTCTAGATATTGATTTGCTGTCTTTGAGTCAAGCACATTGCAATTCCTTTTTCATAGTAAGCTGCCTCATTAATAAAAATCGGCCAAACGGTAGATATTCCTTCATAAAGAATTGTTTGATCGTCGAAAGTCAAAAATACTGGGTCTCCTGGGTTCAATGCTTGATAATCCTTGTCTTGAAGTTCTGGATGAATCATGCCAAAGATTGTACCATCCTGTTTTTTTGGATAATCCACAACTGATAAATGGTCATAGAGAATCAACGTTTCATTAGTTGATGAAATTTTACCCTGTTTAAACCTTTCTAGATAGTCGAGAAGCGCATAAACAAGTTCCTCTGTTTGTTGGAACAGCGTCGCTTTTAAGAGTCCTTGGGCAACAGGGCCAACCTCGAATGCAAAGCCTAATTCGCACAGAGAGTTTACAAATGGATTTTCTGCAATTGATTTAAAAGAGCAGCGATAAATTCTCACTAAAGGGTTAATCTGGCTCAGATAAGCAGCCAATTGTAAGTTGAAGGGATGACTATTTACTAAAATAATTGTTAGACCCATATTAGCTGTACTACTGTGCAAGTCTAAGATGAAATCTGCTTGTTTATCTCTGTTTGATGTTAGGATATCCTGAATTGATTTAGCTTGCAATTCTTCATAACTGCTCAGAGTCGGATCTTGTAAATCTTGCTTGAGAAAACAGCGATTTAAATCCTTCTCTACATATCGCCTCCCTGCGGCAAAAGCGTTAGGATTTGCTAACAGAGTAACTGTCTCAAAACTCGATCTAGTAATCAAATCGGGGAACTGGGCAAATTTTTGGATTAAATAAGCCCCGGTAAACTCATTACCATGAGTGCCACCGACAATTGCAACTCGATTAATCTGGTTCACCATTACACCAACTTCAGAATGCAGCCATCGAGGTATCAGTTATCAATGTACCTTATGAAGCATTCACTGAAACCCACATTCCGCACTTCAACTTGAAGTACAAAGAGATTACGTCAAGAGAAAAGCAAAAAAATCAGGATGATTAAGATTCGTAGTGCTGAACGAATCTACAGCATGAAAATAAATCATCAAACACAATGTATTTGATGGTTATGTAAGCACTAAAAATTTGAAGAGCAATTACTGTTTCTTCGATGTTGATAAATTTTTCTTCATTTTCCAAAAGTTGTTCACTTTAAGAAAGCAGATAATATTTTAGACAAGATGATGGCAGGCAATTCAAAATAAAATTACGTTCTAATGTTAAATTAACAATTTGGTTAACACCATTTAAAGTCAAAAGATGAATTCCTTGAAAACATTGAAACACCCATCTTAATGTCGGAGAAATCGTTAACTTACCTAGTTGATTTTTGATTCCGATTTTGATTCTTTTTAAGCTATTTCTCAGTTCCCTTTGTCCAAGATTATAAACTAACAAGCACAAAGACATTAAAAATAACATCGTCTCGATTCTTTCAGGGTTTTCTACAAATAAACTATCGGCAAAAAACAAAGGGTCTTTTAGAAATCTGAACCCTCTTTCACAAGACTGTTGATTTTTGTAATTTGTCAAAATTTCTTCTGGTTTTAACTTATCATCGTCAACTAAGTTTGTCGCTAAAATAAATCTTCCCGCTTCTTTTCTGATTCTTTCTATCTCTTCTGGCTTTTGATGCTCCACTCCTTCTATTTTGTAAATAGTCTTATTACCTTTTGATTTACTTTGAATAACCTTAACTTCTTTAATTTCAAAGAGGTTCAATTTTTTGTTTACGCTTTTTAGTTTATATCGAGCTTGTTCTGGACTTTCAAAATCTTCTTTGTTTATTTCCTTGAGCAGCTTTTCAACTTTGATTTTTTCGGTTTTCATCTTTTTTTCTAACTTCTTCAAATCACTTTCTTGTCTTTTTTGACTTTCTACTATTAGCCAATTTTGTTTGATGCCACCATAATTTACTATTTCCGATTTCCACTTGTATCCGTCTAAATTCAAGGCTGCTCTTTTTGCACTTTCTTCGGAATTTATCTCTTCTATCTCTACCGAATGAACTAATTCCTTTGCTCTTTTGATTGTCATCGGTACTCTACTTATCCATTTTAGATGTTCGATTAATTGGAGATTTTCTTGACTATACAATGCACTATCACAGACCATGATACTATCAAAGTTTATCTGCTTTTTAAACTCTCCTAATATTTTTCCAAACACGGCTTTGTCTGCTTCATTTCCATCTCCTGCTCTCATTAATAATGGTATATCTCCATCACTACTTGTTATTAAATCTAATACACATTGTTTCAAGTCTGCTCTATGGTCGCGCGAATATCCTTTGGTGATAATTATTGGTTTTTGTTTGATTATTTCTAACTCTTTCTCTTGATTATATTCATTTTTATATTCCCCATGCAGATGAAATGATGTCGCATCTAAATGAGAATATTTTGTTTCTATCTTGAATTTATTAATCACAGATAAGACAATTTCTATAAATAGGTTATTCAATCCATATTTATACAATTTATCCATAACTCTTCCCAGTTTATCATCATTCACATAATCGCTTTTTATTCCTTCTGCCAATAATAATTCGATTCCTTTGTCTTCAAAAAATTGACTAAATAAATATAAAGGTCTTGATACAAATCCTAATCCATTGAGCAGAATAGCTTTTACTAATATTCCTGATGAAATTTTTTCCCGAACATCTATTCCTAATTTGGAGTTGATTATGTCAACTATTCCTATTTCATCAATTAGTCCAGCTACTATTCCTAAGTGATCTATATTTTTAATTTTTGTTTCTGAGGTTGGAGACAATTTTTCTACCTCTAAAATATTTTAGATTTTTTTGATTGTCTCACTTTTTCGATTAGAAGCTTCTAAGTATTTTTACTCAGGTATATCCAAGGATAACTCTGTATTACTTTATGCTACTTTTGAAGTGCGGAATGTGGGCTGAAACAGTGCTGAGTGCTGAGTAAAAAAGTAATAATTGCACGGGCTAAACGCCCCGCTATTCGCGTACAGCACAGAAGGTCTGAACGCGAGTGCGTCCCGCCCCAGCTTTTAAGCCAAGGAAAAAGAAATAAATATTTATTTTGATAGCGAGTCTTGTCTGCGACACGCTCTTGCGTTCGAGCTTCGCGGAGAGTGCCATCAAGTTATAATACGCCCAAGATCAATCCCCTAGATTTATCTATGGGGTTACTCAGCACTCTTGAAATTGCCGATGCGATCGCGCTCATGTGGTTGATTAAGATAAGACATATCAGGCCCATCAGGAATAATCCCGCCTGGATTGAGTGGAAATAGGTTCCCGTAGTAGTCCCGCTTCACACTCTCGACATCGCAGGTGTCAGCTACACCTGGAAGCTGATATAAATCGCGTAAGTAAGCGCCCAGGTTGTGATAGTCTCGAATTCGCTGCCTATTGCACTTAAATAATCCGTAGTAGGCACTATCAAACCGAAATAACGTCGTGAATAAACGGACATCTGCAAGGGTGAGATTGTCCCCACACAGATATCGATTAGTCTGCAATGCTATCTCAATCTCATCAAGAGTTGCGAACAGTTCATTACAAGCTTGATTGTATGCTTCTTGGCTTTGGGCAAAGCCGCAGCGATACACACCGTTATTTACTGCGTGATAAATCTTCTCATTCCACCAGTCAATTTTCTCTTTAAGTTCTTCTGGGTAGAGATTCAGCGTGGGATTGTTGGCGAACTGGTTAAACTCAGAGTTCAGCATGACGATAATCTCTGAACTCTCATTATTAACGATCGTTTTTGTTTGGTTGTCCCATAAAATTGGAACTGTAGAGCGTCCACTATAACCCGGTTCTGCCAGCTGATAAAATTCAGCCAGTGTCCGACAATCTTCAACTTCATCGTTGAATATCCAACCACCTTCAATGGGAGAAGGAGAGACGATACATACTGATATTACCGCTTCGAGTTTTTTGAGCGATCGCACAACCAGGGTTCGATGTGCCCAAGGACAGCCCAACCCCACATAGAGTTTGTAGCGTCCTGCTGCTGCTGGGTGTAGATTCCCTTCTTCTGTACCAATGAACTTGCGAAACTGACTATTAGGACGAATGTATGCTCCCGACTGATTGCTAGGAGCAAGTTTTGACATCATTATCTGCCACATAGTCGTCCAGACAAACTTTCCCAGCCAGATAATCAGCTTAGGAGGTAGTGTCCTACCCTTTTTCTTGGGGAGATTTTTTTCGTCATCCATTGGAGTTGAGTTGCTCATGGTGACAATCTTGCTTTGGGTAGGTTTCAATGCTTAGAACCTACTCTGAGTTTTACTACATATCGCGTCCCTATTTGTCGCAGGGTAGTTAAGTTTCAATGCTTAGAACCTACTCTGAGTTTTACTACTTTACTTTACTACGCTTTGCCCGTGCTGATTGCGAAAAATTTCTCAGCTTTGAGCTAATTGTCTCAAATCTGCGATCGCTGGGATAAGGCTAATGTTCATGATTTTCGTAAGGTGTCTAAGGTTTTTCCAGAATTGCGACGAACAGTATTATAAGGTTTTAAGCTATTTTTTCTTTGCTGAGTCACCTTTTGGTTAGATTCTTGGATGTTAAATGCGCGGAAGGGTAGGTGTACAAATTTCCCAACCCCAAAAAAGTGCTTCTATGTCAAGTACAGCAAGGCTTTCAACCAATTATCTCTTGATCGTCATCCGCGCAATCTCTGAAATGCTTACAAAAATTGGGTTTCAGCCTTTAAATTTTCCTGACACTCTTTCCAAACGAATTCTCTAATGCTATGATGACCTCAGAATCGCGCAACCGCACCTTGAAAACTAAATACAGCTTAAGTTTGAGGCTTCTGATTGCAATTCATCAAAATCCCTATTAGGGATTGAAACACTTTTTTTAACATATATTTAATTAGCTATGAGTTTAAGGTATTCAGTGCAATTCATCAAAATCCCTATTAGGGATTGAAACACTTTTTTTAACTCCGTTTGACTGGCTCGTTGTTTTCTTGCAATTCATCAAAATCCCTATTAGGGATTGAAACACCGCTAACTACATTAGTGCCAGTAAGCACCGAAGCATTGCAATTCATCAAAATCCCTATTAGGGATTGAAACAAACAAAAGGCGATCGCACGGCGTAGGAAACTGAATTGCAATTCATCAAAATCCCTATTAGGGATTGAAACATTGCCTCCTGTGGCTGTAACGGGTTGCAGGGGGATTGCAATTCATCAAAATCCCTATTAGGGATTGAAACCCCAGAATGGCGTTCATCTCGCTCTATCGAAATCTATTGCAATTCATCAAAATCCCTATTAGGGATTGAAACCGATTAAATTTGCTGTGGTTTCTAGCCCTTTCTGATTGCAATTCATCAAAATCCCTATTAGGGATTGAAACGTAAACTCTCTCCTTCCCCTTCTGGGCGGGTACATTGCAATTCATCAAAATCCCTATTAGGGATTGAAACAAGTGGTCAAGACTTAACACCCTTGCAAGGATTAATTGCAATTCATCAAAATCCCTATTAGGGATTGAAACTTAGCTCACGAGTAGAAAACATCCTAACCTGGGTTAATTGCAATTCATCAAAATCCCTATTAGGGATTGAAACGATATTGAAGGGCGCAAGGCCCTAGCCGAAAAAAATTGCAATTCATCAAAATCCCTATTAGGGATTGAAACGGAAGAATTGGCGACTGACAGCGGACAGTCGCTTATTGCAATTCATCAAAATCCCTATTAGGGATTGAAACACCAAATACTGTGACATCGACGGGCAGCATATCAATTGCAATTCATCAAAATCCCTATTAGGGATTGAAACCCCGTGGCATCGCTTGGCATTGGCAGAGACGATCCAAATTGCAATTCATCAAAATCCCTATTAGGGATTGAAACCCCAATTCCGAATACTGGAATGAGCAACGCCAACATTGCAATTCATCAAAATCCCTATTAGGGATTGAAACTCTTTTTCCTGGCTTGATATTTCAGCCAACCCAAATTGCAATTCATCAAAATCCCTATTAGGGATTGAAACCTACAGTTCAGCGTTATTTCATGACTTCCGATCGCTCATTGCAATTCATCAAAATCCCTATTAGGGATTGAAACATAGAGGAGTGAGTGATGGAGCGATCGCTATCAAATTGCAATTCATCAAAATCCCTATTAGGGATTGAAACTCATGAGCGAGGGCGATCGCCTAGCTAAATCGCATTGCAATTCATCAAAATCCCTATTAGGGATTGAAACGGGAGTAGGGCGTAAGCTCAATCGCGCCAATTAACTATTGCAATTCATCAAAATCCCTATTAGGGATTGAAACTGATCGCTTTGCTCGCGATCGTCACCAACTAACCATTGCAATTCATCAAAATCCCTATTAGGGATTGAAACTCCTGCTCGTGGCTCTGGTACTATAACTGTGAAATTGCAATTCATCAAAATCCCTATTAGGGATTGAAACAGGTGTCACAAAAAACAGATGGTGCGCCACTAATAAATTGCAATTCATCAAAATCCCTATTAGGGATTGAAACGAGCTTAACAGTAAGAAAAGCCTCAATCAAGGCAGCATTGCAATTCATCAAAATCCCTATTAGGGATTGAAACTTCTTGCTCTGGAGCGTCTGACTGAAAAAATCATTGAATTGCAATTCATCAAAATCCCTATTAGGGATTGAAACTTTCTTTGGTAATCTCCTTTTCAATCTCGAATGAATTGCAATTCATCAAAATCCCTATTAGGGATTGAAACGGTGACTTTTCGCAGCCAGATTGTATCGTTGCATTGCAATTCATCAAAATCCCTATTAGGGATTGAAACATCCACGATAGGCAGCCGCAAACCCTTTACTTTGATTGCAATTCATCAAAATCCCTATTAGGGATTGAAACTTATCGCATACTGTGCAGCGCAATTGAGAATAGCATTGCAATTCATCAAAATCCCTATTAGGGATTGAAACGTACGGCGAGTTAGCGTACAACTTACAAGCACTTATTGCAATTCATCAAAATCCCTATTAGGGATTGAAACCTGCTTACTGCTGATATTGCAAGAATTATCAGCACTATCTCAGCATTGCAATTCATCAAAATCCCTATTAGGGATTGAAACCTGCTTACTGCTACATTACGCTTCCCATCTTGTATTGCAATTCATCAAAATCCCTATTAGGGATTGAAACATGCCCGATTGATGATGCTTGATGCTGCTGGCGCTATTGCAATTCATCAAAATCCCTATTAGGGATTGAAACTTGGTACTGCCATTACTTGATGAGAAAGAACTACCACATTGCAATTCATCAAAATCCCTATTAGGGATTGAAACATCGCTGGGGCTGTTGCAAATCCAGTAGGAGCCGTTAATACGATTGCAATTCATCAAAATCCCTATTAGGGATTGAAACAAAGATGCCCTTTCGTTTTGATATTGCAAGAGCTTCTCATTGCAATTCATCAAAATCCCTATTAGGGATTGAAACAAAGGAAGCTACATCTTCCAGTGAAATATCAAAGATTGCAATTCATCAAAATCCCTATTAGGGATTGAAACAAGCGGTGAACGAAAGTGTAGACGCTTTCTCGAAGAATTGCAATTCATCAAAATCCCTATTAGGGATTGAAACACCAGCCGTTGAGAGAATCATGGGCGTATGCTGGAATTGCAATTCATCAAAATCCCTATTAGGGATTGAAACTTACTAGCATCTGAACAAGCCGATGCCGCGGCCATTGCAATTCATCAAAATCCCTATTAGGAATTGAAACAGGTAAATACGTCTATCTCAGTGTACCCACTACTTATTGCAATTCATCAAAATCCCTATTAGGGATTGAAACAGTTATGCAATCAGGATTCCTACCAACATGAATGAATTGCAATTCATCAAAATCCCTATTAGGGATTGAAACACGAACTTTTAAAGCCTTGACTTTGTGGCTGGACATTGCAATTCATCAAAATCCCTATTAGGGATTGAAACAAAGTGGTAGATTCTAATATTTCACAATCCTTACGATTGCAATTCATCAAAATCCCTATTAGGGATTGAAACTTATCTAGTGGAGGAGGGCAAGACTTCATCAAAAATTGCAATTCATCAAAATCCCTATTAGGGATTGAAACGCATCCCCCAGATGCTGCCGCGCTAAATTGACATCAATTGCAATTCATCAAAATCCCTATTAGGGATTGAAACCAAATGGTAGACGACTTAAGAAGTTTTTTAAGCGAATTGCAATTCATCAAAATCCCTATTAGGGATTGAAACTTAAGCTTATCCGTGGTTTGATTTAAATACGGTATCTACATCAGATTATCGTAGCTTGTTGAAAACTCAACTACCTGAATCAACTTATCAGCCACAAAAAAAATATAAAACTTTCCATGCCTATCCAAACTATTGGTATTTTAAGCCCAGGTGATATGGGACAGGCGATCGCAGCTGTTCTCAATCAAAATGGATTGAAAACTATTGCTGCTCTAGACAATCGCAGTGAACGAACTCGGCAATTAGCAGCCGCAGCCAACATTCAAGATGTGGGTTCTCTGACGCAACTGGTAATTGAATCTGATGTAATTTTGTCAGTTTTAGTCCCCGCAGCCGCCACAGAAGCAGCGAATCTTGTAGCTGAGGCGATCGCTAATGTTGGCAAACAGATTATTTATGTTGATTGTAATGCGATCGCACCCCAAAAAGTTATAAATATCGCCCAACTCATCGAATCAGTGGGCGGAATATTTGTAGATGCATCAATCATTGGCCCACCACCACGAATTCCCAACCGTACCCGCATATACACATCAGGAAAACAAGCAAATCAACTGCAACAACTGCGAGAGCATGGCTTGGATGTGCGGGTAATTGGTGATGAAATTGGTCAGGCTTCGGGGTTGAAAATGTCCTATGCAGCCCTGACAAAAGGACTTACAGCAATTAGCACAGAATTACTGATTGCAGCCCATCGTTTAGGCTTGGATAAAGAACTATGGGATGAAGTATCTACTAGCCAAAAAGAACTGGCTAACATCTTAACCCGTTCCATTCCAACCATGACACCCAAAGCCCATCGTTGGGTAGGAGAAATGGAAGAAATTGCAGAAACCTTTAAAGAGTTAGGTCTAACTGAGCGCATTTTTCACGGAGCAGCCGACGTTTACCGTTTGGTGAAAGAAACCTCTTTGGGTAAGGAAACACCAGAAGAATGCAATAGCGATCGCCCCTTGAATGAAATCATCACAATCCTCTCCAATGAAGCAATCTCTGACACCTAATCGGAAAAAAGCGACAATCTTATGACTCAAGAGCAATGGACTGCGGTTGATAGTTACTTTACCGATTTGCTTGTGCCGCCCGACCCCGCACTAGAAGCGGCTCTCCAGACCAGCGCTGCTGCCGGACTGCCACCGCACAACGTTTCACCCAACCAGGGCAAGCTACTGCTGCTGTTAGCGCAAATCCAAGGAGCGCGAACCATCTTAGAAATTGGCACGCTGGGCGGCTACAGTACTATCTGGCTGGCGCGGGCGTTACCCAGTGATGGCCGTCTGATTACGCTGGAAGCTGACCCAAAGCACGCCGCAGTCGCCCGTGCCAACATTGCCCACGCTGGTCTAGCCGATATCGTTGACCTCCGCCTTGGACAGGCACTCTCTACCCTGCCACAGATTGCCGCCGAAGCTAACAGTCCATTTGACTTGATATTCATTGATGCCGACAAGCCAAACAATCCCGATTACTTCAGATGGGCGCTCAAGCTTTCCCGTCGCGGCAGCCTAATCATCGCCGATAATGTCGTACGGAACGGAGCGGTGGTTGATGCCACCAGCAGCGATCCTAGCGTTCAAGGGGTGCGTCGCTTCAACGAACTGCTTGCTTCTGAGCCACGTGTCAGCGCTACGGCAATCCAGACCGTGGGCAGCAAAGGATACGACGGTTTTGCGATCGCCATTGTCACCGTTGACCAATAGACATTAACAATTTGTAATTATTTCTTGAGCCAAGATTCAGTAAATTTATTGCTGAATTTCTGGAATTACTCTAGAATTACCTAAACTGCCTAAGTACAAATCGCAGCGTCTTTCCAACTGCTAATGTCATAAACCAAAAATAGCAATAGGTCGTTATTCGATCAGTCTTGGGAACGATTTTGAGGGAACAGATAAGCGATCGCAGCGTAACCCGAAACACTGAGCAAACTAACCAAAAAAGCAGCCAAAACAAAAGTAGACATATACAATTCTACCCAAATGCCAAATAAATTTTAGATTCCATACAATTCCAAAATCTCGACACCCATCAAAAAAAACAAGATTTTGGATTAGTCCGCTTGAATTAAGGTTTGATCCTCTCTAACTCCCCTTTTTTAAGGAGGGAATAAAGCCCCCTTTTTAAGGGGGGTTGGGGGGATCTTCCGAAGCAAAATATCATTAATAGCAAGCGAATTGAATTTTGCATACTTTCAAATTAACAATTGGGTATGACACAGCCGTGACTACCTTGTGTCAATACCTTGTATCCCAAGGGTTTTGGCTTAACTCAAGCTAAAGGTAGAAAAAATCTAAAGGTGCTGCCAACTCCCAACTTGCTTTCTACCTGAATCTTACCGCCTTGTAGTTCAATCAACCGATGGGAAATAGTTAAGCCAATACCAGTACCTCCTGAATAGCGATCGCGCGATTGATCCGCTCGCCAGAAACGCTCAAACACATGGGGCAAATTTTCTGGAGAGATACCAATGCCCGTATCTACAACCGCAATCCAAAGTTGAGATCCTTCAGTCCCAGCATGAACGGTAATTGAACCTTCATTAGTATACCGCACCGCATTACCAAGCAGATTCACCAAAACCTGTTCTGTGCGGTCAATATCCGCCAATACAGGAGGTAGCACAGACGGGCATTGTAACATCAGAACAGGCCCATCTTCCAAAAGTTGGTCGCTAAACTTTTCCACCAATGACTCTAACAACGGACGCAGATTTACCCGTTGGATATTAATTGGCAAATAACCAGCTTCAGCCTTAGACAGTTCTTGTAAATCGTTCACCAACCGCTCTAAACGCTTAGTTTCTTTAGCTAAACGCCGATAAATTTCAGGAGATGCTTCAATTTCCCCATCAGCCAGTTCTTCCAAATAACCACGCACCACTGTTAATGGTGTCCGTAATTCATGGGTCATATCTCCAATCACTTCTCGCCGTCGCGCTTCTACCCCTTCTAAACTAGCTGCCATCCGATTAAAACTAGCACCAAGTCCATTCAGTTCTGGAATGTCAGACATAGGTAATCGTGCATCCATTTGCCCAGCAGCAAATTTTTGGGTAATTTGTTCCATCTCCGTTAATCGCTGCATAATCCGTCTGGACACCCAGTAACTCAATCCTCCGGCGGCGGTAGTACCCACTAATACTGACCAAAGAGTACTTCGCTGCCAAGCAAGTTCAAATCCCGCTACCAACTCAGTACGGACATCAATTAAGTCGAACCCCTGATTTTCTAATCGTTCCAAATGCAAGACAAACAAGCGGGGGGAAGAGATTTTGCTGATGCTTACCAGACTACCCACCCCCACAATCATCACTACTAAATGGGAGAAAAATAGTCGCCCTCTCAGCCCCATCTTCATAACATTTACGCCACCACAGGGTCTTCAAATTTATAGCCCACCCCAACAACAGTTTTAATAAAAGTGGGACTTGCCGGATCTGGCTCAATCTTTTTTCGCAACCGAGCAACATGAGTATCTACCACTCGTTCATCACCAAAAAAGTTATCTCCCCAAAGTTTATCAATTAGTTGAGTGCGGTTCCAAACTCGACCAGGATTGCTAACAAAGGTAGTTAGCAAGTTAAATTCTAAGGTAGTTAAATCCAAAATTTCTACCTCCTGAGAATTCATCTGACGACTGGCGGTGCGCTGGTCTACATCGACAATAAAATGTTGGGTACGATTGACTTGATGTTGTCCCCCTTGGCGGAGGCTACGCCGCAATAGAGCGCGCACCCTAGCTACCAACTCTCTAGGGCTAAAGGGTTTTATCATGTAATCATCAGCACCAGTAGACAGACCAATCACGCGATCGATTTCCTCACCCTTAGCCGTGAGCATCAAAATATAAGGATCTTTCGCACCTGGTTTCTGGCGGATTCTGGCACAAACTTCTAACCCATCCAAACCAGGAATCATTAAATCAAGAATGATTAAATCAGGTGGTTGCTCTTGAAACATCCGCAAAGCATTCATCCCATCGCGACTAGTGCGACAAAAAAATCCTTCTTTTTCTAAAGATAGTTCAATTAAATGAGCAATTTCTGGTTCATCTTCAACTATTAAAATATCCATTTAAATTAATAACAAGACTTGGGCAAACAAAGGGTAAACAAGGGGATTTTCCCCCTTGCTAAAAGTAAATATGGCGGTTATCGCTCGTAGGGGCACGGCAGTGCCCATTGGTGTCAATTTAACGCAAAAGTGATGTCCCGCAAGGAACTTAAGTTTCTTGCTAATAGCAAAAGTCATCTGAAGATGACTAAAAATCTTTAGTCTACTTTAGTAGACTTTAGCTAAAAGGCAGAGAACTTTAATTCAAGGCGGGTGATGAAGCCAACAGTTAAGCTTTTCCTATGGGCAATGCCGTGCCCTTACACCTGGCGATACAATATTATCCTGCATCTGAATGGCAACCGCTACAAACTTTCGCCAGGGTGAATTAAAGGTTTGAATTTGACGGCGTGCGATAACTATAGCCAAGATTAGAATCTTTTTGAATGTATGCTTTAATACTATCGAGGTCAATGAAGCAGTCAGCAACATCAATCAAACTTTCACTGGTTGTCGTTTGGAGGCTGACTACTTCTACCCGAACCCCCATTCTACTAACAGCGTTCACCGCATAAGCTAAATCTCCGTCCCCACTGACTAAGACCGCAGTATCATAATAGGGAGCTAAGGTGATCATATCTACAGCAATTTCTACGTTCAGATTTGATTTTTTGAAATTCTCTGCTGGTTGCATGATATCTTTAGCGACTACACGATAGCCATTACGACGCATCCACAATAAAAAACCCTGTTGCTTTTCATTGCTGATATCAACACCAGTATAAAAAAAAGCACGCAATAATCTTGAACCATTGGTTAAATGACAAAGCAATTTAACGTAGTCAATTTCTATACCAAGTTGCAAAGCTGTATGAAAAAGGTTTAAGCCATCAATAAAAATAGCAACTCGACCACGATTCAAGCTATTGACAATTGAACTATCAGGTGTAATATCTGGTATTTTGGGGTCTTTACTTTTAACCGTAGTCTCGCTCAAATTTTGCCCTTGCCAATGTGGTTTAGTTTTGAGTATTTTAGGTTCCTTAAATTCATTTCTTTGTTTGCTAAAATTAGTTATAATCATTGATACCTCTGATTTTAAAGCTAGAAAGAGTTTTGGTTAAATTGTCTATAGTATAGTCTGTACTAATTCATAACCCTAGCAGGTAATGGTCTGAGATCGCTACATGCATTTGAAGAAGGCATCTATGCTGAGGGCAGAGGGCAGAAGGAACTTTTTCGTTGGGGATTCAGACCCCAACCAATTGTAAGCACCGTATAGACGGTAGGGTTTTATACCCAAGTTCGGTTCGGTCACAGGCAGAGGGAGGAGGCAGTATTCCCTTCTGCCTTCTGCCTCCTGCCCTCTGCCTTTCTTGATAAAGTTAACTGGTGCTAAACCAGATTGAAACTAGACAGCCAAAAGATTTTTCACTATTGTTAGAGTTGATTTGACGAGATATTGTCTGTGTCCACAGATATGTTAATCTTTACCCACCAAGACAGCAAGAGTTTGGAGAAAAAAATCCTCCTGTAAGTGTAGGGGCAAGAATCCGCGAACTTCATCTATCTATTCTTATTTTACCTCTGTGTTTTAATAACCTTACAACCAGGAAGTTGAGATTTCCCGCAGTCTAAGGATGGTCAAATACTGACAGACTAATAATAGACATCTCCAAAAATCAAATATACGTTATGCAGAACCTTTGTAGAGACGCGATATATCGTGTCTCTACATTCTATTTTCGGAGATATTTAATGTAATATGCGATGCTTGCGGCGGGCTACGCCAACGCACATTAAAAGGTAAGTTAATTTAAAGTATTTAGGTAATCTTTAATGCAATTTTTATAAAAGGTTAATGTAATTTTTATAAAAGTTTAGCTGAATGAGAAAATGCTCAACGCTCAATAATCAGAAAGCAATGACGAAAATACAAAGATTCCCGACCTCTTTAAAGAAGTCGGGAATCTGAGTCTTAGCCTTTAGCTAACTTCTTATTAGATGTGTAGTAAACCTTACTACCAGTATCAGGGACAAAATGACAACTGATACATGAATTCCATAATGACTTCCAAATTGGTACTTCCGATTTGTGGAAGTATTCACCCATCACTGGTTTAATCGCCTCAGTTGCCTTTAGCAAATTGTAGTGAGGGATGTTAAGGAATATATGGTGAGCAACATGAGTACCGATATCGTGATGGATATGATTAACCAAACCATAATCACGGTCAATGCTAGAAATTGCGCCTTTGAGAAAAGTCCAATCTTCTCCACGATACCAAGGAATATCTGACTCAGTGTGGTGTAAGAATGTCACCAAATCTAGCCAAATTATAAATACAAGGTAGGGCACAGCGTAATATTTCAGCAACCACATCCAACCCCATTGGTAGGTGAGGAAACCCAGCAAGCCTACCATCCCAATCAAAAGCACAGTACTCGTGATGACATCCCATTTTTCTGAGGGTTTAAAAAGCGAACTACTAGGCAAAAAGTGGGAGCCTTCTTTATTAGGAGAACGCTTAAATAGATACACAGGATAGGCCAATAGAAAAACATAATATCTGCCTATCTTTTGTGCTAAAGGCATCTCCTGATATTGTGATTCGCTTACTGGATACCAGCTTTCATCGTTATCGATATTGCCAGTATTTTTGTGATGCGTTCTATGACTAATCCGCCAACCATGATAAGGAACAAGTATTGGTGTGTGAGAAAGATGTCCAATCAAATCATTGAGCCATTTATGCTTAGAAAAAGATTGGTGTCCGCAGTCATGACCGACTACAAACAAAGCCCAAAACATCGTTCCTTGCATTAGCCAGAATATCGGAAAGAAAAGCCAAGAATCCAGGTAATGAGCAACTGCATACAGCAGACTGATAATCAGGATGTCACGAAAGAAGTAAAAAAGTGATTTTGTCACATTGGGCTGAAAACATTCAGCCGGAATTGCAGCTTTTAAATCCCCAAGTGTGAAAGGTAATTTAGTTGTATCCTCAGACGTTTCCGAGCCAAGAGGATTGTTAAAGGTGATGATGTTTGATGGCACTGGATTCTTTTGATTGGATATAAATCAGAACTTTAATTGAGACAAGATAATCTCATCTCTAGGATGCCCATGATAGTAGCGATCGCTAACATACAAGAGGATAATTTCTGGCAATTTATCTAAAATTTTATTCAGTAAACAATTGCCAGATTCTATTTAAACACAGCATAATAAATGCTCTCGTTGGTTCAAGAGCGTGAGTGGACTCACAGCGCTATTTATTCCTGCGTGTAATGTTCATTAAAAGTCTTATAGCCAACATCAGTTGTGTACAGTTGACACTCGTCTGTAATCTGCTTCATTAAAGACCAAGAGAACTGACACTCATCATGGAGATAAGGCTGCCAATTTTCTTTGATGCTGCTGTAAGCTAGCCGCAAATTATAAGAAGGAATAGCAGTGGAAATATGATGAGGGACATGAACATTGATATCGTGGCACAGGATTTCTACCCAACGCGGATAATCGCAATGGATAGTGCCAGATAGCTGTGCTAAAGCCTCGTTCCACTTGTTTGCTGTTGCAAAAGGAACGTCTGCGGCAGTATGGTGAACAATAGTAAAAGTACTCATCCAGAAATGATAAATCATCCAGGGTACTAGCCAGAACTTGACAAATCCCCAGATACCAGTTGTGGCGATGAGAATTGGGAAAGCGATCGCTGCAAACACAACTACTACAGCCACAGAAAGCTTGATACTCGATTGGTCTTTAGTTTTGAAGTTCCGCCAATCAAAATGCACCACAGCCCAATGTCCAATGGAGCCTACCCACCAGAGGCGTTTACGCATGAACAGTTCAAAAGCAGACTGTCGGGTTTTATCCCAATCTTCAAAAACTTCTGGTCTGATTGGATGCCAAGCATTATCCTCATCCAGTTTATTGGTATGGGTATGGTGATAATTATGCTTAATCCGCCAACTGTGAAAGGGATAAATTAACGGCATCATAAAGAAATGCCCCACCAAATCATTTACCCAACGACGTTTAGCAAAAGACCTGTGACCACAATCATGTCCAATTACAAAAAAACCTGTTAGAGCAGTACCCGTAAAAATCCAAGCTAGGGGCAAAAGAAACCAAGGAGTAACGATCAGGCTGTAATAACCCAAAGCAACTGCCAAGACACTGAGTATTGCTTGTGTCCAAGCTTTGCGGCGGTTCTGCTGAAAACATTCCCGTGGCAGGGTTTTGACAATATCTTTGAGCCGGAAGTCGGAATTACCCGGCTCGTCACTTATTTTCTGGCTATTAATTATTGATGTAGTCATGAACACCTGAAAAACAACAAACTCCTCCACCAAGTTGCCAAAAAGCAACTTGTAGCAAAATTTCTTAACATTAGCGCTTCGGATTATAGCAACCTAACCGACACAAGCGCACCAGTAAGTATTATTAATCAAAAGTCAAAATCAGAATTTTGGATTTTGGATTTTAGATTTTAGATTTTTTTGGCTTCATGCCCCGATGTGACTTGACGGCAGTTGCTTAAAGTCGAGAAACCCGTCCAATGCAATGCTTCTTTTATCAAGAAAGGCAGAGGGCAGGAGGCAGAAGGCAGAAGGGAATACTGCCTCCTCCCTCTGCCTGTGACCGAACCGAACTTGGGTATAAAACCCCACCGTCTATACGGTGCTTACAATTGGTTGGGGTCTGAATCCCCAACGAAAAAGTTCCTTCTGCCCTCTGCCCTCAGCATAGATGCCTTCTTCAAGCAAATTGAACCATTCCAGCACAGTAGCTTCTAGCACTAGACAAAAAGAACAAATCTAAAATCCCAACTTTCAAGTCCTTGAACCAAGTATTCTTGTGGTTTCTTTCAATCCAAAATCGGCAATCCAAAATCCAAAATTGCTTGACTTACTGCTTTGTTGGGGCCAACTTCACATTACTAGCTAGACCAACTGCTTGCAGTAATTGAACTGTCATCCAGGTTAAATCGATTTCCCACCATTCCAGCCCATGACGAGCTGAGTATTGAAAGGCATGATGGTTATTGTGCCAGCCTTCGCCAAACACGAGTACAGCTACCCACCAGCAATTAGTCGAGCGATCGCCAGAATCATAGCTTTGATAGCCAAATTTATGAGTAGCGCTGTTGACTAACCAAGTGCAGTGGTAAACCCAGACAATCCGAACAAAAATTCCCCAAATAACGAAAGGCCAGCCACCCAGAAGCAAAAGCAATACACCCAGAGCAACCTGGATCAAAATGAAATATTTTTCTAAAAACTGATAAACTGGGTCTTCGGCAATATCTTTGGTGAAACGAGGAACATCAGCGTGAGCGGGACAATAATGAGTCAGCCAACCCATGTGGCTCCACCAGAAGCCTTTATTAGAATCATGGGGATCGGTGTCCGTATCAGAATTTAAATGATGAATGCGATGTGTCCCGATCCACTCAATGGGGCCTCCTTGACAGGAGAGTGTGCCGAAGAAAACCAGGAGATATTCTAGCCACTTGGGAGTTTGAAAACTGCGGTGGGTAACAAGGCGGTGAAATCCGAGAGTAACGCCTAAACCGCCAGTTACCCAGTACAGCAAGAAACCTACACCAACTGCTGTCCAGCTAAAGTTGCCAGGAACAAAGGCAAATAAAGCGCCGATGTGCAGTCCAATGAAAAACAGGGTGTTAACCCAGTTAATTTGAGGTTTGGTTGAAGTAGCAATTGTCATGCGATAACCTGAATTTGAATTTTCCTGCCTAGTATGTGCGATCTTAAAATCCGCATATCTATTTAATTTAATTTTTTTTTCAACGAGGAACTGATGAACAGCTTAGAGTACCTGCGGCAAGCAGAACAGGCACTATTAGAAATTTTTTCTGGAATTGACACTCAGGTCAAGCATAATCTAAAACGAGTGCTGAATGCTTTTCGTAATCACCGTGTGGGCGCACACCACTTTGCTGGTGTAAGTGGTTATGGTCACGATGATTTAGGACGAGAAACTTTAGATAAAGTTTTTGCCGAAGTTATGGGTGCTGAAGCTGCGGCCGTGCGGGTGCAGTTCGTTTCGGGAACTCATGCGATCGCCTGTGCTTTGTTTGGTGTTCTCCGTCCAGGAGATGAAATGTTAGCAGTGGTCGGTTCTCCCTACGATACGCTTGAAGAAGTCATTGGTTTACGGGGTCAAGGTCAAGGCTCTCTGATCGAGTTTGGCATAAATTACCGCCAATTGGAGCTAACCCCCAAGGAACTATAGATTGGCAAGCAATAAGAACTAGCGTGGCTGAAAATACTCGTTTAGTGTTAATTCAGCGTTCTTGTGGCTATTCTTGGCGACCGAGTTTATCAATTGCCGATATTGAAAAAATTGTCCACTTAGTCAAACAGCAAAACCCAAACACCGTTTGCTTTGTAGATAACTGCTACGGCGAATTTATTGAAACAAAGGAACCTACAGCCGTAGGTGCTGATTTAATGGCGGGGTCACTAATTAAAAATCCTGGTGGAACCATTGTCAGTGCTGGCGGTTATGTCGCCGGTCGCGCCGACTTAGTAGAAGCATCCGCCTGTCGCCTCACTGCTCCCGGTATTGGTAGTTATGGCGGTGCTACTTTTGACCAAAATCGCCTACTATTCCAAGGCTTATTTCTAGCGCCGCAAATGGTCGGAGAGGCAATGAAAGGGACTTACTTAACTGGTTATGTATTTGACAAACTCGGTTATCCAGTGAATCCCGCACCCTTGGCTCCCCGTGGGGATGTAATTCAGGCGATTAAGCTTGGTTCTGCCGAAAAGCTAATTGCTTTCTGTAAAGCCATACAACAGCATTCTCCCATCGGTTCCTACTTAGACCCTGTTCCAGACGAAATGCCGGGATATGAGAGCAAGGTTGTCATGGCTGGGGGGACATTTATTGAAGGGAGTACTTTGGAATTATCGGCTGATGGGCCTTTGCGTGAACCTTATGTAGTTTATTGCCAAGGGGGGACTCATTGGACTCATGTAGCGATCGCATTAGAGGCTGCGATCGATGCCGTAGGAATTATGACAAATTAGTGAAAGGCGATCGTGCTAGCTAGTAGTCTGTCAAATAAAAAGGGGAACAAGTAATTTTGTTCCCCTGTCATTGCGAATGGAGCAAAGCGGAATGAAGCATAAGTCCTTCGGACACACTTCGCGAACGCAAGGTCTTGGGATTGCTTCGCTACATTTCATTCTGCTCGCAATGAGTCAAATATTTAGACTCCTAAGTTGCAACAAGTCTAGTTTCTATCTCTGATTTGTTTGCTAGTAGAATTTTGGTAATAACCTTCTTTATCTCCGGTTTTGTTTGTTGCAGGATCAAAAAACTCCTTTGTCGCTTTAGGAGTTTTTTCATCCAAGTTTAACTTTTCACGGATATTATCAGCAGCCTCTTTTAATGGATTTTGAGACTTTCTTGTTTGGGTATCGTTTCTAACTTCGCCTTGATCGGGTGTTCCTTTGTAATAAATACCCTCTGGAGTTTTAACAGTCTCAGCTTGTGCTACATTAACGTAGCTAAAAGCCTGACCCAATAAAAACACAAATCCTACCAGAAAAACTACAAGGATTTGGGAAATACGAATATTTCGCAGCCAGGAAGTTACTTGATTCATAAAAAACCTCAATTGCATTATGTTGGGTGGATAATTCAAAAGCTGAATGACTTTTCAGTATTCAGGTTTTAAGAATAACTAATCAAAGTTATTCTTGTTTTGTTGAAAAGTTATGATAACCGTAGGGTATTTCCTCTCAGTCCACGGCTACCATTTTTCTGTTTCAACGCTTTGCCAGCATTAACTTTTTTGTAGTTAATGGCTTCGCTTTGGCAACCTTTTTCGCTATTTCCAGGCATTTGGGAAAGCGATCGCTATTCCTAAGTAGAGCGGCATAAATAATTAAAGGTTGGGAATGAGGGACTCAGCCCTCACTCCAAGCTAACCTTTAGTCTTGTAATTACGAATTATACTGACACTGCTGCTCCTGTAGTCGGCTTTGGAGGCTGAATCTGAACACCTATCCGCGTGCGATATAGTTCTGCTAATCGCTGTTCAGATTTCAATAAATCTTGGTAAATTTCTTTGAAAATACCAGTTGCTACTGGGTCAGTGAACATTGCACACAAATTACCAATATCGCCGATACCGGTTTGCACATCGCCTAAAGCAGAACGTAACTGATATATGTCATCACTTCCTGTTAAGGCAGTTTTCACCTTGGCATACTGATTAGCAATATTTGCTCCTAAAGATGGTTTTTCGCCCAAATGATGAATATAGATTTCCAATTTTTCAATGTGGCGCTGTTTATTAGAAATTATTTCTTGAAAGACTGATTTTACTTCGATATCTGATTCTTTTTCCAAGTATTTATCAAATGCTTCTAATGAATAACGTTCACCAGTCAGGGCATTATTTAAACCTCTGTTGATATCACCTTTAGTTGAACCACCCCAAGCATCAGCTAGTTTCCACCATTCAGCAGTTGTGTCTTTTTCATCTGGTAATGCCGCATCTTTGCCACCATAACCCAAACGGCTTAATATAGCTGTGGTGAAAATTGCCAAGTCTCCAGGTTCACGAGATGTAATCAGATTCCCGTCAACTACCAACCGCTCATCTAGATAATTTGCCCCAGCGTTAATCATATCCTTGGCAATGGCGCTAAAACCAGTGGCTTGTTTACCTTTGAGCAAGTCGCCTTCAATCAAAAGTTGTGGCCCGTGGCATACCGCAGCGACTAATTTTCCTTGTTGGACGGCATCTTGTACAAACCTGACTGTGTTAGGATTCCGGCGCATTTTATCGGGAGCCATGCCGCCAGGAATTATCACTGCGTCAAATTGGGCTGCGATCGCTTCTGTCGTAGTACCATCAGCTTGGATGCTAAGTTTACCGCGTTTGCCCTTATATTTTTCATTCGTCCGGGAACCAAGGACTACTACCTCTATTCCTGCTAGCTTTATTCCATTATAAGGAACTGTAAATTCTGCATCCTCTACTGCTTGTTCAATAAGGATGGCAACTCTTTTATTAGCTGAATAATTGTTATTGTCAGTCATAGATGGTATTACCTGTTTATTTCTAGTATTTAACCAGCTAGAATTCTTGTTCATCGATTAACTTCAAATGATGAATCTCAAGTTAATTTTTGATTTGTTTCTTCCTCATAAAAAATAGTTATGAGCGAGGAGTTAGCTACAGAATGATTTCGGTTTGATAACTCCTAACTCATAACTAAAAACCTTAACTACAAGTTGCTTGACCATGATTTTATATTCACAATGGTATGACGCGATCGCTAGTTTAGCTTCGTTCCAAGGGGATAGATTCTTTTATTTCTAAAGCTATACATCTCTAGTAAGATAACTTCGGGATAAGAAAACGTTATTGTGAGAATGCACAAAAAGGCTAGTATCATGGCAGAAAAAAATCATAATGACGAAATTAAAACCAATGATTTGCCACAGGAAATTACCGAATCTTATGGTACTGGTGTAAAAGAGTTGCCAGGATACAATATTGGTGGGCGCTCGATTAGAGATGAAAGACGCGAGTATACAGAAACTAGTCCTGAACTGACTGGTGGCGATGTTGATGCTTATTGGCAAGATGCAGATGCAGTTGGGGATGAAGCTGTTGGTGGTAGTACTGCGACTCCCGACCAAAATGTAACTGAAGAGCTAGAAACAGCAGTAGGTCTAGAAATGGATGACTCTGAGTTTCTCCATACCAATGATATTTTAGAGGATCGTGATGGCGATCGCTGGGAGTTAGATCCAAAGTCTTCTGAAGATTATCAAACTCGGCGAGAATAAAAGCTATCAAAGGTTTTGTTAAGTCTCATTCATCCCAAATAGCGATCGCTTTCAGCCCTTTGCCATTGAAGCCGGAAACGCTTATTTGCTAAGATTTCCAGTGCAACAACATTCAAACAGGGCAACTTCTCATCACCATGTCAACATCTACAATTGACGATCGAGATATAGCAGCGATCCAAGCCGCCAATGTCGGGGTTGCTATATGCGATCGCACCGCCTGGGGACGCATCAAAGTGGCTGGCGACGATCGCCTCAATTTCTTACACAACCAAAGTACTAATAATTTCCAAATACTCAAGCCAGGACAAGGTTGTGATACGGTTTTCGTCACCTCCACAGCTAGAACAATTGACTTAGCAACCGCATACGTTCGAGAAGATGCGGTAATCTTGCTAGTTTCACCCAATCGCCGCCAATATCTCATGGAATGGCTGGATAAATATATTTTCCCTGCCGACAAGGTGGAATTATCTGATATCACAAAATATACCAATACCTTCAGCCTCATTGGCCCAGGAAGCGACGCTATTTTAGATAAGTTGGGTATTGGCGAACTCATTGGCCAACCTTACGGTAGTCATAAAGTATACACCATTGCTCCCGCCGAGGGAGTACGGATCGCTGTGGGTAGTGGATTAGCTGCGCCCGGATATACCTTCACTTTCCCCTATACTGATAAATCTTCGGTATGGAATAAATTGTTAGAAGTTGGGGCGGTAGAGATGAGCGATCGCGCTTGGGATGCCTTGCGAATTTTACAAGGCCGCCCCGCCCCAGATGCTGAACTCACAGATGATTACAATCCTTTGGAAGTTGGTTTGTGGCAGACAATTTCTTTTACTAAAGGTTGCTATATTGGGCAAGAAACCATTGCTCGATTAAATACATATAAAGGTGTAAAACAACACCTTTTGGGTATCCGCCTCAGTGCCCCTGTAGAAGTTGGAAGTGCGATCGCAGTTGGAGATGAAAAGGTCGGCAAACTTACCAGTTACACAGAAACTCCTGATGGTTATTTTGGACTAGGTTACATTCGCACCAAAGCTGGTGGCGTAGGCTTAAAAGTTAAAGTGGGAGAAACTGAAGGTGAAGTCATAGAAATACCCTTTGTTTCTCACGATTACCCATAAGTAATTCAAGTCAAAATATCTTCTTTATCCCTAGCGCCATAACAAAACTCATCTACCCAAGAAGCTAGACTCCGGGCATTAGTGGTTGGTAAATTCACTTTGCTCTTAAACTCTTGTGGATGTTTGCCGTTGCTTTTAACCTCAGTATTAATTGCTAGCGATCGCACTGCTTTACCATTACTGTTAATCTCAGTGGTAATTGCCAGCAATGCACCTACAGGAATTCGGCCAGATAGCGCGTTGCTTTTAACCTCGCTAGCTAACGCCACAGATGGCATAGTCTTGGCTTTACTGTTAACCTCAGCAGTCATTGTCAGCGATGTTCCTGAAGGGAGGCGTTCAAGGAGCGATGTCTGACGACCAGATGCAAAGCCGCTACGTACTGATTGATATTCGTTAAAGAAACCGGAAGATGGGGTTTTTAGTGGATTGTCTGGAGCAATTTTAGTAGCAAATGCAACTACTAACTCAGATTTACGGGTGCGAACTACCTCTGTGGTAGCTGTAAATGATGGTACAAGTTGATCGGCGCGTGACAAACTAGAGTCTAGAGTCTTGACAAGAGAATTAGGCGCAATCTTGGTAGCAGTTACAACTGATGACAGATGTTTATCCTCAGAATGCTTCTCATCTGGCGACTCTCTTTCAGCTTGGTTTGTAGCCGTAGAATGCTCTGATTTTATTAAACGTAACTCTTGATCGGGATTGAAGTTAAGACCTAAAGCGGTGACTATTTTATCTGGATCGTTATTTAAATCCAGCATAAAAGCAAGTATTTCATCAAACTGGGGTTCTAAAACAGACAGTGTTGCCAAAATAAAACCGGACAAAGGACGGCGCAGACCATCGTAAGTCCCCCAAATTCGCATTTTCACCAGCCAGGTAATATTTTGCTCGTAGTAAATAAGCCACTTTTGTTTTAAGGATTGACGCAGCTGTTGAATATTCATTGGATGCCTCACTTCAGTCAACAAGATTACAGACCCTGATATTGAAAATTTAGCTTTCTTTCGGGGGATGAAACCGATAATAGAGCATCTGTTCGACTCTTTGACCACCTAGTAAATGATTTTTTATCAGTAGAGATACTTCATCGGGTTGAACGCTGCTATACCAGGTCATATCGGGTAATACCAGCACCATCGGCCCATTGCCACATTGTCCCAAACAGCTGCTGGCCGTTACCGTTACATCAGGCATTGGTAAAGCTACAAAAGCTGCTAATACCTTAGCTGCACCTTGCTTTTTGCAGGTACGATTTTGACAAACTCGTACACATTTAGAAGGAGAGGGTTGGTCTATTGTGGAGAAGTTTGATGGTTGAGTTATGTTTGACATTTTTTAACGAACCGCAGAGACGCAGAGGACACAGAGGGGAGAGGAGCAGGGGGAGTAGGGGAAGCAGTATTGAAATTTAGCTAATGCCCAATTCCCAATTCCCAATGCCCAATTCCCAATTCCCCATAACTAATCTATTGAAAGTCCTTTTGAAGCTAGCCATTCAGGGTTGAATATCCGTGACTGATAGCGTGAACCACTATCACACAAGATGGTGACAATGGTATGTCCTGGCCCTAACTGCTTCGCTAGGGCGACAGCTGCGCCAACATTAATACCCGTTGAGCCGCCCATTAATAACCCATCTTTCCTTAACAGTTGGTAAACTACCCGCAAAGCTTCTTTGTCATCGATTTGGATGGCATCATCAGCAGGTGCGCCTTCCATATTGGCTGTGACACGACCGTTACCGATGCCTTCGGTGATGGAATTTCCTTCTATATTGATTTCGCCAGTTTTGACATAGCTATAAAGTGCGCTACCCAGTGGATCGGCAACAACGCATTTAATTGCTGGATTTTGTTCTTTCAAGTACAACGCTACACCAGCATAAGTACCAGCAGTACCAGTTGAAGCTGTCCATCCATCTATTTTACCATCTGTCTGTTTCCAAATTTCTGGCCCTGTGGTTTCGTAGTGGGCGAGGCGATTGGCTAAGTTATCAAACTGATTCGCCCAAATAGCATTTTCCAACTCAGCAGCGACTCTGCCAGACAACTTTACGTAGTTGTTTGGGTCTTTGTAGGGTACAGCAGGAACGCGACGGACTTCTGCACCTAGTGCTATCAGTGCGTCTATTTTTTCTTGTGACTGAGTATCGGGAATAATAATTAGGCATTTGTAGCCTTTAGCGTTGCAAATATGCGCCAATCCAATGCCAGTATTACCAGCAGTTCCTTCTACAACAGTGCCACCGGGTTTGAGTAAACCTTTCTTTTGGGCATCTTCGATGATGTAAAGTGCGGCGCGGTCTTTGACGGAACCGCCAGGATTGAGAAATTCAGCTTTCCCAAGGATTTCACATCCTGTTTCTTCACTGAAGCTGTTTAAGCGAATTAGGGGTGTGTTGCCAACAGCGCCAACGAAGCCATTTTTAATATCCATTTTGACTATACCTGTGTGAGTATCTATAAAAATTTTGGCTTATAGCGATCGCATAATTTACAACTGATTAGCCTAAAATCCTATAATGCCTATAGACCAGCTTTTTCAAGGTGACTGGTAAAATCTCTTTTTCTCTCTGCGCCCTCCGCGTCTCTGCGGTTCAAAAGTCTTTTATTTAATCTTATTAGGCACAGAGAACACAGCCGTACACTACCAAACTTTACTCATATTCAAAACAAACCCAGGTAATACCGATTCACCGCTAACAGTCGCGGGATTTTCTAGACATTTCTCTGGTACACCAGGACGGTAAATATAGACTCGGCGATGCTTGCGGTCAATTAACAAGCCTAGCTGTACTTCTGGTTCCCTCATATATTCCTCCATTTTCTCCTTCAACGGTTTGAGGTTATCAGAAGGCGATCGCAGTTCAAGTATAAAATCTGGACAGATGGGGGCAAATTTTTGCTGTTTTTCTGGGGAGATAGCATTCCACCGTTCCAGTTTAATCCAGGAGGCATCAGGCGATCGTTCTGCACCGGTTGATAGCTTAAATCCTGTGCTGGAGTCAAAACAAGTACCTGTCCCGTCTTTTTCTGCCCAAACATACAATTGACCAGCTACGTTGAAATTACGATTACCTGTCTCTGAACCAGTGGGCGGCATAATTGATATTTCTCCAAATTGATTCCGCTCAATGCGTAATTCACGATTAACCTGACAAAAGTCAAAAAACTGTTCGTCTGTCATTTGCATTGAGGGAGGAATTTGCACAACTAAAGGGGATGAAAACATGATGATTTCCTCTAGGTTTTGCTGTCTACCCGACTGGCTTGTATTTCTTATTCTCACCCAAGTCATTCTTTTGGTGAGAGAGTAATATTCGTTTTCGCCACAAATTTATGGTATTTAACTCCAGCTTCAGTTTACCAGGCTATGAAAAGCAAAATAGTAAATTTACTGGGGTTGCCAAATATTTACGTAAGTTAGTATACAGCATGACTGATAAGTAAATGCTGACATTTTTTCATTGTCTTAGACGGGATGGACACTGATGACATCTGAAAGGGATCGCCAAAAAGAACTTGAACACCGAGAACGTACATTACGAGAACGAGAAGTTGAATTGCGACTGCGGGAAATGGAAACTAACATCCATGCTACCGATGCAGCTTTTCATCAAACTGTGAAGCATCAGCCAGATCAAAAACCTTGGATGAAAAAACTGATTCTGGGTGGAAAGCTTTTTGCTCTTGGTGTGGTAGCGCTAGTTGCAGTGAAAATAGCCTCAGTCTTGGCTGGGTTTATTATTGTTGGTGCTATGGGATGGGTGTCTTACAAACTATTTTTGGAATCTAAAAAAACCAATCTTTAATTAAGGTGTAAATTTTATGACAAATCAGGTAGCAACTGACAGATTTATCCAAGATTTAGAGCGGGTTGCTCAAGTGCGATCGGAGATGTCTGTGTGTTTGAGTAAACTGGCTGAAACAATTAATCAAGCGGAGTTAGCTGGCGACTCTTCATCAGGAAAACTCAGTTTAGAGCGAGATATTGAAGATATTACAGTCGCTAGTAAAAACCTCCGCCAAGGTGTATTTCGCCTTTTGGTATTGGGCGATATGAAACGGGGAAAAAGTACTTTCCTCAACGCCTTAATTGGTGAAAATTTATTACCGAGCGATGTTAACCCTTGTACCGCACTTTTAACAGTTTTACGCTACGGGCCAGAAAAGAAAGTTACCATTCATTTTAATGATGGTAAAAGTCCGCAAGAGTTAGATTTTCAGAACTTTAAATATAAATATACCATCGATCCGGCTGAAGCTAAAAAACTAGAGCAGGAGAAAAAGCAAGCCTTTCCTGATGTCGATTATGCAGTAGTTGAGTATCCCTTAACGCTGCTAGAAAAGGGAATTGAAATTGTTGATAGTCCAGGATTGAATGATACAGAAGCACGAAACGAATTATCTTTGGGTTATGTAAATAATTGCCATGCAATTCTGTTTGTGATGAGAGCTTCTCAACCTTGTACCTTGGGTGAGCGTCGCTACCTAGAAAATTATATCAAAGGTCGAGGATTGACAGTTTTCTTCTTAGTTAACGCTTGGGATCAAGTGCGGGAATCACTGATTGATCCTGATGATGTCGAAGAGTTAAAAGCATCTGAGAATAGATTACGGCAAGTATTTAAGGCGAATTTAGGAGAATATTGTACTGTAGAAGGTCAGAATATTTATGACGAGCGCGTGTTTGAGCTTTCGTCAATTCAAGCACTGAGACGACGCTTGAAGAACCCTCAAGCTGATTTAGAGGGGACTGGCTTTCCGAAGTTTATGGAAGCGCTTAATACATTTCTTACCAGAGAACGTGCGATCGCAGAACTCCGTCAAGTTAGAACCTTAGCAAGACTTGCCTGTAATCATACCCGTGAGGCAGTTGCAAGACGCATACCATTACTTGACCAAGATGTAAATGAATTGAAAAAACGCATTGATTCAGTAGAACCAGAGTTTAACAAACTCACAGGTATTCGAGATGAATTCCAAAAAGAAATTATCAATACCAGAAATACTCAAGCAAGAACGATTTCCGAATCTTTTCGCAGTTACGTTTTAAACTTAGGTAATACCTTTGAAAATGACTTCTTACGCTATCAGCCAGAATTAAATTTGTTTGATTTTCTCAGCAGTGGTAAACGAGAAGCATTTAACATCGCACTACAAAAAGCCTTTGAGCAATATATCACTGATAAATCTGCTACTTGGACATTAACTGCTGAAAAAGATATTAATGCAGCTTTTAAAGAACTTTCTCGTAGTGCAGCACAATATGGCGCATCTTACAATAAAATCACAGACCAAATTACAGAAAAGCTCACCGGACAAGATGTAAAGGTACATACCACTACTACTGCTGAAGAAGATAATTCTCCCGGTTGGGCAAAATGGGCAATGGGATTGTTGTCTTTGTCTAAAGGAAATCTTGCTGGTTTTGCGCTAGCCGGGGCTGGGTTTGATTGGAAAAACATCTTATTAAACTATTTTACTGTAATTGGCATTGGTGGGATAATTTCGGCAGTAACAGGGATTTTACTTGGCCCTATCGGGTTTGCCCTGCTAGGTTTGGGAGTAGGCTTTTTGCAAGCAGATCAAGCCCGTAAAGAGTTAGTTAAAACTGCAAAAAAAGAGTTAGTTAAACACCTACCCCAGGTTGCACACGAGCAATCTCAGGTTGTATATAATGCCGTAAAAGAGTGTTTTGATTCTTACGAAAGAGAAGTTAGTAAGCGGATTAACGATGATATTGTCTCTCGTAAATCTGAATTAGATAATCTTGTCAAGCAGAAACAAAGCCGTGAAATAAATCGTGAGAGTGAGTTCAATCGTTTAAAAAAATTGCAGGAAGATGTAATAGCTCAGTTGCAAAAAATTGAGGCGGCATATAGCAATTTGTTAGCTTATTATAGCTAAAATTTGTAAATGCCTATAGGGAGGCTTTGCCTCCCATAAATATAAGTAGCTTAATGCAAATAAATTAAAGTTTGTAGTGAGTTAGCGCGGTCTTGGGGGTTTCCACCATGAGCGACTAACGAACCCGGAGGGTAAGGATTTTAGTCCTAATATAACTTTGATATGAGCGATAAATCGCTCACTACAAACTAGAATTTTATTGTATGTTTAATTACACGTATATAAACATAATAGTGTGAGTCAGTAGCCCCAACGATCTGCATTACCAGCTAGAAGCTGAGAACGAGAAATTATGCAACAACAGTATGAAGGTTATAAGAATTTAGCAGATTCTATTAAATCTGCATCTGCATTACTGAATTTAGAACGCAAATCACAATTGCATCAAGATATAATTACCATTTGTAATCATCTAGTTAATCCTAGTTTTCGCATTGCAGTATTTGGCCCTTTTAATCATGGCAAGTCTACGTTACTGAATGCTATGCTAGGAAATCGCACCTTACCAATTGATTTAATCCCCACTACAGGCGCATCGATTACTGTCAAGTATGGATCTGATGTGCGAACTCGCATCATGTTGGTAGATGGTACAGAAGTCTATCGCAGTGGCACAGAAATTTTACAACAATTTGCAATTCTTGATGGCAATAGACAGATGCGAAAAGATGTAGTATCTGTAGAAGTTTTTTGTCCACATCCCTTTCTGGAAACTGGTGTAGAATTTCTCGATTTACCGGGAACTAATGATAGAGATGAACAAGATAATTTAGTCCGAGAAAAACTTTTAAGTGCAGATTTAGCGATCCAATTATTAGATGCACGGAAATTAATGACTTTAGGAGAGCGGGAAAACTTACGAGATTGGCTATTAGATCGCGGTATTAAAACAGTTATATTTGTTGCCAATTTTCTTAACTTACTCGAACCTGACGAGCAAAAACAAGTCCAAAATCGCCTGTTATTTGTTGCAGAAAGCTTTCGAGCCGAATTACCTCCAGGCTTTAGTAATTTATATCGCGTTGATGCTTTACCCGCCTTAAGAGCCAGATTAAAAGGCGATGTCGCTGCTGCTAATAGTAGCGGTTTAGCAGCTTTTGAAACAGCTTTGCAAAATATTGTGGGGATTTTGCAACCAAATTGTGGTAATGTGCGTTTGCCAAGAGTGCAAGCGATCGCTTCTCAAATCCAACTCTCATTAAAAGCTAAAATTGACCCGATTGCTCTTGAAATAAAATCTTTTGACGAGAAACAAAATAGCAAAATTGAAATTAAACAGAAAGCAGCCAACTTAATTTATAAAGGTTTCACTACTAGCATCGGAGAATTACGCGATTGGCTAGAATTCCCTAAGCTACTCACAAAATATCAAGCTGATGCGGCAGTTGCATTGGCAGAAAATAAATTTAAAGATTGGCAAATAAATACTCTTAAAAAAGACCTAAATAAATTACAATTAGCTGCGGTAAAATGGCTTTATCAAGCTTACGAGTTTTTTCAAGAAGAACGACCACAAGATTTATTAATTCCTTTCCCTCGCGAACCACAAGTAATATTACCCTCAAAGCCAAACAATACTGATGATTTGAGTGAACCTGGTTCTATCGCTGTTGGTGGTGGTATCGGTTGGTTGTTAGGCGGCCCGGTAGGTGCTGCTGTCGTCGGAAGTATTTCTTATTTGTTAAACAAGAATATTCAAAAACAAGACGAACAATTAGCCAAGGAATCTTATCATCAAGAAGTTGCTAAACTTTGTATAACTGCAAGTGAAGATTATTTCTCTAGTTTTAGCAGTCAAGGGTTATCAATTTTGGCTGAATATGAACAGCAATCTGAAAAAGTAATTTGCTTTGAATTCAGTCAAGAGCCAGTAGAAGTTACTAATAAACGCGAAAGTTTGCAGCAATTACAAAATGGTTTCAATCATTTACTACAAGAGTTAGAAAAAGTCAAAATCCTCTCAAATCATCAACCTTATAAAGAAATACCAAAATACACGAATACTAATAAAAAATATTCGCCACAGCCAGAGAGAGTTAAAATTTCCCCTGAAAAAGATCCTGTTGTTAAGCAACAACAGGAAAATACTGTTAAGAATAATGGTAGAAGGGTAGAATCAGTTTCTCCACCGCCATCGCCAAAAGCTTCTCCCTCTCCGCGCAAAGAAGAGGTGGAGGCGAAATTTCGTGATTGGGAACTGAATGAGGAAATAGCGCGAATGAAAGCAGAGATGCGATCGCCTGGTTCTCAAACTGGCAAACAGCAAAATTCAACTCAAAGTAATAAAGCACCCACTCAACCCAAAACTCATACGGAAAAAGATAAGATTACTCGCGCCTACGGCATTTTAGGATTGCAAGCAAATGCTTCTCAGGCTGAGATAAAACAGGCTTATCGAACTTTAGTAAAAAAATGGCATCCAGATTTGTTTGTGAATCAGCCGCAACTGCTCAAACAAGCACAAGAAAAAATGCACTTAGTTAATGATGCTTACACAATTTTGAGTGATAAATAAATAACAAGGGTTAGCACGTTTCAAAGGCTATTGACTAAATTCAATCAAACCCTTGGGAGAAGACTCGCTCTAAGAGGTTGTTTGAAAAGTATTTAGCTGTGATTTTAGGCACTTGTTGATCCCCCTAACCCCCCTTAAAAAGGCTACGGTGTACACACAAGTCGAATTTCTTTTCATAATCTCGCTATTACCCCCCTTAATCCCCCCTTATAAAGGGGTGAGACCAGAAATCCGGTTCCCTCCCCTTTATAAGGGGAGGGTTAGGGTGGGGTAATTTAACTTGTGTATACACCGTAGCTTAAAAAGGGGGGAACTGGAATCAAAGTCCCCCAATTTATCGGGGGATTTAGGGGGATCTAAAACGTTTTGCTACTAAGAAAAGGACTTTTCAAACATCCTCTAAGCGAAGCCATGCCGTAGGCTTTACGCTACGCTATCCAACACTGCACAGAATTGCTGACTTCTGACTCCTGAATTCTGTTTCGATAAGTAAGTAATTGATTATTATTGAAAATAGACTTACTTAAACAGGATCTCACAAAAAAACTTAAATTATTATGAACAGCCAACTTAATTGGCTTACAGCGAGTAAGTTGCTAGCCCTAATTTTCTTGGTACTGGCTAACGGTTTTTTTGTGGCAGCAGAATTTGCCTTGGTAGTTTTACGTCGTAGTCGTGTCGAGCAGTTAGTCGCACAAGAGCATCCTCGTGCAAAGGCTTTACAGCGTGCAGTCAACAACTTGGACTCTTATTTAGCAGCAACTCAACTTGGCGTTACGATGTCTTCTCTGGGCTTAGGTTGGATTGGAGAACCAGCACTAGCTGGACTCGTTGAACCCGCTTTTCACTGGCTACCCAAATCCTTAGCCCTCTTCAGTGCCCATAGCCTATCAGTCATAGTCGCATTCATAATCATTACCTGTCTTCATATTGTCTTAGGAGAATTAGCCCCTAAAAGTCTGGCACTTCAACGTACAGAAGGAACTGCCTTCGCTGTTATTAATCTCTTAGAATTATATTTGGCTATCTTTCGCCCAGCCGTCCAAGGTTTGAATAATGTTGGTAATTTCGTCCTTCAACTTATCGGTTTACAACCAGGAAATGCCGAACAATTATTTCATTCCACTGAAGAATTGAAACTTTTAGTCGCAGCTAGTCATGAAGCGGGTTTGTTAGGTTCAGCCGAACAAGATGTAGTAGAACGAGTGTTTAGTATTGGCGATCGGCGAGTCAGTGCGTTTATGACACCACGCACAGAGATGGAATGGCTTAACATCGATCAGCCGCTTGAAATAATCCGCCATCAAGTTATCAAAAGTATGCATTATTTCTTTCCCGTTGGGCAGGATAGCGTTGATAATTTATTAGGTGTCGTACAAACCAAAGAATTTTTAGCCCAGAATCCAACTCAACCGATTGAATTGCAAACCTTATTAAAACCACTCTTATATGTACCAGAAAGCATGAAGGCTTTAAAACTTTTGGATTTATTTAAGAAATCTGGGACTCACATTGCCTTAATTGTGGATGAGTATGGTGTAACACAAGGTTTGGTTACACTAACTGATATTATAGAAGCGATTGTGGGTGATATACCGTCGAGTGAAGATCTAAATGACCCTGAGATTGTGCAACGTGAGGATGGATCTTGGTTGTTAGATGGATTGTTGCCCATTGATGAGTTTAAAGAAATTCTTGATATCAAAAAGTTGCCACCACTAGCTGGAATAAACTATCAAACTTTAGGCGGTTTTGTTGTGAACCAGCTTGGACATATTCCCTCTAGCGCTGAACATTTTGAGTGGATGGGATTACGTTTTGAAGTAATTGATATGGATGGGAACCGAGTTGATAAAGTGCTGGTTGCCCGTGTAAGCACTCATGCAAAGATTATCTGATTTTTGATTTACTTTAGAAATCATTCTGTTGCATTAACTTAACTGACTGCGAAACTTGTGAACACTAATAGTTAATAAAACAATAGCAAAACCAAGCAATGCTAACACATTCAACCACAGCACATCTAAACCAACTCCTTTGAGTAAAATACCTCTAACAATAGTAATATAATGACGAAGTGGATTAAAGAGAGAGAGAAATTGAAATAAAGGGGGCATGGCTTCAATAGGAGATATTGCCCCAGAAGTTTGGATCATTGGTAAATTTATAAAGAAAGATGTGAGTAATACTTGTTGTTGAGAAACGCAAACAGTTGCCAACATAATACCTAAACTAATTCCCACAAATACATACATACTTGATAAAGCAAGAAATAGTAGGAAACTACCACGAAACGGTAGGCTAAATACGACTGTTCCCAAGGTCAAAGCCATTAGTACATCACCCATAAGTAAGAATGCCAACGGTACAATTTTAGCTAATAAAATTTCCCAGTTAGTAGAGGGAGTCATTAACAATTGCTCTAAAGTTCCCGTATCTTTCTCGCGCACAACGGTTACTGCTGATACTAATGTACCGATTAATGTTAAGACTAAACCCATAACTCCCGGTACGAAGAACCAACTACTTGTGAGTCCAGGATTGTAAAGAAAAACAACTTCGGTTGAGATTGGTGTACTGGCTTGACTCTGTACTAAACCGAGATTATATTGTTGGATAATCTGATTAACATAGTTAGCCGCAATGCCGGCTGTATTTGCATTTACTCCATCGATAAATACTTGAATTTCTGCTGATTTCTTGTCTAATTGGCGAGGAAAATCTGGTGGAATTATTAACCCTATATCTAGCTTGCCTTCTTCTACTTGGCGGCTTAAATCCTTTTCACTGCTTGGAATAGATTCTAAGTTAAAAGTGTGATTGGATGTCATTGCTGAAACTAATTCTCGACTGGCGGAGATATTGGCATAGTCAATTACACCCAGTCGTAAATTATGGACATCTGGGTTAAGTGCAAATCCGTAAAGCAATAATTGTACTGTTGGTGGAACAATTAATAAAACAATCAATTGCCTGTTTCGCAGAATTTGATTAATTTCTTTACGCACTAATGACCAAAATGGACTATCAAATAATTGCCAAATATATTTCATATATGGTTAAGGCTAATGACTATTGGCTAATTTGCATTCGACTTAAAAGCCGACGTGCTACGTTGAAAAATACAAATCCTAAAATGGCAAGCATGAGTAAGTCAAGCCAAACTCCTGTCCATCCTGTACCACGCACAAAAGCATCACGGGTGATATTAATGTAATAACGGGACGGAAAGAAGTTAGGCGTTAGTGAAAGGGGAAAAGGAATATTGCTGAGGGGATAAATAAACCCAGACAGTAATAAAGATGTAATAAAACCGACAAGAGAAATAATTTGCACTGCGGAATTTTGGTTATTGGTGCGTACCCCTATCAGTAAACCAAAGGAAACACTATCGATTAAAAATAGTAGAGTTCCCAGTAATAAAGTAATGGGGTTATTAATTACGCCGACATGAAAAATTATTGATCCTAACCCTATGACTATTAAAGCTTCTGCGATCGCAATTAGTAAGTAAGCTAGTCCTTTACCAAGTAACAATTCTGTCGCACTAATGCTAGAAGCATAAACTTGTAAAATTGTACCTTTTTCTTTTTCACGCACCATTGCGATCGCAGTCAGTAATGAAGGAAAAATCCACAACACTACACCATAAGTACCCGGTACGATGTACAGCGACTCCAATCTACCAGGGTTAAACCACAAGCGGACTCGCGGTGTAATAATACTTGTATCTGGTATTAGTCCTTGGTCTTGCATGAAGAAATTAGTTACTCTTTCAATGCTACCTTTAATTACCCTAGCATTATTAACGTCAGTGGCATCGATTAATACTTGTAACTTTGCATTCCTACCAGCTTGAATATCTCGACTGAATTGAGGAGGAATAACCACTGCTACTTTAGCAATACCCTTGTCAATTGCGTCCCGTACCGGATTTCCGCCTGACCATTGCTTAGGTACAAATTGATTGGTGGCATACAATCGCTCAATATAGCTGCTGCTTAAGTTTGTGCGGTCAAAGTCTTGGACAATTAGGGGAATATCTTTACTTTCTAAACGAATCGCAAACCCAAAAATTAATAGAGTCAAAAATGGCAATAAAAACGCTAAAGCTAAAGTTAAGCGATCGCGCCGAAATTGCGCTATTTCCTTCACACATTGAGAAAAAATTCTTTTCATTGGAGAAATACAAGAATGTGGTCTAGCATAGATGAAAACTGCTGTAATAAGACTTACGCGCTGTACAAATTGTCTATTATGTGAATAAGGATATTTGCCTATCTCAGAGTATTGTCGATTTTAACCGGGTGATGGTGGTTTTACAAATGCGTAGGCGTAGGACGTGTTTTCAAATTGCTCGTTTAGCCTCCTAACTTTTTAGATCCCCCTAAATCCCCCGATAAATTGGGGGACTTTAAGAGACTTTTTGCCCCCCTTTTTAAGGGGGGTTGGGGGGATCTAAGACTTTAAAAACACGCCTTAGCCCGTCGTAGAGATCGCTACGCACTTGTGTTCTGAACCAACAGACTTGTGTTCTAAACCAACAGACTTGTGTTCTGAACCAACAGACTTGTGTTCTAAACCAACGGACTTGTGTTCTAAACCAACGGACTTGTGTTCTAAACCAACAGACTTGTGTTCTGAACCAACAGACTTGTGTTCTGAACCAACAGACTTGTGTTCTGAAGCAATCGTTATGCACATAAAGAGGATGTTTTAAAAGTGGTTGGCTGTAATTTTAGGCACTTGTTGATCCCCCCTAACCCCCCTTAAAAAAGGGGAAGAATCAAAGTCCCCCAATTTATCGGGGGATTTAGGGGAATCTAAAACTTTTTGCTACCGACCAGAGGACTTTTAAAACATCCTCTAATAGCCAATTTATACAGTGCGTAATTCCTAATTAGGGCTTGCTGAAAAAGTCATAAAAAAGCAAGATCAGGATTGGTCAGTTATTCAAGCAAGCCCTAAATATAAGTTTTTGTTGTTTTTGATTGGCTAAACTATAATTTTCAATAATATTAGAGCGAAAAAAAGGTGTTGTTTTCAAAAATAGACATAAAAAAGCACTCTTAAAGCGTGACAGTTGAGTAGAAAGATTCATTACTAAAAAAGTAATAGCAATTGCAGTTTTAGAAGTATGAGACAGTTTCGCCATCACTCTACCCAGGCTAAATCTTCTTTTAGCTTGCCCAAACTTTCCCTCAATAGAATTACGAATTCTTTCATCATAAGACAGCTTGCTTCTTTTTTTCCTTACTTACATTGGCTGGAGGTCTGCCTAAAGGGTTTCCACTAATTCTAATACCTCGTTCTTTACACCAAGCTCGATTCTCTCGTGTCCGGTAAATTTTATCAACATGAACGGATTCTGGATAATAACCAGTGTAGTTTTTAAAGGATTCTACTTGTGCTTTTAAGTCTCCTGATTCATTAAAATTATCCCAACTAATATGGTCTAAAAATACATATCCATTGTAATAACTAGCCGACAATTTTGCCCCAAACTCCACGGCTTTCCCAGCTTTCCCTCGGACAATGGGACGGATATGTGGTTGAGTTAAACTGACGATACGATCATTAATACTCTGTTTTTTATTTTCATATAACCATAGTTGTTGACGATAGACTTCTCCGACTACAAGCAACATCTTATATTGTCTGTTTATTAAATTTTTTAGAGTTGCTCCTGAACTGATTAGCTGGTCAATATGAGATAAGTTTCTTTTAATATATTGAAGCTGTTTTCTTATAGCTTTTCTCCGGTCTTTTTGGGAAACGCGACGTTTTTTAGCTACTTCTAGATAATCTTTTCTTGCTACCTGTCGATATGTTCTAGGTTTTTTATCTAATTGACCCAGTACCTGTTCATAAAGAAAGTCTATAATTTTTTCTGTCTGCCTTCTGGCTTGATTTAGTAGCCCTAAATCTGTTGGATAGCTAATATCACCTGGCGCACAAGTGGCATCTAATATTAATTTCCCCAGATTTTTTAGACCACTTACTTCTTTTTCTGATTCTTCGGTTTTTTTTTCATTGTCAATCGAAGATGTTTTTTCAAGCATCTTCTTCACCATTTTTTGATTAACTTTGTTAACAAAATCAGCACTAATTCTTTCACGAAAATGTACTAACATTGATGCGTCAAAGGGAGTTTCATTACTATAAGATGATATCCCTATAAAATACTGTAGATAAGGGTTCTCTTTGATTTGCTCTACTGTTTCTCTGTCACTTATGCCTAGTTTCTCTTTTATTATTAATGCACCTAACGCCATCCGAAATGACTTTGCTGGTGCCCCCATCTCTGCGGAGAACCCGGAAGAATATTCCGACTCAAATTCTGTCCAGGGTATGAAATTCGCCATAATGACCCAACGATTATCTGATGATAACTTTCCCTCAAATGGAAGTTCAAAATTTTCTGGTGGAATTGGAGTTGATTCTTCTTTTCGGTACATGGTTACATCGGATACACGCTTGTCTCGTCTGACCACAGTCATGCAAGGATTTTGGGCTATTTTACCTTCAAATCTTGCACCGGAATATACTTCTTTGGTCTGATAATCTAGATACTGCAACCTTTTCTTTCTTTTTCAGCAAGCCCTAATTAATTACAAATTACGAATTATTTTAATTTCCTTCCGCACGTTCAACTATGCCAATAAAAGCATCTTCCAAAGAGAAAGGAATCGGACGCAGAGATTCAACAGTCAGGTGTGCGGATTTTAAAAGCTGAGTTATTTGAGGAATTTCTGCTTTTGGGTTATCAAGAACAACGTGTAAACTATTGGCAAAAATAGAGACGCGCCATGAATCAAGACGCTGTTTCAGGATTTTGGAGGCGGCTTGATTTTGGTTAACGATAATTTCTATAAGTTGTCCTGGTTGAGAAGCTTTGATAGAACTAGGTGAACCTTCGGCGGCGATTTCCCCGGCTACCATAAAACTCATGCGGTTACACTGTTCAGCTTCTTCTAAATAATGCGTTGTCACCAAAATCGCTGTACCATTTCGGGCAAAGTCATTAATCAGCTTCCAAAACTGACGACGGGCTAAAGGATCTACCCCGGATGTCGGTTCATCTAGAAATAAAATATCTGGTTCATGCATTACAGAAGCGCCAAAAGCAACTCGCTGCTTCCAACCTCCTGGTAATTGTCCGGTAAGCATTTGTTCTTGTCCCTCTAACCCACAGGTAAAAATTACCCAATCAATTTTCTCGCGCCTAAGTTTGCGGGGTACGCTGTAAATACCGCTATAAAACTCTAGATTTTGGAGAATTGTCAGATCGTCGTAAAGAGTGAATTTCTGACTCATATAACCAATGCGTCGCCGTAAGTCACGGCTACGCAGATTTCCTGTTTCACCACCAAGGGAAACGTCACCGCCACTAGCTGCTAGTAATCCACACAGCATTTTGATAGTAGTCGTTTTTCCGGCTCCATTTGCACCTAAAAGCCCGAATATTTCGCCATAGCGGACTTCGACATTGACGTTTTTGACTGCTTGGAAGTTACCAAATACACGGTTGAGATTGTGGGCGTAAATAGCGATTTGATCGGGAGAATTTTGAGGTTTTAATTGTTCTCTATTTCCGCCACGAGAACGAGGAAAGGACAAAAATTCTGGCGCTGAACCCTGTTGTCGCAGACGGGTGACGAAGACGTTTTCTAGAGTGGGTTCGCCACGTTCAATATTGGGGTGATGCTGTTGTAGTAGTTGATTTACCTGGGTTTCACCAAGAGTCACATCTTGAACGAGAACATCCAAGCGATCGCCAAATGTCTGCACATCGACTATATTTGTCTGCACATTCTGCAAGAGAAGTTTCTCGGCTATCTCTAGATTTGCGGTTCTGACTTCTAAGCGATGTAAGCCTAAATTGGCGCGTAATGCAGCTGGTGTACCAATTTCGTGAATTTGACCGCTATACATCAGTGCGACGCGATCACAGCGTTCAGCTTCATCTAGATAGGGTGTGGCGACAACAATTGTCATCCCGTCGGCAGAAAGTTCTGCTAATACATCCCAAAATTCGCGGCGGGAAACTGGATCGACCCCTGTGGTAGGTTCATCTAATAACAGCACTTCCGGTTGGGAAACTAAGGCACAACACAGCGCCAGCTTTTGTTTCATCCCACCGGAAAGTTGACCCGCCAAGCGATCGCCAAACTGTTCCAAACTCATTAATTTTAAGTATTTTTGGCGGCGTTCCTGCAATAAATCATCGCTAACTTGGCGCAATCCCGCTGCATAACGCAAGTTTTCATCAATGCTGAGATCCAAATACAAAGAAAACTGTTGTGTGAGATACCCCGTTTTCAAACGTGCGTCCCTTGCAAGCTGACCAAATATTTCCACTTCTCCCGCCGTTGCTTCCATCACCCCACCTAAGATGTGAAAGGTAGTCGTTTTACCTGCACCATCAGGGCCAATTAACCCAAACATCTCACCCTGATTGACAGTAAAATCAATTCCCCGAACAGCGACTATTTGTCCATAATGTTTATGTAAATTACTAACTTTAATCGTAGTGGTTGAGTCACTAAATAATTGCAGTGGGTTGGGAGTTGATAATTTCATTTGCTCACCTCTTTACCCTGCAACGCAATTTCTGCATCTGCTGGCATTCCAATTTTGGCACAGGGGAAATCTGAACCAGAGTAGGGATTTTCTGGGTGAAAGCAGCCAGGAGGGTTTTCTAGCTGAATCCGCACGCCTACTACTTGTCTCACCCGATCTTTTTGGAAGTAGATATTTTCCGGGGTAAAAGAGGCTTGAGGATCGACAGCAATAACTGTCCCTATGAGAGGTTTTTCCAGCGCAGAATCAAGAAAGATTTTGGTTGTTTGTCCTAAACGCACTTTCCCAATATCGCCTTCGGGAATAAAACCTCGCAAATATACTGTCTTGGGGTCAACTACTGTCAAAATCTTGGTTTGACTGCTGACTACAGTACCTATTTCTGCACTGCGGGCAGTTACTACCCCATCTAAAGGACTAACAACATTTAAATCTTTTTTCGAGTCTTCTATTTGGGTAAGAATTTGCTGTTTTGATGCTAAGGCATCTTTTACTTTGGCGTGAGCAGATTTTACCTTTGCTTGGGCAGATTTCAGTTGAGCAAAACTCTGTTCTTTTTTTCTGTTTAACGCTTCTATTTGGGCATTGCGAATCCCCGGATTGAAACTTGTAGTTTTAGCTTGGGTGAATGCCCCAACAACAGCGCGTAATTGTTCCTGTCCAGCATTTACTGCTGCTTTTCGTGCTTCTAATGTAGCTACTGCTGTGTCAAAGGTGGTCTGGGCTTGGTCAAATTGTTGTTGATTAATAGCCCCTTCTGTTACCAGTTTGGCATAGCGATCGCGATTAATTTTCGCTAATTTTACTTCTGCCTGTGCTTGCTTTGTTTGTGCTTGCGCTTGTAATAATTGTGCCTTGGCTCCCGCTACGTTAGATAGTGCCTGTTGAACTCTTCCTTCCGTATCTCCTTGAGATTGGTGAAAATTAAGTTTTGCTTCACTGATTTGGCTATCAATTTGTTCTATTCCACTTTCCACTTGAGTCGCATCGGAAATTGCTTGCTGTTCATCAGATTCAGCAGATGCAACCCTAGCCTCAGCGCCCCGCAGTTGTTCTTGTAGCAGTTGGTCGTTACTGTCATCCAACTTGATTAATTCTTGCCCCTTCTTGACCGCAGCCCCTTCCCGGACTGCAATTGATACAATTCTGCCCGAACGCTTCACCCCAATTTCAGTTTCGTAACCCTCAATCCTTCCACTTACCCTCAGTATATTTGCTGCTCCTTGTTGTTGACTATGCCACAGCAAATAACCAATACCACCTGCTATAAATAGTAACCCTAACAACAAAAAAATCGGTTTCTTCCGTTCCTGCTTAGATTTTGGTACTGGAACATTTATAATCCCTTCTGGAGTCGAGGCAGTCTGAGACATGACACTACCCTATATTTTTATCGTTAAATACTTACTGGGAATATCATACTAGACTGTATGGTATGATTTTCCAGAGATATGCAAAAAAATTTACGTCAAATATGCCCAAAACTTCTGGTTCCCAGCCTGAAACTTTATCTCGTTTGAGAGCCATCACTCAAAAACAGGAGCAAATTTTGCAAGGAGCCATGCAGGTATTCTTGAGGGATGGTTACGCTGGCACTAGTATGGATCGGGTAAGCGCAGAAGCTGGAGTATCTAAGCAGACTATATACAGTCACTTTCAAGATAAAGAAGGATTATTTAAGGCGTTGATCGAAAGGGTGACAATTGCTAGTTTTCGGGGGATTTTTTGTGCAGAAGATTTGCATGGTGAACCAGCAATTCTGTTACGCGAAATTGCTGAAACCTATCTGACAAAAGTTGCCGACAATCCTGAATACTTAGCACTGTTTCGCTTGATTATCACCGAGTCGCAACGCTTTCCAGAATTGGCAAAATTATATACTCAAACTGTGATTCAACGTGGACGGCAATTACTGAGTCAGTATTTTGCTTCTCACCCAGAATTAGGCATTATTGACCCAGAAGCCACAGCACAAATCTTTTTTGGTTCACTGGTATCCTATGTGATGGTGCAGGAAATGCTATATGGTAAAGAAATGATGTCATTGTCACGCGATCGCATTTTAGATAGTTTGATGAGTTTCGTACTCGCCCATACAAGCAAGTAAACTATCCCCACTGAAACGGACTCCGTTCAATGGGGGGTGTTTAGTATCAAGTTGCTTGCTGAAAAGCTTTAGCAATAGCATTGCGAGCAAGTTTCGGTTGCAAGTTCTGATTGTAGGGAAGCGGACGCAGAAATTGCTGACGACTTCGATCGGCTTTAAATTTTTCTGGCATATAGTTGAAATTACGTATCCAACTATAGCGATCGCTAATCCCCCATGTAATTACAGTATCAACATTAGCCGCAAAACATAGATCGAGATATCGCGTGTAACTGTCAGCTACCATCCGGTCTAACTCTTGGATAGTGCTGGGTAAGGGGAAATCAATGATAATATCTAATTCTGTAATTACTGGTTTCACTTGAAGATCGTTAAGTCTTTTTAAGACAGAACTAAATCCTTTAGCATCGAAAGGGTATGCAGTAGAAAACCATAGATGCGATTCCAGACCTGCACCGTCGATTTTAGCTCCATGATTCTTCAAATATTCGATCAATGCTAACCATCGATCCGATCTCCATGAAGCGCCTTCCACACTGGTATCGTTTAGGTAAAATAGCTTATTACTATCAACCGAAGCCGCAAATTGAAACAATTCCAGAATATATTCCGGTGTTAATCCTGGAAGTAAACCATAAATAGTATCATTGGTTTGACTTGAATTAACAGCGATAATTTCATTAGCAATATCCCAAGACTTTAAAACGGGGCTATTTTTATAATGTCCCATGACTCCAGCAACATGGTTTTGGAGTTGTTGCCTTGTGGGGGGGAAAGAAACCCAATTAGGTAATGCCTGATTCCAAAGAAGAGTATGACCGTGCAATTCTATATTATGTTTTTGGCAGAAATCAGCAATTATATCTGCTGATTTAAAGGTAAATATTCCTGGCGATGGTTCGGTAGCGTTCCATTTCAATTCACCATTCGGTGTCGCAATCGAACATTCACGAGCAAGTAGGGCCGCATAACCCGCATCTTTTTGCAAAGCAACACTATCAATTGCTGCACCATAAAGTTTTCCTTTGCTAGCAGCTAATTGGCGAAGAGGAGAATTTACATCTGTACTTGTATAACTGGCCATAGCAGCATTTGTACTATGGCCTTCTTTTTGATTATTCTTTTCTAAAACCCCCATAGTCAACAAGGCAGAAAGGGTTGTGTATCCTGCATTTTTTAAAAATTTTCTCCGAGCAAGCATAAATTTTTGTCCATTTTCTCAACGGTTTACTGTCGAATATGTAACGCCTGGAGTGGCTGCAAACTATTCTTCTGTTAGCCTGAAAGTCGCAAATCATGAATTATCTTCCCCTACTACGGCTATTTGATGTCCGAGGGGTTTCAATACTTATTGGTTAATAAGGGGAAAGAAAAACCTTTGCCCCTAACCCAATTCTGAGTTTAAAATGCACAAAGTGAATGGTATTGCAAGGGGCTTTTAATAGCAATTTAACCATGCAAAATCTGAGCTTCCCTCAGTGAATACTCGCAATTTGTGTTTTTTTGATAAAAATTTATTTATGTGATGTTGAAATTTATTTTATAAGATACTGCCGCGATCGCACCCACACAATCTGTCGAGTGTATTCCAGTGCGTTGGAGGAGTCGGTGCAGAAAAGTATTATCACTGATGCTTATTGACATAATTATATCTAGCATTGAAGATGCACATATCTATATTCAAGGCTAGTACAACATTTCGTAAATAAACCACCCATTCCAAATCAACTAAACGCTTACGCTGTATACCTACTTTAATTTTGAATTCACGGTGGTACTAAGGAATAAGAATTAAATAATACCAATTTAATGTGAAGTTGCACATATCTTGATCCCCCTAAATCCCCCTTAAAAAGGGGGAATTTGATAGATGTTTTTCCGGTTCCCCCCTTTTTAAGGGGGCTAGGGGGGATCGAATTCTATGCAGCTTCATAAAAAATTGGTATAACATACAATTTATGTCCCTAGTTTACCTCACCATCAATCCCTCTCCTTATAAAGGATCGTGAGACAGGATGAGGTTTTGCATCTTATTTAATCCACGTTCCTAAATATTTATGCTGTTATGCTCTTTAAATAGATTTACAAATGCAAATTAATTATTGATGTACTTTTTAATAAGTGTAATTTTGGCGAGGAAAATCCCTAGTTAAGTTCTTTAAAAGACTTCTATTCTTCTTATTGTTCCAATTGCCAAGAGCATAATGCTTAAAAACTATACTATGCCAGCAATAGTTTTCTGAGATTTAATTATTGATAAGCGAAGGAAGTAGCACAAAGGTTTTTTAACAGTTAAATTTGACACCGATAACAATGACTAATTTGCTCGATTTCAATACTTCTAAACAGTTCATTCAAAGCAACAACCCTTTCCCTTTGGATGCACCCAATACTGTATGGATGCTAAAAGATGGAGCAATGGCAGTGTTTGCGATCGCAACTATCAATGGCATTCCCCAAGGAGCGCGACGCTATCTTTTCGATGTTGCTTCAGGAGATGTGCTATTCGGTATCGTAACTGCATTGGAAGGTCAGTCTTATCAATTAATTGCTATTGCTTACGAAGAGACCGGCCTACTACCAATTGAGATGAGAGATTGGGTAGAGCAAGTAATTTCACAGCGCAATGGCACAAGGGAGTTGTTTTTTCAGCAGTTGCAACAGTGGAATGATCGCTTGGCTGGAATTTTTCAAGAGGTGGATATTTCCCTCAATGGTATTAATTTAGAAGGAATAGATACTTTAGAGTTGGTCAGTGAACACCTCGATCAATTCCATGCTGACTTGTTACTTTGTCTACATCAACTCGACCAGAAAGAGACTCTAACACGCTCTGAGCAGTTTCGTTCGCGCCAACGATTGAATCAAGAAGCGAGCGATCGCGCTGTCAACAATCTCACAGCTATTTTTCGCCGTAAAGAAGCAGAATTTTTTCAAGAAGGAACAGCTTTATTAATTGCAGCAGGGGCGGTTGGTAGAGCGATGGGAATTGATATTCGTCCCCCAGGTAGGTCAGAAGACCCCAAGCGTGTTAAAGACCCCCTAGAGGCGATTGCCCGCGCATCTCGGATTCGGACTCGTCGAGTTATTTTGCGGGGTGCTTGGTGGGAGTTTGACTCTGGCGCGATTTTGGCATACACGGCGCAGGATGAACGGCCTCTAGCTTTGCTTCCCGGCAGTGGCAATCGTTACGAAATCTTCGATCCCGAACAAATGCGGCGCATTCCGCTCACTGCAAATACGGCTCAGTTGATTTCGCCTGTTGCCTATGTTTTCTATCGGCCATTCCCGGAAAAAGTCCTCAAATCCGTAGAAATTTTCAAGTTTGCTACGAAGGGGATACTGCGGGATGGAGCAACAGTTTTAATTCTGGGTGCTGTTATTGCCATATTGGGGATGCTAGTTCCCCAGGCGACGGGGATTTTAATTGATAATGCCATTCCCAGTGCAGATCGCGGATTAATTTTTCAAATAGCTTTGGGGTTAGTCGCCGTAAATTTTGGTAGCACTTTATTAGATTTGGTGCAAAATGTCGCTACTACTCGCGCTCAAGCTCTTGCTGAAGTTCAAACTCAGGCGGCAACTTGGGATCGGCTGCTGAAATTACCCCCACCTTTCTTTCGTAAGTATACCATCGGTGACTTGCAAGCTCGGGTTTCTGGTATCACCCACCTGAACGAAATTTTGACTGGCACTGTCATGAGGTCACTATTCGACAGCTTGTTTTCCCTGTTGAATTTGGGTTTACTCCTTTCTTACAATGCCCAATTGGCCTTGGTAGCCATTGCTGTAGCGGCAGTCAATATCGCTATTACCTTCTTTTCTTTCTTTGTTTCCCGCCAAAAAATGATTCCTATGCAAGAAATCACCGGAGAAATATCCGGGTTAACTGTGCAGTTAATTGGGGGAGTCACAAAGTTACGAGTTTCCGGTTCAGAAGAAAGGGCTTTTGCCTATTGGTCGAAAAAGTTTGGACAACAACTCAATTTAATGCTGAGTACAGAAGCAATTGAAGATTCTGTAACGCTTTTGAATATGATTTTACCAACTGTTAGTTCCATAGCGGTTTATGCTCTGGCAATAACCCTAATTGTTCAAGCCCAATCCCAAGGACAGACAGGATTTTCTACAGGAACTTTCTTGGCGTTTAATGCCGCTTTCGGGACTTTTGTTGGTGGTGTCACGGGTTTGAGTGGCACGATTATTAAATTGATGGAAGTGAATATTATTTGGGAGCGAGTTAAGCCAATTCTGGAAGCCAAACCGGAAGTTGACGATGATAAAACTGATCCAGGGCGCTTGATGGGTGGAATTAAACTGGATCGGGTTAGTTTTCGTTATGGGGAAGATCGACCATTGACCCTGGATAAAGTGACAATTGAAGCTAAGGCGGGAGAATTTATTGCTTTAGTTGGGCCATCAGGAAGCGGTAAATCAACAACCATACGGTTAATGTTAGGTTTTGAGCAACCAGAAGAAGGAACAATTTATTATGATGGTCAGGATTTATCGGGGTTAGATATTTGGGCAGTCCGGCGACAATTAGGTGTGGTTTTACAGAATGGTCGGATTAATAGTGCTTCGATTTTTGAGAATATTTGTAGTGGTGCATTAGTGACAATGGATGAAGCTTGGGAAGCAGCAAGAATGGCAGGATTTGCCCAAGATATCGAACAAATGCCGATGGGAATGCACACGGTAATTTCGGAAGGAGGAACTAATCTTTCGGGAGGACAACGCCAGAGGTTGTTAATTTCTCGTTCTTTGGTTTTGAAACCGAGAATTCTGATTTTTGATGAAGCGACGAGTGCGTTGGATAATCGCACCCAAGCAATTGTCAGTGAAAGTTTGGAACAGTTAAAGGTAACAAGAATTGTTATTGCTCACCGCTTGAGTACGATTCGCAATGCTGACCGCATTTATGTAATTGTTGCGGGGGAAGTTAAGCAGGTAGGAAATTTTGAGGAATTGATGTCTCAACCGGGAATGTTTGCTGATTTGATGGCGCGACAGGTGGCTTGAATGAGAAGCATACAGCTTATTCGTCACCCAATAGGGCAAATTTTTCTTCAGATGGATACTCTACAACATAGAACAAATATTTTTGACTCGAACTGTCAGAACTAATGAGTAAATACGCATGGATTCGTCAGCAAAGTTCGGAAGATTGCGCCGCCGCCAGTTTAGCCATCGTTTTAAAACATTACGGCAAAAATATTCCCATTAACCGAGTGCGGGAAGCTATTGGCACCCAAATGAGTGGCACTAATTTACTAGGTTTAAAGCGTGGTGCAGAAAGCTTAGGATTTATCGCTAAAGGGTTTCAAGCACAAACGGAATGGCTCGAAAATTTAGATAATGCAACTCTGCCGACAATTTTGTATTGGCAGGGTTATCATTTTGTTGTATTGCTGGCTAAAGAAGGGGAAAAATTTGTTCTGTCAGATCCTGGTATAGGCATTCGCTATGTCGATCACACTGAGTTATTGGAAAGCTGGCAAGGAAATTTAGCTTTATTATTAAAACCCCATCCTTTCAAGTTTCCACTAATTCAAAATAACCACCAAAAGCTTTGGACAAATTGGCGCAAACGTTTATTTCCTCTGCGTTGGTATTTTCTGGGACTGTTGTTACTAAATGTACTATTTAGTGGAACGTTAGTAGCTGTACCTATCTTGCAGCAAATACTCATTGATTACCTCTGGCAATCTTCAATTTTATTGCCATCTTTAATGATGATTTTCATCAGTTTAGGAGGTGTTGTTTTATTTAATTTTGGACTAAATTTTGCCCATGCAAACTTAGTAACTTTCTTAATAAAGAGTTTAGAAACAAGTTTAAGAACGGATTTTGGTGAGCAATTACTCCAGTTGCCATTGCCTTATTTTGAAACTCGTAGTTATGGCACTATTCAACTACGATTAAGTGATATTGCAGCCATTAGCCAACTGTTCGATCTGCTGTTGGTAAATTTGCCAACACGGACATTTTGTGGTTTGCTAGGATTAACAGTATTATACTTATATCATCCTGTTTTATCGTTAAATATTGCAGCGATCGCTATTTTACTCAGTGCTATCTTTAGCCTTGTCTATCCTCGCATTCAGCAAGCTAATTATCGAATATGGTTAACTTCTGGGCAAAACTTCTTTCTGCTTTCCCAAATATTTGTCAACGCGCTGACGATTAAAACAACCGCTAGTGCCTCTTTTTTAAAGCAAGAATTGCTCTTGAAACAAGAGGAGGAAATCACCGCCAATGTTCAAAATAGCAGAATTAATAATTTAATTAACAGCCTACTCTCTCTGCTTTCAGAACTCGGAAAAATAACGATATTAGCAGTGACTTGTTGGTTATTTCTCCAGCAAAAACTCACACTTGGAACTTTTGTTGCTGTAGTTTTTCTGGCAAATTTGGTTATAGAAGCTGGGAATGCTTGGCTCAAATTTATTCTGGAGTTTACGAAAATAAAAACACAAATTCAAGAATTAGAAGAATTGTTTCACGTTCATCCCGAAACCTCAGAAAATAATCCAAATAATTGGCTTGAACTTTCTCCCCAGCAAGATATTGTTTGTAAACAACTGAACTTTCAATATCCTGGCAGATTACCTTTACTCAAAGATTTTTCTGCAACTCTTCCCGGTGGACAAATAATAGCAATTATTGGACATTCTGGTTGTGGTAAAAGTACGTTAGTCAAGCTGTTGACTCGTCTCTACACTTTACAAAAAGGTGATATCTTTTTTGGAACTGATAACCTGCAAGATTTGCCCCTAGAATGCCTACGCCGTCAAATTGTTTTAGTGAGTCAAGAATCCCGCTTTCTCACCCGTTCTATTGCCGATAACTTGCGGTTGGGAGTTCCCGATGCCACGATGGAAGAATTAGTAGCTGCTTGCGAAATTGCGGCGGCTGGAGAATTTATTAATTTATTCCCAGAACGTTATGACACAATTTTAGGTGACTTTAGCGCCAACCTTTCAGATGGGCAAAAACAACGGATTGGGTTAGCAAGGGCTGTTTTAATGAATCCTCCAGTTCTGATTTTAGATGAAGCAACTGCTAACCTTGATCCACCTACAGAAGCCCGTGTTTTAGATGCTTTACTAGCACAGCGTCAAGGTAAAACGACAATTTTAGTCAGCCACCGACCGAGAGTAATTGCTAGAGCAAATTGGATTATTTTAATTGAGCATGGAGAGACAAAATTTAAAGGTACTATATCTGATTTTCGTAACTTAGCAGGCGCACATTTAGAATTTCTTAATCCTTGATCAGCTAATGTAAAATAAATTATCAATGTTGGATTTTCTTTCTCTATGATTTTTATATACTATAAATTGAAGTGCGAAATGTGGGCTTTAAGCAGACTTTTCTAAGCAGACTTTTCAGGGAGTCCGTTAATTCAATTGACACTTTTAGATACCCAAAAGCTCGAACTATACATAATTCAATTTAGTATAAAAAAGGAAATCAGGGCTAACGACGTTAGTCCTGATTCCACACTCTCTACAATGATTGGGAATTTTATTTTTGGAAGTCTCTAGTAAGTACCAGTTATCGAAAAAAGCTGTTTAACAGGCAGTTGTGGAGCAGTTTATCCTGGCGAATCAAGGGTTTGATGGGCTGGCAAGAACGGTTGGTTTCAAAAATCCTACCCGCGCTGTGTTATGATTCTGGGACGACATTGGGACTACCCCTGTAGTAATTATTATCTCATTTTAAACATCCCTCCTGCCACCAACTCCAATGCCTCATCAGATAGTTCCCCTTCCACACCCATCGCTGCGGCTTTCTCCATGATTTCTAAATATTGATCTACGGCTTCTTGGGGTGTAAACTCGTAGCCATATTTCATTCCTACTTCTGCAACAGAGTGAGCAGCATCCATCATCATTGACTCATCTTCTTTGCCTTCTATAGCTTTGAGGAAGTCCTGTTGCAAAGCAATATCAGTATTAACTTTGGCGAAAAATTCTGCACAAGATTGTTTACTCATTTGATTTTTCCTTTTAGACAAATAATTGTTTTCATGATCCAAGAATATCGTGAGACATTGTCCAGAGTAATCAGTATTTACTCTTAATCAATGATGAAAATTCTGATTTAATTAGGATTTCTGTACAAATAACCTGAACAATTTTTATGTGAAAGCTAAATTTAGCAAGCTATTCCAAATAAAATTTTGTACAACTTAATTTTTACATAATGCCTTAGTGGGACTTAGAGGTTGTTTGAAAAGTATTTAGCTGTGGCTTTAGGCACTTGTTGATCCCCCCTAACCCCCCTTAAAAAGGGGGGAACTGGAATCAAAGTCCCCCAATTTATCGGGGGATTTAGGGGGATCTAAAACGTTTTGCTACTAAGAAAAGGACTTTTCGAATATCCTCTTAGACAACAAACACCAAAAAAATGCCTCATATCTATATACAGAGAAATTTTAACTTTTTTTTATTTGGTTTGTAGATATATCTTAGTTTGAGCTATTTTCGGATATTGACTATATTTTCATTGCCTACAAGAGTTTGAGGTTTGTTTATTCTTCAAAAGTCCTTAGTAAATTAGCAGTATTTTCACTGAATTATTTCATAAATATTGATAGTATAGTATTTATGTAATACAAAATCTAGCAGTGGCGATATAGATATCAATGTATGACTAATTTGAGAATTTTGGTGGCAAGCGCATTCTCAGAAAAAATATTGTCAGCCATGAAAAAATACGATGATGAAATTATAGTTTGGGATTTAGCCAAAGGAAAAATTACGGTTGATTTTTTGAGAGTTGAGAAAATAAATTTTATAATTTCTTTTGGATACAATTACATTTTTCCCCCTTCAGTAATTGAATATTGCCCAATTATCAATTTACATGCAAGCTACTTACCTTGGAATCGAGGCCCAGTCCCTAATTTCTGGAGTTGGTTAACCGATAGTCCTAAAGGTGTAACTATGCACTATATTGATGCTGGCATTGATACAGGAGATATCATAGCCCAGAAAAAACTTGATTTGTTACACGATGGGATGACGCTTAATCAAACCTATTGGGCAACTATAGAGGCACTTGTGGAAGTGTTCACAGAAACTTGGCCTTTAATTAGAGAGGGTAAAAATCAAAGATATCCTCAAATAGGTCAAGGAAGCTGCCACACTCTGAAAGATATTATTCCCTTCCAAGATGTTTTGAAAAATAGCTCAGAGGATACACCGATTCGAGAACTACGTGAAGCGATTCAATCAAAGTTAGATAGTACCAAAAAAGCCGAAGCTATTTCGCAGGGGGATTTCTGGATGCGTCTCTCTCAGCAGCGATCGCGCAAACAGGTTAAAAATTGACATCATCCCCTACTAACGGAAGCGATATAGCAGGGGTCTTCCCAGCAATTTAGATAAGCAGCTAGTAGTCTGTCAAATTCATTTTGACGGTTAGAGAGACGCGATAAATCGCCGTCTCTACAGCGAATTTATCCATCAATTATTTATTGACAGACTACTACTCATACCCTGGTAGTGCGATCAGTGCTGATGCACAGGCTACCCCAACTCCCTAGATTTCTGATAACTTGAACAAGTAATCGGCACTTTAGGGTTTTTGATATCTAACTAAAAATTGCCAATGAACAATATCTAAATCGTTAATTTCTAACTTTTCTCGATAGTTATTGGCGGTGTTATCAGAATCATTAAAGAAAACTTCAAACCCCAATCGCTGAAAACCTGCTTCTTGAAAAATCCGGTTTAACCGCAAAGGTGTGTAAAGAATTTGACGATTATAGCGATTTTTGTGGTAATAATTAGCACTATCGGTTAAGTTAATAATACTATCAGTTAACCAATGGGATTTAGAGGAATCTAAATAAGCTATTTCTAAGTCACAGTAAATGGTTGGAAAAAAGCCATAGATTTTACCACCTGGTTTAAGAACCTGATAAAATTCTCGAATCATTTGACGGTTTTTTAGATCATCATCAGAAACTACGGCATTGACAACGATTACATAATCAAATTTACTTTTCCAATCAGACTTTTGTTCTGTTAATTTGGTGGAATCAGCTTCTTCAAAAACGAATTGGTCTGCTTTTAGGTTCAACTTTCTAGAAAATTCTTGCAAATTTTCTTGACCTTTACTAATCGCATTTGAGGAAAAGTCAGTACAAAAAATTTGTTGAATCTTCGGACAAAATTCTAGTAATTTTTTTTGTATATAAACTTCAGAACCACAGCCAGGAATTAAAACTTGAATATCAGGTGAGTTAGGAATATCAAAATTAGGCACTCGCACTGAAGGATGTATAATGGCTTCACAAAGGTTTGTGTCTGGCGTGACACTGAAGATATGCTTTTCGTAGTCTTTGTGAATTTCGTCCCAGGAAAGTTTTTCTTGTTCAGTAGGTTTGGAAGTGAAGTGACGGGGAATTAGCCACTTATAATCATTCGCATTTTTTCGTTTTTGATTTTTAGTGAATGCCTCGACAATTTCACCATTTGCTTGCACTTCTGCCAGCATTGCATGACCTAAAAGTAAGCTGAGAAATGGCTCAATTACTTTTGGTGAAATTCCCGGAATTTGGGCAGATATTTGATCAAGAGTTTGGGGAATACTGAGTAAAGAAACTAATGCTCCTCCGCGCCAGTCGAGGACAATTTCTGCGGGAGAATAAGAGGATTTTAAGATGATTTTTCCCTGATTTTGGTGGGAAACAGCGAAGCGAGAGAGGATGTATTTATTTTCTGGTGCTACTTTTAGTTGGGGAAATTCATAATTGCTAGTAACGGGAATCGCTGTGGCAATTTTATCTCCATCGACGACTAAGTAATGGCTAATCCAGCCAAGATTAATTAGCTTTTTGAGATGGTGAATAAATTTTATTCTTGCTTCAAAACCATCTTTATCCAATACAAATTGTTTAAGTTCGGCGGCTGTAATTTCGGCTTTTTTTAAAGATTCTAGGGCATAGATTAGCCCTGGTTGAGCATTTTTAAAAGTGAGTTGGCGCTCTCCTGATACAAGGGTTATTTGTTCGCTTTCGTTGGGTGCAATTAGGAGAACGTCTTTGTTGAATGAAAGTAAAAATTCTGCTGACATTTAATTTATTGTTGAAGATAAAGTTTTAATAGTGTTGACAGATGCCCCGCAAACCTCGCAATTTACAACCAGGATACTGCTACCACATCACTATTCGTTGCAATAACCGGGAATTTAATCTCGCGCAACGGCAATGTCGTTTGACTGATGATGATTTAACTCAGTGGCATCCCGCATTTTTGCAGTTGGGTAAGAGTTTAGAGGAATACGCCCAGAGATATCGGGGTTTCTGTCAGAAATACAAGGGGAAAAAGAAACCAGCAGGTAAAAAATCTCACTGGGGAAACAAGTTACTCGCTGGTTTTTCCTTTTCTCAGTACCAGATATCGAAAAAAGCCGTTGAACAGGCTATTGTGGAACAGTTTATCCTGGCAAATCAAGCGTTTTACGGGCGGGTAAGGGCAGTTGGTTTCAAAAATCTTACCTGAAATGTGTTGATGATTCTAGGACGAGACGAAACTACTCCTCATCTCATCTATTGAGCATATGTCTGCACCCCCAACCCTTGCCCCGGTTTTCCTCCCGCCACCTTTTCCAAAGCCTCTTCTTCCAGTTCCTCGTCGGCGGCTGCAATGATTTCTTGATACTTTGCGGCAGCTTCTTCGGCTGTAAACTCATACCCATGCTTTGCTCCCACCCAGACAAAGGCGTTAGCTGCTTCCATATCTTCTTTGCCTTCTAGGGCTGTGTTTACCTCTTGTTGCAAAGCTGCGTCTGTATTTACTTTGGTGAAAAATTCTAAAGCTTGTTGACTCATTTGATTTCTACCTTTAAATAAATGATTGTTTATCTGATTCTTCAAGAATAGAGTGATATGTTATTCACACACAACTGTATTTACACTGGATCAAATCTGAGGATTCTGATGGGATTGCTGGTGAATAATTCTGTCGCACTTGATGCAATTTTTAGAGTTTTAACTAAGTGAGTTCAAGGCGATTGAATGGAAATAAAATTAGAGAAAGTGCGATCGCATTTTAGGTTGTGCAGAGATACGAAGGCGATCGCCCTTGAGAGGTTGTTTGAAAAGTGGCGTTGCATAATAAGGTATGAATATAGGGTGCTAAAACATGAATTGTCCTGAATGTGGCTCTCATCATATCCGTAGAAATGGGATAAAAGAAGAATGTATTCGGATGTATCTCAATGGTATGGGTTTTCGAGCTATTGAAAGAGTTAAAGGAGTCCACCACACGACAATTATTAGTTGGGTAAAACAACTGGGTCAAAATTTACCAGATGCACCACCAATCGAGGAAATTCTGGAAGTTGGAGAACTCGATGAATTAGAAACTTTTGTTAGCTCAAAAAAAACAAAATTTGGCTATGGACAGCAGTAAATCATTTTCAAGAAGGTATTTTGGCTTGGGTGTTGGGAGACTACAGCGCAGAAACTTTCAAGCCTTTATGGGATATAGTATGCTGCTGCAATTGTTATTTTTATGTTACTGACGGATTAATGTTTACCCTCAGTTTATTGATTCAGGCGATCAGATTGTGAGTAAAATTTATATGACTAGAGTAGAAGGTGAAAACACCCGTTTACGTCATTATTTAGCACGACTGCAAAGCCTACGGCACGCTACGCGAACGAAAAACACTGTGTTATTCTAAGTCCGTAGAAATGCTGAAATACTCTATTCGATTATTACTTCACTACTTGAAGTATCGTTTTATCCTGGTGTTTGATTAATTCATACCGCACTCAGCAACGCCAAACAAAAAATTCCCATCTTTCCCTATGATGTAGCAGCTGCTGAGTGGTTTGCTATGGAACGGGCAAGATTGACCACAATAGGTAAAAGTCATTTCTTTTGCAGATGGGCAAATTGCAGCGATCGCTCAGTTAACAATCTAATTTTGGTAACAAATAACATTATAGACTATACGGATTTTCAAAACCTAAAAATAGAAAACTGGTTAGTAATGTTACTTGGTACTCATAACGAGTATGAAATTGGCTATATATCTCAGCTTTGGACTTAGTACAGCAAAGCATTAATTCGTAGCTATTTTCAAACGCAGTGAGACGCTGTAGACGCTTTTGCGGCTTGCCACAGACTGGAAAACGCATAGCTACGCAGAGTTTTTTCAGAGGATTCCCTACGAACTTGCTGCCATTCTGTACTTAGTTGCTCTGTATATTAAACAACTTAACAAAAATTTCATAAAATTATGTGATATTCCCCTACCAATGGGAACAATAGCAAGGACAACAGCGTAACGATGTTTTTCATGCAGAGAATAGCTGTTGTCGAGCATCAAAGTTCTCAAAAACACGGATTAGGAGAGTTAGTATTGTCTATAGATGAGCGACTAAACCAAAATAATAGGCACTTCCAAGAAGATTCAGAAGAGAACTTAGCTTGGCTTCCCAGCACCTTTGCAGAAGTGGTTGCTACAGTAAAAAACTTTGCACTTGGGGAGTTTGACCGCGAAGTTGTTGAAAATCAGCTTTACTACCATACCCGCGAACATCTAAATCATGTACAGCGCCGAGCAAATGCCATTTTTCAGGTAATTTGTCCTTATTGGCAAGCGTCACTAGGTAACGAGCTTACACCAGAATACATAACACGCATAAATCTGCTACTAGAATTGTGTGCTGTTGCTCATGACATGATTCAGATTTTTGTTCCCCAAACCCAGCCTCATACTTCTAGACGGCGTGAACCTGGAGTAAGTGAAAATCTGACTTTTGAAAAACTATTAAATTATATAAAAGGAGTAAATCAGCAGTTAAAAGAGCATTGTATTGATAATTCTGTCCTATTTACAGATGCAGATATATCGATTATTCAAGATGCTATCGAAGCTACCATTTGCATCTACGATCCCTCTGACCAAGGTATTTATCAACCTGCCCTTTACGACCAAACAAGAGATTTATCAATTGTAGCTTATATCATTGCCCTTGCAGATATTGGTTCATTAGGGATCGATGGCATAGCTGCTTACAATCAGGAAGGTAGACTGCTTTTTTTAGAAGAGAATCCAGATGTCATACCTGTTATTTTAAATCAAACAGCTGCAACTTTAGCTGTAGAAAATCCAGAACTTTATGAGAACATCCGACAACGCCTTTTAAAACGCGCTCGCTTTCAAGTCAGTTTTGCAAAATCTCGATTCATCCGTTATCCCCAGGAAATTGCCAATCTTCCAAAAGAAGCAGTGGCAATTTTGACTTGTGAAACTTTTAAGCATTTAACTTTCCAGACAATTCAAGAGATCGAATTAACTACACCTACAGATGAAGATACATCTTTGGAAGAGTTGATTGATTTTTTTGAATTGGAATTGGTGATGGGGAATCATTTTTTAGCATTTTTAAATGCAGAGGTACGCTGAGGTTTTTCAAGATGATTCACTATGAACTTACAAAATTATGTGCTAAGACCTAAATAGCAATTATTAATTACCTCTTATGTTAATGTTACTTTTCTATATCGGCAGTAATGTATATGCAATAGAAAGTTCTTATGTAGTAGAAGTGATTCCGAGAGTAACATACAGAGAAGTTCATCATGTACCAAATTATGTAGCTGGATTATTTAATTATCGGGGTGCAATTGTTCCAGTGATTGACCTTTGTCAATTAATTCGAGGAACATCAAGTCAAGCCTACTTAAGTACCCGCGTCTTTATTGTTAGTTATCCTGCTCAAGAAACTGACAAATTTAAGTATGTCGGCTTGATGGCAGAACGAGTCATTAAAACAGTAAAAAAATCAACAAGCGAATTTTTAGCATCTGGTATTCAAACAAGTGAAGCACCCTATTTAGGAAAAATGATTATGGATGAATCAGGGATGATTCAACATATTGACTTAGAGCGCCTACTTAGCATTTTGAAACAGATTAATTTATTAGAAGCTGGAGTATAGCGTACAGATGTCCTTGACAGATATTGAAAAACTCTTAAGTAAAAAGATTGGCGTTGATTGTAATATTATTGGTTCGAGGAAAATTGCTAAAGCCGTAGAGAATCGCTGCTCTGCTTGTAGTTTAAGTGACCTAAAAAAGTATCTTCAACTTTTACAAACTTCCTCAGAAGAATTTACAGAACTAGTTGAACAAATAGTTGTCCCAGAAACATATTTTTTTCGCGATCGCAAATCATTTGATTTCCTGATCGACTTTGTGAAAACACAGTGGTTAACTAAATCTGGTCATGGCACACTGCGTCTGTTAAGTGTACCTTGCTCCACTGGTGAAGAACCTTATTCAATAGCTATCGCCCTTATGGAAACAGGCTTATCCACCTCACAGTTTCATATTGATGCCATTGATATTAGCAAACAGGCGATCGCTAAAGCACAGCAAGGAATTTATGGTAAAAATTCATTTCGGGGTGAAGTGTTGGTTGATCGAAATCGCTATTTTAAGCAAACATCAGAAAAATATGAAATCTCTCCATCGGTGCGAAATGCAGTGAATTTCAAGGAAGGAAATCTGATAAATATGTTTTTTAATGTGCAACTAAAGTATGATGTAATATTTTGCCGCAACTTGTTGATATATCTGGAAGATTCTGCCTGTACTGAGGTCTTAAAGACTCTGAATCGCCTATTATTGCCCAATGGATTACTCTTTGTTGGATCTGCTGAAACTGCAAAAGTTCCTAGTAATCTCTTTAGCTCGATTCGCCAACCTTTCACCGTTTATAGGAAGAAGGCAGAAGGAACGATAAGTAAGAGTTTGCATTATCCACCAATTGAAAATCGCCAAGTTGAAAATATCGGAGGAGCAAAAAAACAGAATAGCCAAACTAAAAAGGTAAGCTCTGAAACTTCTTCTATTTCTTACCCCCTATACTCTACTCCCAGCTTACCAGAAAGGCTGGTAAAAAATACCTCGTTTTTGTCAAATATTACCAATAGTTCAGAAACAGAACCATCTTTGAAAGAAACTCAGTTATCTATTCCAGAAAATAGTTTAAGTCTGGAACTAGCTAAACAATTAGCCGATGGAGGACAGATAGAAGCTGCAATCAAATATTGTAATGAATATTTGTTAAGTGTTTCTTCTACTAATGCCCAAGCTTATACCTTACTGGGGACATTGTATCAGGCAAAAGCGAACTACATTCAGGCTGAACAATTTTTCCGAAAAGCACTTTATTTAAATCCCAATGATTACGAAGCACTGATACACCTTGCTCTTTTAAAAGAACATCGTGGCGATTTAGTTGGTGCATCCATTCTGAGAGAGCGAATTCAGAAGCTACAGCAAAATTTTTAACTATCAACATGACAAGACAGGTAAACAATGATGGTGAGTAATGTGTTTAAAGATCAATCCTTACAAGGTCGGATCATGAATGCCTTTATGTTTATGGGGGCATTGGTTTTGATTGTGGCACTGGTTGGTTTAATTGGGACGTTTCGCTTGAGTAGTAATATTGATACGTTAAGCAATAATAGTTTGCCAAGCCTAGTAGGGTTGTGGAAAGTCAATGAAGGACAAACTCAAATTGAGTCCTCAGAACGGGCTTTATTAGTTGCGGGATTGACTCTACAGGAACGACTTGCCGAATTAACTCGAATTAAAAATGCTTGGGATCAGATTGACGATGGATTTAAGGAATATGAAACCACTCCCCGAAGCGCCGAGGAAGATAGAGTCTATAAAAAACTCCAAGAAAACTGGAGTAAATGGAAAAACGATCATGAGGAATTTCTCAAGCTCAATCAGCAATTTGAGAGTTTCGGAATTTTTCATCCCTATAGCAGAGAGGTAGAACTTCTAAGTCAAAACCAGGGAGCTTCTCCAGAAATGATAACTGTTAAAAAAGCCGCAGATGCTTTCGATCAACTCCGCGATCGCGCCAAACTAAATCGCGTGACATTTGAAGCGGCAACTGAGTCAATTTTATCAGACTTAAAAATTAACGAGAATACTGGTACTCAAGCTGAAAAAGACGGGGAACAAGATAGTAATCAGTCCAAATTCTGGTCTGTCGTTGCAATGATACTAGGGCCTGCGATCGCAATTATCTTAGGACGGTTTATCAGCCAAGCTTTAATTCGTCAGATTCAAAAGTCTGTTGTGCAAATTACTACCTCTACCACTCAAATCGCCGCATCCGGTAAGGAATTAGAGGCTACAGTCGCAGAACAAGTTGCTTCCACCAATGAAGTCACAGCAACTGCTCTAGAAATTGCCGCCACCTCTAAAGAACTGGTAAAAACGATGGATCAGGTGGCGGGAATGGCTCAAGCCACAGCAACCTCAGCAAACCATAGCCAAGATGAACTCTCAAAGATGGAAGGGGTGATGCGACAACTCACAGAAGCTACCGTCTCCATCTCTTCCAAGCTGGGAGTGATGAATAATAAAGCCAGCAATATTAACAATGTGGTGGTAACAATTACCAAAGTTGCGGATCAGACTAGCATCTTGTCGCTAAACGCAGCAATTGAAGCCGAAAAAGCTGGAGAGTACGGAGCCGGATTTGCCGTCGTTGCTAGAGAAATTCGGCGCTTGGCTAATCAGACAGCTGTGGCCACACTGGAAATTGAGCAAATTGTTAAAGATATGCAATCAGCAGTCACAGTGGGCGTGATGGAGATGGATAAATTTAACAAATCGGTAAGCGATAGTGTTGAGCGCGTCAGCAAGATTAGTTACCAAGTTGCCGAAGTGATTAATAAAGTACAGAGTCTACCTCCCAGGTTTGAGCAAGTGAGCCAGAGTATAGAAGAACAATCCGAAGGCGCACAGCAAATTAGTGAGGCGATGGGGCAATTGAGCCAAGCTTCCGAGCAAACAGTGGATGCTTTGCGTGAAACTAATAACGCCTTAGAGCAATTAGATGATGCTGCTAGAGGATTACGTCACTCAATTTCCTCTAGAAATTAATCAGAGCAAATAACCAATGAGTAACGATTTACATAATTCACCTGCTGGGGAGAGCCAAATAATTGATCGTCCCGTCTTAAACGATTGCTGGAATAAAATTGGAGTGATGGGCGATCGCTCCTGTACAGAGCTAAAAAATGTCATTCATTGTCATGAATGTCAAGTTTTTGCTGCGGTTGGGGATAGTTTGTTAGAACGTCAGCCACCACTTAATTATGTAGATGAGTGGATTAGTGTACTAGCAGAAACACCTGTTGATGAGGAAACCCAAAACAATGAAACCATCATTAAGACAGCATCAGCTATTTCTGTGATGATTTTTCGTTTGGGGAATGAGCAATTAGCTTTAAGTGCCAAAATTTTGCAAGAAGTTACTCACCCTTGTGTGATTCAACCTCTACCCCACCGAAGCAACGAGTTATTTTTGGGGCTAGTGAATATTCGAGGAGAAACTTTACTTTGTGCGTCTCTGAGCAATTTATTGAACTTAGAATCGGTAGAAGAAAATCCTGCAAATACCTTGCCTATAAACTCACAAAGAATGATGGTAGCAGGACATCAAAATGAAAAATGGGTATTCCCAGTTGATGAGGTTTACGGTATTTACCGTTTTCACCTCAACGAGTTACGAGATGCACCTGTTGTCATAGCCAAAGCCGCTCAATCTTACACCCAAGGCATCATTAATTGGCAGGGCAAGAAAGTCAATTGTCTTGACTCGGAATTATTGTTTTACACCCTCAATAGTAAAATCTTATAGCGGGTGCAGATGAGATGAATAATTACAATCTATTAGATTTATTTTGCCAGGAAATTGAGACTCAGGTATCCATCCTGAAAGAATCTTTAAATACACTCAGAACTCAACCATCCTCTTTAACCGATCTGGAACAGGCTACTCAATCAGTACACTCTATCTGGGGAAGTGCCAAATTAGTTGAAAGAGAAGCGGCTGCTAATTTAGCACAAATTATGAAGGAGTGCTTTATTGCTGCCCAAAACAGTACTGTTATTCTCGGTGAAGAACAAATTGAACTCTTACTTCATGCCAGCCATTTACTCTTGAGTATTGGCAAAGCAGCAGAAGTAGAATTTGAACGTTGGATGTCAGAACATTCTTGGGAACTTTCAACAACTCAAAAATCTATCTCAATTTTATTGACATCTGGAACAACAAATGTGTCTTTTCAAAAACAGGAAATAGCAACTAATATATCTCCTTTATCAACTTTTTCATCTTCAGAGTCAGCAGTAATTACAACCGAGGTAGTCAGTCAATCATCTATTAGTTCTGTTCAAGAACTGGAACCGGAAATCAACGTTACGCTTAATCCTTGGTCAGAAGTACAAAGTATATCAGTTATCTCTAATGCTTCTACTCAAGAAATCCCTCCCATCACTGTATCTGCATCCGAGAATTTAACTACTACAGTGAGCGATGACGGTTCCATGATGGACTTATTTCGCTTGGAATTGGAGACGCAGGTTAATCTGATGAATGAGGGATTGCTAGCATTGGAAAACAATCCTAAATCTGCTCAGGCATTAGAAACTTTAATGCGCGCGGCTCACTCAATAAAAGGATCTGCTAGGATTGTTGGTCTTGATGTAGTAGTCAACTTAGCTCACGTTATGGAGGACTGTTTTGTTGCAGCCCAAAATAAAAAAATTACGCTGAATTCTGACCACGTTGATATCCTTTTGGAAGCAGTGGATTTATTACAAGGCATCAGCCAAGTAAGTCATGCAGAGTTGCCTAATTGGTTGGCAAATCAGAATGCAGCTTTTACCCTGGCACAATCATCTGTCACTGCAATTTTGAATCCGCAAGTTGCACCTTTACCAGTAGCCGAGGTGAAGAAGAAAGAGACGAACACAGCAATATCTGCATCTCCAAATTTGAGCCAAGTCACTCCTGATTTAATTCCATCAGCTACCACATCCTTAAATCAGTCTCCCTCGCCAGAGTTACCTAATCATCAAGCAGCATCAGTATCTTTTTCTTCCCAGGAAAAGAGTCTAGCAACATCTGCATCTGAACAAATGCCAGCACAAGATCGGGTAGTGCGGGTAAATGCAGAAAACTTAAACCGGATTATGGGTTTAGCTGGGGAATCTTTAATTGAAGCTAATTGGTTGCAACCCCATGCAGATTCGATGATGTCCTTAAAATGGCGTTTGGTAGAGTTGTCGAGAACTTTAGAAAGATTACAGGATACTCTAGATCAGGGTAATTATGAACAAGATGGAAAACAGTATCTAGAAGAAGCAAGACACAAAGAACAGGAGTGCGTTAACTTGTTGAGCGATCGCCTCAATGAATTAGAATTATACGCACAACGAACTGCAAATTTATCTGACCGCCTTTACCGAGAAGTGATTACTTCCAATATGCGTCCGTTTGCAGATGGTATCCAAGGTTTTCCTCGGATGATTCGTGATTTAGCACGCAAGTTAAATAAGGAAGTCAAGTTAGAAATTGTCGGGAAAGCAACATCTGTAGACCGAGATATTCTCAAGAAGTTGGAAGCACCTTTGACGCACATCTTGCGAAATGCGACTGACCACGGAATTGAGTTACCGCAAGAACGAATAGCAGTAGGAAAGCCGTCTGAAGGCACAATCCGCTTAGAGGCATTTCATCGCGGGGGGATGTTAGCAATTACTATATCCGATGATGGACGAGGTATTAATTCAGAAAATTTACGTCAGAAAATTATTAACAAAAACCTCGCAACTTCAGAAATGGCAACTCAATTTACAGATGCAGAATTGATGGAGTTTCTATTTTTACCAGGATTTTCCACTGCCAAGCAAGTAACAGAAATTTCTGGACGGGGTGTAGGGTTGGATATTGCCAAAAGCATGGCGCAGGAGGTGGGAGGAACGGTACGTGCAGCTTCACTTGCTGGAAAAGGAACAAGTTTTCATTTCCAACTGCCGCTAACGCTTTCGGTTGTGCGAACGCTGTTGGTAGAAATTTCTGGTAAACCCTATGCTGTTCCTTTAGCCAGGATTGAGCAAATTATTACATTGGAACAATCAGAAATTGCCGAGGTTGAAAATCGCCAATATTTTACCATGAATCAACAAAATATTGGATTAATTGCTGCCCATCAAGTATTAGAATTATCGGCATCTAAGGAATTGTCTGGCTTACTCTCAGTAGTAATAATTAGTGACCAAGCTAGTATCTATGGATTGGTGGTAGACAAGTTTTTAGGTGAACGCGATTTAGTTGTTAGACCCCTCGACCCGCGTTTAGGTAAAGTGCGAGATATTAGTGCGACATCTTTATTAGGAGATGGCTCACCTGTTTTGATTGTAGATGTTTCAGATATGGTGAGGACAATAGATGCCATTCTCAATATCGGACAACTAAATAAAGTTGGGGTAGAGACAACAGTAACTTTAGATAAGCGTCAGAAAATTTTGGTGGTAGATGATTCAATTACGGTACGAGAAATGGAACGCAAGCTGTTAGAAAATCGTGGTTACAACGTCGATATTGCTGTTAATGGCGTAGAGGGGTGGAATGCTGTACGTACCAACCACTACGATTTAGTGATTAGCGATATTGATATGCCCAGAATGAATGGTATTGAATTGGTGCGGCAAATCAAAAGTCATCCCCGCTTGCACTCGCTACCTGTGATTATTGTCTCTTACCGCGATCGCACTGAAGACCGCATTCAGGGTTTGGAAGCTGGTGCTGATTACTACTTGACAAAAAGTAGTTTTCATGATTCAACGTTGATTGATGCTGTAGTTGATTTAATTGGTCGTTAATATGAGAATAGCGATCGTTAACGACTTAACAATTGCAGTCACAGCATTACGCCGGGTATTGCAGACATATCCTGAGTATCAAGTGGTTTGGGTTGCCCGTAATGGTGCAGAAGCGGTTACTAAATGCGCCGAGGATACACCCGATTTAATTTTAATGGATTTGTTGATGCCCGTAATGGATGGGGTAGAAGCAACGAAACGGATTATGCAAAACTCTCCCTGTGCCATTATTGTAGTCACAGCCAATGCCGAGCAGAATGTTACCAAGGTGTATGAAGCGATGGGTTACGGTGCAGTAGATGCAGTGAATACACCTGTTGTAGCTGGCTCAGATAAAGCCCAGAGTGAAAGTCAGTTGTTAACCAAAATCGCTCGGATTGGTAAAACGTTAAAAAAATCTTCTGTCAGTACAAAGACAAAGTTACCTGCTTCATCTCTGAATCATGAACGACAAAGTGATTTATCTTTGACAGTTCCTTTAGTAGTTATTGGCTCATCGACGGGAGGCCCAAAAGCTTTAGCAGCTATTTTATCAAAGCTACCTGCTAATTTTAATGCAGCGATCGCCATTATCCAACACGTTGATGCTCAGTTTTCAACTGGTTTTGTGGAATGGTTAGACCAGCAAACTCCATTATCGGTTAGATTGGCAGAAAAAGGCGATCGCTTTCGTTCAGGAATTGTAATAGTAGCGGGTACTAATGATCATCTATATTTAAAGCCAGATTTAACTCTTGGTTATACTAAAAACCCAGTTGACTATCCTTACCGTCCATCAGTTGATGTATTTTTCAAAAGTCTGTCTCAACACTGGAAGCGTCAGGGAACGGCTATTTTGCTCACTGGTATGGGGCGAGATGGGGCTGAGGGATTAAGTGCTTTACGACTGCGAGGTTGGCATACAATCGCCCAAGACAAAGCCAGTTGTGTGGTGTATGGTATGCCTAAAGCGGCTGTTGAGTTAGATGCTGCTGTGGAGGTATTACCACTAGATGATATTGCTACAACCTTGCTGAAAAAAAATTAAAATTCTCTCCGATATATAAGTGACTTCCAAATTAAAAAACATCCAAAAATCTCATATCTCTTCTTCTTTCTCTGTGACCTCTGCGCCTCTGTGGTTCGCTTTATTGAATAATTTATTTCTTGGAAATCCCTAACTTCTATGACATCTACAATAGACGAAAAAATAACCGTTTTACTAATTGACGACCAATCCATAATCGGCGAAGCTATTTCTCGAATGCTAGCGGTTGAACCAGACATTGTATTTCGCTATTGTTGTAACCCTACACTCGCTCTCAAGGCAGCTAAAGATTGCAACCCAACCGTGATTTTGCAAGACCTTGTGATGCCACAAATGGAAGGGTTACTGTTAGTACGGTATCTCCGCTCTCAAGATTCGCCTACCTGCCATATTCCGCTAATTGTTTTATCTAGTAAAGAAGAACCAGTTATCAAAGCGAAAGCATTTGAATTAGGAGCAAATGACTATCTGGTAAAGTTGCCTAACAATATGGAGCTAATTGCCCGCATTCGCTACCATTCCAAAGCATATATAAATTTTCTCAAACGACAAGAAGCAGAAGCTCTATTTAAAGAGGAAATTATGCGTCAAGCAGCATATATTGAGGAGGTAGATCGGGTGACATCTGCGGCTTCTGACGTGGAACGCGATGCTTTTCAACCAGATAAATTAACAGAGGTTGCTAAACGTAGCGACGAGCTTGGACAACTGGCACGGGTTTTTACTAATATGGTGAAAACTGTGAAAGCACGGGAGAAGGAATTAATAACTGCTAATACTCAATTAGAATCTCTTCTCAAAGCTTACGGGCGATTTGTTCCTCACGAATATTTACGATTCTTACGAAAAGAAAAGATTACAGATGTCCAGTTAGGCGACCATGTTAGCAAAGTTATGGCGGTAATGTTTAGTGATATTCGGTCTTTCACAACCATCTCTGAAAATATGACTCCTCAAGATAATTTTAACTTTGTTAATGCCTATCTTAAGCGCGTCAGTCCAGAAATCCGCTCTCATTACGGTATTATTGTCAAATTTCTAGGTGATGGAATGATGGCAGTTTTTCCTGAAGGTGCTGATGATGCTGTAGCTGCTGGTGTTGCTAAACAAAAACGGGTTTATGAATACAATGAGCAACGTCTAGAAAAAGGTTACTTACCTCTAAAAATTGGTATTGGTATTCATGTTGGTCAGATGATGTTAGGGATGGTTGGTGAAGAAAACCGGATGCAGGGTGATGCTTTTTCTGACAATGTTAATTTAACAGCTAGGTTAGAAGGTTTAACTAAGTTTTATGGTGTATCTCTGCTCATTTCTGAGCAGACATTAGAGCATCTAAGTAATTCGACAAAATATCAAATTCGCTTTTTAGATCGAGTTGTTGTTAAAGGACGAAATGAGCCGATTTCTGTTTATGAAATTCTCGATGCCGAAATTGATGAAATTAAATTTTTAAAGCTCAAGTCTCAGCCGGATTTTGAGCAAGCTTTAGATTATTATCGTCAAGGTAGCTTTGAACAGGCAAAGGTTTATTTTGAAAAAGTTTTAAGTGTCAATTCTGCTGATAAAACTGCTGATTTATATCTGAGCCGAGTCAATTATCTTTTGCAATCAGATAATATTCTAGACAAATGGGATGGTGTTTGGCGTTTTACTGAGAAGTAAGTATTTGTATGTTTACAATTAAATGTTTATTAATATTATATTCTCAAATACCAAATTTTAAGGCTCTCAGTGGACAGTAAGAGAGCGATCGCTCAGAAGGCGAAGGGCGTAATCCCAAAACCAATGAGCCAATGACTATTCCAGCTACCAAAGTGGCTGCGTTTTCTGCTGGGAAACAGTTTAAAGAAAAAGTAGCACCATAACCACAGGCTGAATCAGAGAGGTGGGGGAAGAGATCAGTTTCTTAGAGGAAAAGGCGACTCAGTGCGATCGCCTTGTCCACTGAAAAGCGTCACACGTTTCGTTTTTTGTCTTATTGCAGGAAAGAGGAAAGGCGAGCAGAGTTACTTCTGTCCTTGACCCACAAGTTTTACCTCCTTACGTCGTAGCTGACTTATACCGTCGAACATGGAGAATTGAAGAGGCTTTTTACACGGTAAAACGTTTATTGGGATTATCTTATTTATGGACTGCTTCTATTAATGGTGTGAAGTTACAAGTCTGGGCTACTTGGTTATTTTATGCTGTTTTAATTGACTTAGCAGACGCTGTTGCTGATGAATTATCTCTACCATTTGACCGCATTTCCTTAGAGATGATCTTTCGTGGTTTGTATCATTTTAGTGTCGCTTACGACAAAGGGAAGGCGGATGATCCCGTTAAGTACTTTGCGGCTCCTGAAAATCAAGATTTAGGAATTGTCAAAGCCAAACGATTGCCAGTCTCCAAGCTGGATTTATCCCCTTTTCCTGCACCTTCTTGACAAATGTGCAATTACCTTAACCTCTCACGAATGGGCGTTTATGGGGTATCAAGCCTTGCCACCAGGAGCAGACTTCACTCAAACAAAGTGGTGGGAAGTGCTAGGTGTTGATGTTCGCGCCACCGATGATGCAGTTAAAGCGGCTTACCGCAAATTAGCACGAAAATATCATCCAGACGGTGGCTCACCTGATTCTAAAAAAATGACAGTAATTAATGCTGCTTATGAAGAAGCAAAGAAAGCTGGTCACAAGTGCGGTGATTATGATTGGTAGATACCTGACCTGCTACCAGATGAGCTAAAAACCAAAATCAAAGAATCTGCACAGATGCCAAGTGTTGACCCTTTCGCATACGCGGACTCATTGATCAATATCGCAATGGGTTCTATCAGCGCGGCTTGAAATTTCTCGGTATGCTGGCAACTGGGGCGATTGTTGCTGTTAATGGGCTAAATCCCTTATCACTTGTAGCAATAGTAGTAAGTGGAGTTTTAGCGTTCTCGCTTCGAGTTGCCTTAGGCATCCCCTAAACTCAAACCATCCTCTAAGAATCAGACTCAGGAACCAGTAATTGAAACTATACCTGTACCTGGAGAATTCAAAATCTACAGGCAAGCCGAGTTAAACCGCACCACAGCGTCACTTCTGGCAGATGGTGCAATTTTAATTGCTGGCGAGGACGGGAGTGGTAAATCCGTACTAGCGATCGCAGTAGTGGAGAAGCTGCAAGCTGACGGGTTTATGGTGGCGTTCATCGAACCGGCTACGCCCAAACAGATGTTGCTCGAAATTGCCCACCAGTTCGACATTCCAACCGAAGACCTTGCGATCGCTCTCGGCACTTTTAGCATCAATAACTCAGGCGGAATCCTAACCCAATTCAACAGGTTAATTGCGTCCCCCTCTGGCGTACAGCACATTTTTAATGAATCTGGTAGCACCTACCTAATCAAAGCCAACATCAAAGGGGTAAGAACGGGCGATCGCTCTAAGGTAAATGGGCAGTATCTAATTATTCAGGTACAGGGAACAGGCTTTTTAGTCCAGTCCGATGACGGAAGGATTTACAAGGCATCGACCGAACCCGATAGCCAAATATTCTTAGAGAAAATAACGGCGGATGTTGGAAAGCCAGCTATTACCAACATTGAGGCGTTGACCTTGGAAGATGAACCGATCGGGAGTGCGATCGCACAGTTTAACCGCACCGGTGCAATGGTGTTTATCAGTGGTCAGTTAACGGTGGATGGTTTAGAAAGGGAAGTATACAACCACTATTACTATTGGTCTGATATTAAAACCTCACTAATTCTGCCGGGACAACACCTGTTTGGAAAGCCAAAGCAATTGCTGATCCGTTATTCCAACTTTCATCAATCCATTGACAGTTTGCAAGAGGTAATCAGCACAAGAACCAAGCTCTCCAGAAGCTGTTGCAATGCTGTTAATCGTAGTTTCTAAGGAAATCTCACCACTATATGCACGATGCTGGCGATTAACCACAAAGGTAATTGCTGGCAATTGTTGAATACCGTCAAACACTCTCACCCAACGTGGGATATAACAACCAACTATCATTTCCCGTCGCCAAAGTAGTGGTAGTTCCGATGATACATCAACCGCAGCGATTCGGTAGGCAATACCTCGACAACTACCACCACTATCTAGACCTAATACTAATCCTCGATTTTCTGGTGTACCGCGGCCTTGAGGTACCCACAGGCAAAAACGACGATGCCAGCCGTATATTTTACCAATCCGTTGTTCTGCAAATTTCAAGATAGGATTCCAAATTAGAGAACCATATACAAACAACCAAATATCAGAATTGGGCTGATGTTGTCGAAGTGTTTGGTTGAGTGATTCTTCCAACTGGGCTTCACTTAATATAACGCCAGTTCCAGACTGTATGATTGTCTGTTGCAAGCGTCTAGATTCGAGATCAAAACGTGTTAGTGACAATATAATAAAGTGTCTTTACTTGATTCAACCCGTAATCATCATACTATTACAGCACGGCGTAAATAAACCAACGATTCTAAATTTCTGAAAAGCTCACGGGAAACCCGCGCACGAGGGTGGCTCCCCTACGTATAGTTCAAAAATCAAAGCGGACTGCTATATAAGTCCTAAATTGTTCCTTCATCATAGAACTTACGCATTGACAGAAAATTGATACTATGTATTCAAATTCAAATTCTGCGCTAAATGTTCCAAAATAAAGTCACGAGCTACTTGGAGAGACAGATTCCTTTGGATTTCATACCAATTTTCAATCAAGTCTTCTGCCCGCATTAATTCTAATTGTGTGAAAGCGCGAATTGCACTAAAAAAGTGAGTCTTAATAGCATCGGTTGTTCTAACCATGAATCTTCCAATGCCACATACTTGTTTAATAGCTCTGTGGTAACACTCAATCCCCCAATGAATTGAATGTAGCTCTTTAAATTCTGTTCTGGAAATTGAGTTTAGTGTATCTTTTTCAGGGATATACATAATGTAATATCTTTTAGTTTCGTTTTTGAAACTTTTCCGAAATACTTTTACCTGACCAAAATTCTTTAGATACACTATTAAACCATCTTCGGGAATTTCTAAGTTTTGGACTTGGGTAAAATTTTTACCATCAATGGAACATGAGCGATTTTTAGCTACCCCAGTTAAAAACCCTAATCCCTTGTTTTTCAGTAACTTCAGGTTTTTTTGACTGGAATACCAAGCGTCAGTTGTCATTGTTTTAGGCTTTAAACCCCAATCCATTACCTCAGTAATCATTTCTCGTAAATAATCATTTTTAGTCTTGTTATCTTGTTTGTTATAAATGCGATAATTTACAGGTACAGATTTACCTGAACACTCGGTGTAATACAAGGTAATTAACTGAACTCCCTTAACGGCACGATGATGTCTACCTGAATAGTAATAACCGATTAAATCTGTTATTTCCGGGTCACTATGAGGCTTATCAATTACCGTATCATCTCCACTTAAAGTACCTCCAACTAGATTGATATTGGGCTTGATTTCTTCAAATAAGTCCTTGGGTTCGTACCGTTCACGTAGCAAAAATCTATTGACGCTATCATGAGATAAATTTTCCATTATCTCTGCCAGACGTGTGCAACCTGGATACTTTGATTCTGCCAGTAGAAACAGAGTATAAGTGTTCAAGTCACATTTAGCGGTTGATGGTTTAGTAATTGCTCTGATTGTCCGAACCCTAAACACAGCCAAGTAAATTATCTGTTTTTAACGCCTCTGGTAACTAGCGGTCGCTGTTTTTTTTCTGCATTCTCCTTATGCACTTTTTGTCTTGCTTGTCAATGCGTAAGTTCTACATCAGTTGAAAGCCCTGGGATTTATTGAATCCGAGTGAAAATTTACTCATAGAGAGAGTTGCGGGGACTGACTTACATCCTGTCAGGCAGTCCCAGGAAGGCGATCGCTACCACCCCAAAGTATGGAGGAACAAACGCAGCAGGAATATTCACGGCAGCAGCAACAATAATATGCCCAATCTGTAAGAGATAGAAATTACCAACTAGCTCAACTCAATATTTCCCTCACCACAATTGAAGATAAACTAGCACTTATCCCGATGTTGCGATCGCCCCGAAACGGTTACATTAGGCGCATCAAACCTTGGGTGGGTAAGGATGGGAAATATACAACTACTATTACTATTAGCGCTGCTAATGTTTCCTCTAAGAATGGAAATTCTTGTTGATAATATTTTACCAGATTCTCTTGATAATAACTCTTGAAATTTCGATAACTAGAATGATGAAAATATCCACACTTTAGGGGCAATTCATTAATTAACTGTACGACTCTGAGACTTTTTAAATTTTGGATAATGGAATTTAATTATTCAAAATCCAAAATTCACTTAATTTATCAAAAAACTTGCTCTCAAAACCCATATTTAACCAAATCGACCGCTGACGTAATCTTTTGTATCTTTCTGCTTAGGGTTATTGAAAATCACTTCTGTTGAGTCATATTCTACTAAGTAGCCAGTACGATCGCCTGTTTCTGTGGCGCTAACATTGAAAAAAGCTGTTTTATCAGATACTCGTGCCGCTTGTTGCATATTGTGAGTAACAATGACGATGGTATATTGCTCTTTGAGTTCCTGAATCAGTTCTTCAACCCGCAAAGTAGATAGGGGATCGAGGGAGGAACAAGGTTCATCCATGAGTATAACTTCTGGTTGCCCAGCGATCGCTCGCGCAATACACAACCGTTGTTGTTGACCACCAGATAAGGCTAAACCACTTTGTCGTAGTTTGTCTTTGACTTCATCCCACAAAGCCGAACGGCGTAAACTCCGTTCTACCAATTCATCCATGTTATCTTTGTAGCCACAAACTCTGGCTCCAAAAGCAACATTGTCATAAATTGATTTGGGAAACGGGTTTGCTTTTTGAAACACCATCCCAATCCGACGACGCACCCCTACAGCATCAACTTCCGGTGCATACAAATTTTTATCGTAAAAATAAACTTTACCTTCGGCTCGAAATGACTCAATCAGGTCGTTGAGACGGTTATAGCATCGCAGTAATGTACTTTTACCACAACCAGAAGGGCCGATAAAAGCTGTAACCTGATTTTTGGGAATATTTAGCCAAATATTCTGCAACGCTAGAAACTTCCCATAATAAACGTTGAGGTTTTCTGTGCGTAAAACTGTGTCAGTATCATTTACTGTGGTAGTGTTATTAACTGTCAAATTGTTTACCATTGATTTTATTGGCCGCTCTATATGGACTAAGTAAAGCTTTGCGTAAAATTGTGGCGAATTGAGGGTTTAAATTTAAACGCTCCAAGGGCGCAAAAGTACGCAGAGAATTCGCGCTCATATTAATAAAATGTTGTACTAAGTGCCTGGTAAATTACGCAGATATTCTGGTAGATCGTAGCGACCGAATTTAAATATGCGTTACCCTGAAACCTGGTAAAGAGACTTAGCACTGCTACGTCTCCTTAGTCCTGACTAGACAATTGTGACTGTAAAGCTCTATAGCCAGCTAATGCTAGCTCTGCACTCCTTTCCATCTCCTGACTGTATTTGCCAAGGCTAGCAGCACCGTTACACTTTGCCCGATGCAGCAAAGCACTTTGTGCCGCTTTCATATTGGCATCTTGTACTTTCCACAGTTCTAATGCTGGTTGCTGCATAGCACGACCAAAAGAAAATGTCAATGACCAAGGCAGTTTTGAGCCAAACCGGACATGCATCTCATTAAGATGAGCAGTTGCCAATTCATTGCTTTGACCACCCGATAAAAATGCTACGCCCTGTACGGCAGTAGGAACCACATTCAATAGGCAATTCACCGTAGCTTTTGCAACTTCTGGTATACTGGCTTGCTGGGGACAACCCTTACCGGAAATTACCATGTTGGGCTTGAGAATAATTTGCTCCAAAACTACCCCTTGCAAGTGGAGTTGATCAAAGACAGTTCCTAAGACTTCCTCAGTTACAACATAGCAACGTTTAATAGTATGGTCGCCATCCATCAAAACTTCAGGTTCGACAATGGGAACAAGTCCACCTTGTTGACAAAGCAGTGCATAGCGAGCTAAAGCCTGGGCGTTGTCCTCGATACAATCACGACTAGGAATTTCCTTGCCAATAGTGACGACAGCCCGCCATTTAGCAAAACGCGCCCCCATTTTGACGTATTCGGTAATGCGATTACTCAAATCATCTAAACCTTGTGTAATTTTTTCACCAGGGTGATTTGGTAAACCTTTCACACCAGTGTCAACTTTAATGCCGACAAGAATCCCCGCATCGTTCATCACTTTGACAAAAGGCGTTCCATCTTTTGTAGTTTGACGGATTGTTTCATCATATAAAATAGCGCCATTGATATAGTTACCCAAAGCAGGAGTAGTTAAAAGCAACTCCCGGTAAGTGCGGCGATTTTCCTCAGTTGGCGCGATTCCCAGCTTCTCAAAGCGGTTGTTACAAGTATTGTTGCTCTCATCTATAGCCAAGATGCCTTTACCAGGAGCAACCATCGCTTTAGCAGTAGCGATAAGTTTTGGTGAACTCATTATTTAAAACCTTTTAGCTCTAAAGGGTTGATTTTTTATTTGCAGATGCGATCGATATATAAGAGGATGTTTTAAAAGTCCTTTTCTTAGTAGCAAAACGTTTTAGATCCCCCTAAATCCACGCCAGTTGCTCATGGGGGAAACCCCCAAGACCGCACTGGCTCCCCTTAAAAAGGGGGACTTTGATTCCAGTTCCCCCTTTTTTAAGCTACGGTGTACACACATCTCTGTAGAAACCCAAAATCGTTGGAGATCCCCCTAAATCCCCCGATAAATTGGGGGACTTTAAGAGACTTTTGCCCCCCTTTTTAAGGGGGGTTAGGGGGGATCAACAAGTGCCTAATAATCACAGCTAAATACTTTTCAAACAACCTCTAAGACCAGTGCGCTAAAGCGCAACTACAAACCTTAGTGCTACGAATTACGAATTACTTTAGTAAGGCCACTTCCAGTTGACGATTTCCGGCTGATCGATACCGTGCTTGTGAGCATAATTCCGGTTGTTAATAATTTCGTTCTTCATGCGTTCTCTAACATAGACAGCAGCAGAACCCAGCTTCGGAACCCGATCAATCACGTCAATCACTAGATTAAACCGATCAACTTGGTTGTTGATAGCTAACTCAAGTGGTGTGTTAATGCTGCCTTTTTCCTTGTAGCCGCGCACATGGATATTTTCATGGTTAGTACGACGGTAAGCAAGTTTGTGAATCAGCCAAGGATAACCGTGGAAGTTGAAAATTACAGGCTTATCTGTGGTAAAAAGACTATCGAAATCCCAGTCTGATAATCCATGTGGATGTTCTGTATCTGGTTGCAACTTGTACAGATCAATAACATTAATAAACCGCACCTTGAGATCGGGGAACTCATCTCTTAAGATGGCAGTTGCAGCCAAGGCTTCCATAGTCACAACATCTCCGCAAGATGCCATGACGACATCGGGAAGATCGGGTTCTTGCCCATGATGGTCATTGCTTGCCCAGTCCCAAATACCGATGCCTTTAGTGCAATGTGCGATCGCTTGTTCTATGCTAAGAAACTGGAGGTGTTTTTGCTTGTCTGCAACGATGACATTGACGTAGTTGGTGCTACGTAAGCAATGATTGGCTACAGAAAGTAGACAGTTAGCATCGGGAGGCAGATAAATCCGGGTAACTTCAGCACTCTTATTAGTAACCAAATCTATGAATCCTGGATCTTGGTGGCTAAAACCGTTGTTATCTTGTCGCCAAACAGTAGAGGATAGTAAGATATTCTCAGAAGAAACTGGCGATCGCCAAGCAACCTCATTTTTACTGATTTCTAGCCATTTAGCGTGCTGGTTGAACATGGAGTCAACAACGTGAGCAAAAGCTTCATAACTGTGGAAGAAACCATGCCGCCCAGATAAAAGATAGCCTTCCAGCCAGCCGAACAGGTTATGTTCACTGAGCATTTCCATCACTCGTCCGTCGGTAGATAGCTCACTGCCATCTGCATCTTCAGGGAGGATATCTGCCAACCAGACTTTCTCACTGACTTCGTAGACGGCATTGAGTCGATTGGAGGCGGTTTCATCTGGCCCGAATATGCGGAAATTATTCATGTTATTACGCATGATATCTCGCAGGAAGTTCCCCAGAGGCTTAGTGTTTTCCACCTCAACTGCGCCGGGTTTGACTACTTCAACTGCATTGTTGCGGAAGTCGGGCATACGCAATTCTTTACGTAGAATTCCACCGTTAGCAACGGGATTGGCGCTGATGCGGCGATTACCAATGGGAGCCAGCTTTTTGAGTTCGGGAATTAGACTGCCATGTTCATCAAATAATTCCTCTGGCTTGTAACTTTTCATCCAGTTTTCTAGAATCTTCAGATGAGCAGGATTAGTAGCTACATCTGTAATTGGTACTTGGTGCGATCGCCAAAATCCCTCTAATTTATGACCGTCTATTTCTGCCGGCGCAGTCCATCCTTTAGGGGTGCGGAGGACAATCATCGGCCAACGAGGACGCTTCGCAACACCCGAAGTCCTGGCTTCGGTTTGAATTTTCTTGATTTCCAAAATAACTGTTTCCAGAGTTGCTGCCATCAGTTGATGCACTAGCGCTGGCTCATGCCCTTCCACAAAGTAAGGTTTGTAACCGTAGCCCTTGAATAAGTCCTCTAGTTCCTCATGGCTGATGCGGGCTAGGATGGTGGGGTTAGCAATCTTGTAGCCGTTCAAATGCAAGATTGGTAAAACTGCACCATCCCGAATGGGGTTGATAAATTTATTGGAATGCCAAGCTGTTGCCAGAGGCCCAGTTTCTGCTTCCCCGTCACCAACAACTGCTGTCACAATCAAATCCGGGTTATCGAAAGCAGCCCCGTAAGCGTGGGAGAGGCTGTAACCTAACTCGCCGCCTTCGTGAATTGAGCCAGGAGTTTCAGGTGTGCAATGGCTACCAATTCCACCAGGAAAGGAGAACTGCTTGAAAAACTTCAGCATACCTTCCTCATCCTGGCTCTTATCAGGATAAACCTCAGAATAGGTTCCTTCTAAGTATGTCGGCCCAAGGATGCCCGGAGCACCATGACCAGGGCCTGCGATGTAAATCACGTCCAGATCATATTTCTTGATTAAACGATTGAGATGAACGTAGATAAAGCTCAAACCGGGACTTGTACCCCAATGTCCTAACAGGCGATTTTTGATGTGTTCTGGCTTGAGGGGTTCTTTTAGCAGTGGATTGTCCTGCAAATATATCATTCCTAGAGCTAAATAGTTGCATGCACGCCAGTAAGCATTGATTAGACGCAGTTCTTCAGTGCTAAGTGTGGCAGATTTACCGTTTTCAACAACTGAAACCTTTGTCTTAGAAGGAGAAATGGTCATAAATTTTGAATCCTACTAATCTATTTTTAGTTCAATAATCTTTGAACACACAATGTCTGATGACAAACTGCTCAACGTCTACACAGTTTTAAAACCCGATGTTTTAAGACTAGATATAAATATCAAAAAAGCGATGTAGTACAGTGCACCTAACATTGCGTACTACATTCAGTAATCTCAAAATGGTTAAGCGGATATCAATCGATAACTACGGTTTTACTTGCGGTTCACTTATACAACCAGCTACTTCCAATACAGTTTGCATAAGGTTAGCAATTAACAAGACTCTGAAATAATTGAGTCCAAAAATCGATCTTTCCCCATTACAAAAATCTCGATTTTTAGCTAACCCAATTCTATTGCCTGCACTTCACTATTCACTAAGTAAGTGGGTGTGAATAATTAAAGGTTTGTAGTAAGGGCTTCAGCCCTTAAAACAGGGCTAGAGCCGCTTACTACAAGCTAATTTAATTAATTTTACATTACGTAAAATAGTTTTATTTATTGTTGCCTACTTACTTACTATCTTGTTTAAAATTCCCTTGTATCCTGATTAAAAGGGTGGAATGTGCATTACATACAGTATAACTACTTATATTGTGATATATCTTCTAACTTAAACATCCAACTAAAGGTAGATAAAATACACTTTAAAATTTAAATAAATTGCGTTCCGAAATTAGTGTTATATCTGAAAAATAGATGGCTATAAATATTTTGATTTAAATTATAAGGAATGGCATAAACTTAGTTGAACGTTAATCATTTATTAACATACTTATGATTTATTGTATCCATTTTTACCAAAATGCTTACTAATATTTTGCCAGGTCAACCTTTTCCAATTGGCGCTACATTTACCCCTAATGGTGTCAATTTTTCGGTATTCTCTAAAAGCTGCACTGGACTGGAATTATTGCTCTTTGATGAGCCGAATTCACCCCAACCCAGCCGTGTAATTCAGCTACACAAAAAGCATAACAAAACCTTCTACTATTGGCATATCTTGGTATCAGATATTGCTGCTGGGCAGGTTTATGCTTATCGGGCGGATGGACTTTATGCGCCAGATCAAGGACTAAGGTTTGATAGTAGTAAGGTATTACTTGATCCCTATGCGCGAGTGGTAGTAGGTTGGGATAATTATAGTCGTGAAGCTGCTAGCTGTTTTGGTAAGGATAATTGCGCTCAAGCACTACGGGCTGTGGTAGCAGATGATCCCAAAACCTACGACTGGGAGGGGGATCTTCCTCTACGGATTCCTTATGCGACAACAGTCATTTATGAACTGCACATAGATGGTTTTACTCGTCATCCATCTTCTGGTGTGTCTCCCGAAAAACGCGGTAAGTATGCAGGACTGATTGAGAAAATTCCTTATTTGCAGGAATTAGGAATAACCGCAGTTGAATTGCTACCAATTCATCAATTTGATCCTAATGATGCACGTCCTAGTCACAAGAACTACTGGGGCTACAGTACGATCAGCTTCTTTGCACCCCACAGCGATTACAGTTCCAGTAGCGATCGCTTAGATCCCATAAATGAATTTCGTGATTTGGTCAAAGCCCTTCACCGCGCCGGGATTGAGGTAATTCTAGATGTTGTCTTTAACCACACGGCTGAAGGTAATCACAATGGGCCAACATTGTCATTTAAGGGATTAGACAACCAAGCTTACTACCTTCTAGAACCAAACCAAGCTGAATACAGTAATTACAGTGGTTGCGGTAATACTTTGAAAGCGAATCATCCGATGGTTACGCGGATGATTTTAGATAGTTTGTATTACTGGGTGGCGGAAATGCATGTAGACGGTTTCCGTTTTGATTTAGCATCTGTCCTATCTCGGAGCAAATTAGGTCAACCCTTTGCCGATTCGCCTGTTCTCTGGGCGATCGAAACAGACCCAGTTTTGGCGGGAACCAAGGTAATTGCGGAAGCCTGGGATGCCTCTGGACTATATCAGGTAGGAAAGTTTGTCGAAGGGAGCGATCGCTTTGCAGAATGGAATGGCCCCTACCGCGATGATGTGCGCTGTTTTGTGAAAAGCGATCGCGGTATAGTCAGCCGATTAGCGGCTCGCGTTATGGGTAGCCCAGATATATACTCACGACCAGACTACGAACCTAATCATAGTATTAACTTTATTACCTGTCACGATGGTTTTACCTTAAATGATTTAGTTTCTTACAACTACAAGTACAACGAAGCTAATGGGGAAAATAACAGTGACGGCACAAACGGCAACAATAGTTGGAATTGTGGCGTAGAGGGGGTTACGGACGATGCAGAAATTGAAATACTGCGCTTGCGACAAATCAAAAACTTCTTCACCATCCTTTTATGTTCCCAAGGAACGCCGATGTTGCTCATGGGAGATGAAATTAGGCGATCGCAAAAAGGGAATAACAATGGTTACTGCCAAGATAATGAACTGAGTTGGTTTGACTGGAGCAGTATCGAAAAACACAAAGATTTATTGCGATTTGTCCGAGGACTAATTCAGTTTATCCAATCCTTAAGAATCTTTCGGCAAGAAAAAGTTCTCAGTCTTACCGATGGCTCTCATCGGCCAAACATCGTCTGGCATGGCACGAAACTAGAACAGCCTGATTGGGGGAATGATTCTCGTAGTCTGGCATTCACTCTGCGTCACCCAAAATTTAACGAGCATCTATATATTATCCTCAATGCTTATTGGCAGCCGTTGACATTTGAACTACCACTTTTGAGTAGTGGAGAAGGCTGGCACCGAATTGTAGATACTGCTTTGCCATCTCCTCAAGATTTCTCCAATTTGAAAACTGCAACCTTAATTGCATCTCAAGAATATCTTGCCCAGGGGCGATCAGTTGTCGTGCTGATGGCACGTTAGCGTACCACCCCCGTTTTCTAAACAGGCATTTCCTGATAGCAGTAACTACAGCGCCAGTAAAGTTTTCCCAAACGCACATGACGGAGTAAAATGTCTGAACAGTTAGGGCAAAAATGCTTACTCATCATCGATTGACTGATTGTGGTAGATATACTCAATTTGCGAGGACTCGTTAATAAAGCTTTATTAAGCATATATTTCACTAAACTTTGTCAATTTGTTGATAAAGGTTAGTATGACACTTTAATATTAGAAATCATGTTTAAGCAAGCGTTTGATTAGTGTATAAGTTGTACAAGTTTTACTAAGATATTTTATTTCTAACCTTTAGCTAATAACTTTTGAGCGTTTATCTCTCGGATGGTATAGTCCCATTAAAAAATATTTACAACATATAAATTGGCTGTAGTATGAGCGTACATCTGTATGCCTCTACCCATATATCATTATTCTTGAATAAATACTGTGTCTTGTTCTTTTTGGGATAATTTATTCTTTGGAAGTCTCTTAAACAGCCGAACTTTCATCCACTGGAAGGAAACAAGGTTGAAACTGCTGCAACCATCAACGATAAATTCAGAATTATGTATCGTAATCCTAACTGCTTATAGTATTTTTGTTGAGCAAAAATAGCTGGAGTTAATACTAAATTTCCATAAAAAATCACGTCCATTGTAGGCGTGATTTTTGGACAGGGGATAGAGTTTCCCAGCAACTATACTTTTACCTGATAATGCCCAGGTTTAGTAGTTCTTGAGGAGATGCCAACAAATCAATCGCCACAAAGAAAATTTTGTCTTGGGGATTAAGCAAGAATCGCCATGCTAAATTGATGCCAATACTTTCACCAGACCAGGGAGTTTGCACTTTACCCGTCACTTTAATTTTGGTGAACTCTGCCTCTGCTGGCTCAGACACCCCTTGCTCAGGAATTAGCTTGAGTCCATAGCATTCTTCACGCATATATGCGAGGATGGACTCATGACCAACAATTGGTTCTTGGAAAGGCGGTTGTAAAGCACCGTCTTCAGTAAATAAAGCCACAGCCGACTGGAAGTCAAAAGCGTTCATATTCTCCATGTAGCTTAGGACTGTCAAATTGTCGATGCCCTTAATTTTGAGCTTAACTCGTGGTGCAATATCTTTAGGCGCAACCACAGGTTCAATAACTGTTTGAGTACCAGATGTTGGCGGATAACCCATGTTGACGACAATATCCTGTAATATGCTCAGTTGCTGACCCCCTTCCATCTGACGGATAGCTTGGAGAACATCTGATGCCTTCGTAGAAAGTTGATAACCTTTGGGAATCGGAGCAACGATTCCTTGTTTCATCCACTCGCTTAACTGATACCAGAAACCTAACTTGACATTAGTGCCGAAAGACGAATAAGTACGGCAGATGTCCGTATCAGTATGGTTAACCAGATCGCACATAACTTGCGTTTGCTCTCTAGATGGCATCTGCTTGATTTGAGTCAAGGTTTTTTCTGCAAAAACTATGTTGACTACCTGCATAGCAGCAGGAGTAATTGTGACTCCCATCTCGGTATAGGCAAACCAAAGTAAAGCCAACTGATCTTCAGCCCGAAGTTGATTGAATGATTCAACAGTAGTTGGAACTGAATTAGCAACTTGAGTATCAGGAAAAATGGAGCGTGCAGCCTGTATAGTAAATGACATTTGGCAAAATCTCCAGAACGAAATTACATTGATTTTTTAAGTAGCCGTCATCAACTGGATATATACCAGGACAGAAAATGATTTTTCGTTTTTTCCCTATGCGACAGATTTTCATAGCCTAGGGCGTGTTTTCAAACTGCTCGTTTAGCCTCCTAACTTTTTAGATCCCCCTAAATCCCCCTTAAAAAGGGGGACTTTAAGAGACTTTTTGCCCCCCTTTTTAAGGGGGGTTGGGGGATCTAAGACTTTGAAAACACGCCCTAGTCGCCAGCCACATCCCTTTCTCTGTGCGGCTATTGACCTTTTAATCTATCTATCCACGGGGATAAGCAGTTCCACATTTAAATTGCATAACTAGGGCGCTCATGTTGCCCACCCTATAAGAGTTTGATTTAATCTCAATTATGCAATTTAGATGTTTTTCACCTTATTAGGCAAAATAATTGGCAGACTCTAAGCGATCGTTGTGCATTTTTCCATCAGGCATTTTTGCCCCCTTCAAATTAGCGCCACTGAAATTGGCTCCTTTGAGTCCAGCCCAGTTTAAATTAGCATCACTTAAATCACAGTTTCTCAAATCTGCGTTGTTCAAATGTGCCCCAGTCAAATCTACCCCACTCAAGTTTGCTTTAGCTAAACCTATCCCTCTCCAGTCTGCCTGTCTAAAATTTCTTTCTCCGACTGCATATCGTCTTAAAACTTCATTGGCATCCATATTGGTTGCCTCGCAACGTGTAGCGTTGTCGCTGTGAATACATTTATTCTAACTCAGAATGTGCGACTGTAACATCACAAATTAACTCTTGGCGATCGCATCTTATTACGTCTCATTGTTTCGCCTTCGGATAAAACAAATATGTCACCCACTCACTCAGTGGGTTTTCACGTTCTGCTAAAGAATCATCATTTTGACAACTAAATGTCAAAAAGTAGTATAATTTCTCTTGCGTGTGGACAAACTTACCGTATTCGATCTGCCGAGTTATTTCCACAGAGGTAGTTTTGTCTAACGGTGGGAGGGGGAAAAGTTTCAAGCTCACACTTAACGGAGGCTCCTCAACGAGGTCTTTAATCCCCCGATCTACTATGGGTGCAATTACCCACTCCTGACTCCACGGATCTGGAACGGGCGAAACAATTTGTAGGCAAGGGGTGTTTTTATCGACCCAATACCATGCTCCCTGATTAAAAGATTGAAGAGGGATGTAATTTTCTTGGGGTGGCAGTTTTCCTATAAATTTCAGAAAATCCGTATCTTGCCGATCGGTTAGGTTCATTGCGATAATCCCTGAAGACAGTACTTAGTATTTTTCAAAGCTTTGATATTGCAAACTGCCGCCGCTCTCTACGTTCCCTGCGGGACGCTTACGCGAACGCGCAGCGTGTCGCAGACAGACGCTAAAAGCGTAGCAAGATCCCCTGTAAGGTTACGCAGACTCGCATCTAAGGGTTGGCGCTGCCTCTCTAAGAGTGCCATGCTGTTCGTCGCGCAGCATCTCGTAGAGAAGGCTTTAAGCTGCGCTATCCTGCCTCAAAACCCGTAAATTTGTACCTCATGTAAAAGAAAACTGCTGTATCTACCAATACGGTTCAGTTAAGGCTAAAACTCTGTTATCCAAGTCAATTTTTTAACGAACCGCCAAGGCGCAGAGGACGCAGAGAGAAGAAAGAGAAGGAAAAAATTGCTTAACTGAACTGTATTGCTGTATCTACTGTCGTTGTTCTAAACAGCTAGTAAGTGTTTATAGAGAAGCTCTGAATCTTGTACTTCTCCAGCATGACAAATGGGTGGTTGAGATTAAGTCTTGGCAAAGGTTAGAGAAGTATAAAATGAGTTGATAGTGTTTGATTTAGTTATAAACCTTTAACAAACTTAATGATACCTCAATACCACTTGTCATTTAGAGCTAGAGCCGTTAAATCAATACATAGAAGCCCGCAACTCAATCTTCATAAGGTCTTTGCAGAATTGATTCTACAGGTGTGCATGGAATTGACAGTATGAAGAACTTTTGGATTGGTTTCATTTGGATGAAATTAAAGTTGATTTTGGGATTTCGTATGATTTATTTTGAAATTGCCAGCGAGAAATCTATTAAAGCACTCCAAGCCGAAATTGCCGCATTGCGGAAAGAGATCCAAGCCCGTCCATAGCCGAATCGCACATTGAATTTGTAACGATTTATATCGTAATGAATCAATTCAATCAATAAATCAAGCCATAGCCCCTCAGAGTAGTTAACAAGGAGAGTTATGTGAAACCTTGTCCAACATGGCATAAAATTTACCCGCGCATGACTTTTTAAACAGTCTCTGAGGAGATTTAATATGAACAGCCTCTTCTTTTTACCTGTTACTTTATTGTTAGGAATTTTGCTGGGAAATCTCTACTTTCGTGGCTTGTGGACAACGGTGCAGAAATTATCTACAACCCAAAACCCAATTCTATTAACGTTAGGCAGCTTTTTTGGGCGGTTAGCGATCGCACTCGCCGGATTTGCTTTTGTACTAGCGATCGCCCAAGAGAACGCACTTTGGCATTTGATCGTTTGCTTAGGCGCGTTTATATGGGTAAGGAATCGCATCATTGAGACTCATGTTCTACACTTCAAAACGTCATATTTTAATACTTCAACAAATCTGACAAAAAACTGGCCATATTATTAAACATTAACAGTGATATCTTATCGGATCAATCAATTTTGAATTGAAGAAAAGCCTCTAACAGGATTAATCTAAAATCCAAAATTGGCAAGGTCAAGGAGACTCAATGCAGATTAGTCCAGATGAAATCGTGTTTTGGAATTGGGGATTTGTGACGATCAATGCCACGTTGGTATTTACATGGATGATCATGCTACTGTTGGGCATTGGTGCTTGGTTGGTAACACGCAAACTATCCACTGACACGCAGCTATCCCACTGGCAAAACCTGCTGGAAGTCTTAGTTGTGAATTTACGCGATCAAATTGAGCAAACCAGTGGACAAAATCCCGATCGCTATTTGCCCTTTATCGGCACCCTGTTTATTTTTATTGCCACCGCCAATTTATTAGCGATCGTTCCTGGTTATCACCCGCCCACAGCCTCACTGTCTACTACTGCGGCCCTGGCGATATGTGTATTTTTTTCCGTTCCTGTTTTTGGTATCAGTCAGTCAGGAATCTGGAAATACCTCCACCACTACATAGAGCCAATTCCCATCTTATTTCCCTTTTATATAATTAGTGAACTCTCACGGACTTTAGCTTTAGCAGTGCGTTTGTTTGGGAATGTGATGAGTGACGGCATGATTGGGGCGATTTTAATATCGATCGCACCATTCTTCTTTCCAGCCATTATGCAGGCTTTAGGATTGTTGACAGGCTTAATTCAGGCATATATTTTCGCGGTTTTAGCAGTTGTTTATATTGGTTCTGCGAGTAATGAAGACTATGGCTCAAAATGAATCGCTATCACTTGTACTGGGAATTGTTGGCACTGTGTCAATCTTAACGGCAGGGCTGACTATGGCCATCGGCTCCATCGGCCCAGCCCTTGGCGAAGGTAAATCTGTTGCTCAAGCACTCAGTTCCATCGCCCAACAACCCGACGCAGCAAATACAATTACCCGCACATTATTTGTGGGATTAGCATTTATCGAATCCGTGGCAATTTATTGCTTTGTAATTGCGCTCATTCTCCTATTTGCTAATCCATTCTGGAACTATGTGATTGGTGCGATCGCCAAAGCAGGAGCCTGATCGAGTGGAGATTAACTGGTTTACCTTTGGGGCGCAAATCCTCAACTTTTTTGTCTTGATATTTGTGCTGCAACGCTTTTTATATAAACCGATTACCAAGGCAATGGCACGCCGCGAGAAGACAATCTCCGATCGCTTGTCGTCGGCATCTGAACAAAAAGAAGAAGCAGAACAGGAGGTTAAGCATTATCAGGAAATGCAACAGCAATTCACAGACCAAAAGACAGAATTGCTAACTCAAGCAAAATCAGAAGTGGAAGAAACCCGTCAACGCTTGTTGAAGGAAATGCGTGAGTCAGTGGCGAAGGAGCGATCGCAATGGCAAAGCAATTTACAACGTCAGAAAGATGCTTTTTTACACGAAGTAGGCGATCGCACAATGCAGCAATTACAAGCAACTGTGCGGCGGGTGTTGACAGACTTGGCAGAGTCTGAGTTAGAAACGCAGATTGCGAGGGTGTTTTTGCAGAAATTGCGCGATCTCACCGAAACAGAACGTGCCGAACTGGTGACAACTTTAACTGATTCGACAAAAGATAGCATTCCGTTGACCTTGGTTAGTACCTTCACCCTACCACCGGATATTTGTGCAGCGATCGCTACGGTTTTGCAAGACTACTTTCAGGTGGTAGGTTCAGGCAAAATTGAATCGAGTTATGAAATTGCAGGCAGAATCGAACCTACTTATGAAATTGAATCTAGTCTGATTTGTGGAATCGAACTACGCGGCACAGGCTACAAACTAGCGTGGAGTATGGATACTTACTTAGATAGCATCACCGAAAATTTGGTTACGGTTTTTGCAGAAAAAGCTTAAAGGGACTTTAGTCCTTAATTATAGAACCCATTTGGGATCTTGTATACCCTACCAGTAAACGCAATCGTTTTTGAAGACCTCATTATGGCTCAAACACGAACAGATATTTTTGGAAATGGAGAATCAAAATGAAAAAAATGAGAATGCCAATGTCTAGCCGACTTATCTTTACAGCGATCGGGATTCTCTTGCCCGTTGGTGCGCATATCGCGGACTACAACAAGACACATATCTTCAACCCAAATTGGCCTCCCCATGCAAAATTCCACGGGGGGCAAACCCTCATGTTTTCAATCCTCCTGGGAGCCATTTCGATTTTCTTCGCTTGGAGGAAAACCAGGGATCGATTGAATGGGGTATTGGCTGCTTCTAGCTTTGCAGCAGTTTATTGGGTTGCTCAAGCGGGCGCGATTCTTTATCCCGGCACAGCTCCTTTCGACCCTGACACAATCACGCCGATGAGTTATTTAATGGGACTTCCCCTTCAAACTTACTTCCAAATCATTTTCCTCATCTTGACTGGTGTCGCCACTTGGCTCGCGTTGAAGCCAAATGCAAAATGGACTGACTGAGCCATCAACCTACTTTAGCTATTAGCCCGCAATCTGCTTCTTGGTTGGTAATATCTCTTGCAATAAAGGTTCAAAAATTTCCCATTCTGCATCAGTGGGGTCGCTGGAATACGCCATTAGCATTGGATTTTAGATGCTGAGGAGTACCTTAATTCAAAACCTCATAAGATGTCAAATGGGTTCTATAAAGCACTGAAGTGCTTACTACAGACTCATTACACTAGTCACCAGTCCCTACTCAGAGGAAGTATGATGCAACAGACTGAAGAAGGTTTACAGACAGTTTTACAAGATACTTTTGCACTTTATACTCAAGCTCTCGATCAGCAGGAAGCAAAATTGCGATCGCAAGAGATCGGCATTGTCCAATCGATTGGTCAAGGAATTGCCAAAATCGCCGGTTTACCGAATGTGCAGTCAGAGGAAATTGTCTGTTTTACTGGCGGTAGTCTGGGGTTGGTGTTTAACCTCGATCCCGAAGAAGTTGGCGTAGTTTTGCTTGATTCTAGTGAGCAACTCCAATCAGGTACGGAAGTGCGGCGCACTGGCAAAGTACTTGATGTCCCTGTGGGTGACGCGCTGTTAGGAAGAGTGATCGATCCTCTCGGTCGCCCCCTCGACGGTAAAGGTGTGGTGCGAACTTCACAACGCCGTCCCGCCGAACGCGATGCCCCTAGTATTATGGATCGTGCGCCTGTGAATGTGCCTTTGCAAACTGGAATTAAAGCGATTGATGCCCTGATTCCCATTGGACGGGGACAGAGAGAATTGATTTTAGGCGATCGCCAAACGGGTAAAAGCGGTCTTGCCCTCGATACGATCATCAATCAAAAAGGCAAAAATATTCTCTGTATCTATTGCGCGATCGGACAGCGTAGTGCGGCTGTTGCCAAGGTAATTGCCGACCTCAATGAGCATGAGGCCTTTGCCTACACAACCGTCGTTATGGCAGCAGCAGAAAAGCCACCGGGGTTACAGTATGTCGCTCCTTATGCTGCTACTGCGATGGCGGAATATTTTGCCGATCAAGGGCGCGATGTGCTTATTATTTACGATGACCTCACCAACCATGCCCGCACCTATCGAGAAATTTCTCTCTTAATGCGCCGCCCACCTGGACGCGAAGCTTATCCAGGGGATATTTTTTATATTCACTCGCGCTTACTGGAACGTTCTATACATTTAAACACAAAACGAGGTGGTGGTTCCTTAACTGCGTTGCCAATTATTGAAACAGAAGCACAAAATATTGCTGCATATATCCCGACTAATCTAATTTCGATTACCGATGGACAGATTTATCTTTCACCAATCCTCTTTCAAAAGGGAGTATTGCCGGCGATCGATATCGGGAAGTCGGTTTCGCGGGTGGGTGGTAAAACCCAACTTCCTGCTTATCGCACTGTTTCAGGAGATTTACGTCTTTCTTATTCTCAATTTGAAGAACTAGAGGCTTTCTCTCGCTTTGGTACGCGTTTAGAAGAATCGACTCGCCTCACTTTAGAACGCGGGCGACGGGTACGTGAGATTCTCAAACAAAAGCAATATGCGCCAATGCCGGCTGCTGTGCAAATAGCTGTAATGCTTTCGGTGACAGCAGGCTTGCTCGATTCTGTCCCCATCACTAAAATTGCCATTGCAGAGCTTGCGATCGCCCAAGCTATATCCACCGAGTTAGCCGATCTTTGCTTGCAAATCGAAAGTGGATCTGTATTGAAGGATGCCGATCGTGATGCCTTACTAAAGGTTGCCACAACTGCGATCTGCGCTTCTCTGCGAGATGCTCCGCGAACGCAGCAGCGCTTCGCTATCGCTACAGTTGTAAAGGATACAACAGATCCCAAGGATGCGAAGAATACAACAGATCCCAAGGATACGAAGGATACAACAGATCCCAAGGATACGAAGGAGTAGCCATGTCATCCATTGAGCTTCTGCAACGCCAAATCCACACTGCCCAAGAACTGCAAGCTGTGGTGAAAATGATGAAAGTACTAGCAGCCTTAAACATCCACCAATACGAACAGGCGGTTGCCTCCCTCGCTGAGTATAACCGAACAATCGAAATGGGTTTGCATGTCGTACTGAAGGCAACACATACCCATGACGCGCATACCCAACAATCCCTTTCAACCTGCAATGTTACTCGTTGCGGTGTGATTATCTTTGGCTCTGAGCAAGGGATGTGCGGTCAATTCAACGAACAGATTAGCCACTATGCGATCGCTGAATTAGAGAAGTTGAAGCTCTCACCCGAACATCTGGCGATTTTTGCCGTCGGATCGAGATTGATTTCCCATTTAGAAACCGCAGGCTATGGAATTGAGCAAACTTTCGCCATGCCAGGTTCGCTAGCTGGGATCACATCAATGGTTCAAGAAATCTTGATGCACATTGCCACATGGCGCGATCGCGAACAAATTGGCCAAATTACATTATTCTACAACCACTTACATTCCAATACATTATGGGAGCCATATAAGCTGCAACTATTACCACTTGATGGTGAATGGCTACAACATATCGAAAGCCAAGAATGGCGATCGCGGACTCTGCCAACTTTTACGATGCCGAGCGATGTTTTGGTTGCGTCTTTATTACGACAATATTTTTTTATTTTGCTGTATCGGGCTTTTGGTGAGTCCCTCGCAGGTGAAAATGCTAGCCGTCTCGCTTCTATGCAAGTTGCTGAGAAAAACATTGAGGAGCGGCTGACAGAATTTACTGGTCAATTTCAGCAAAAACGCCAAACTGCAATTACAGATGAATTACTAGAAATTATTTCCGCCTTTGAGTTAAGCCATTAATAATTCGTAATTCGTAATTACGAATTCGGATTTAGCGAAAATTGCAGTCTTATCCTTTTGGCAGAGGCTAGGGCGTGTTTTCAAACTAGAAGATCCCCCCAACCCCCCTTAAAAAGGGGGGCTAACTAAGAGTCTCTTAAAGTCCCCCTTTTTAAGGGGGATTTAGGGGGATCTAAAAAGTTAGGGGGCTAACTAAATGAGTAGTTTGAAAACACGCCCTAGCGTCAAGGGGAAACCCCAACAGGATCAATTTTTCAAGACAGACCTCAAGCATAATGAGCGAAACTTATCTGCAAGAAGTTGCACCAACGACAAGCTCAGTGACCACGTGTATAAGTCGGGGACTCTGACCCGTTTTTTTAAGTTGAGCGGAGTCGAAACTTTAATTACGAATTACGAATTATATGGAACCAGATATTAAATCATCTTCCCAATCAAATCATTCCCAAGAGCAAAATCTTGGTTCTATCCTCTCCGTGCGGAGCAGCATCATCGATATCCATTTTCCCAAACGCTTGCCATATATAAATAGCCAGTTACAAACAGGGAAAGGAGGTAATCTTTCCATCGCGGTGGTTTCACATCTGGGCGCTCAGGTGGTGCGGGGTGTAGCACTTGCCCCAACCGCAGGTTTGACGCGCGGTGAGATTGTGATTGATACTCAGCACCCGTTACAAGTTCCAGTGGGCGATCGCCTTTTAGGGAGAATGTTAAACCTATTTGGCGAAGCGATCGATGAGAAAGAGGCGATCGCAGGTGGCGAATGGCGATCAATTCATGCCACGCCAATTGCGATGTCAGAACGAGTTACCAAAGCCGAAATCCTCAAAACTGGGATCAAAGCCATCGATCTGCTCACACCTTTGGAACGAGGCGGTAAAACAGGTTTGCTTGGCGGTGCAGGTGTTGGCAAAACGGTGCTAATTACAGAAATGATCCATAATATGGTCAAGCAGCACCAAGGTGTAAGTTTATTTTGTGGGATTGGTGAACGCTGTCGAGAAGGTCTTGATCTATATCAAGAAATGGCAGCAACGGGGGTTCTCCCAAATGCAGTCTTAGTCTTCGGACAGATGAATGAACCACCGGGAGTCAGATTTTGGGTAGGACACGCGGCGCTAACAATGGCAGAATATTTTCGCGATCGCTCCCAAAAAGATGTATTACTTTTAATCGATAATATCTTTCGCTTTATCCAAGCGGGTTCAGAAGTATCGGGACTGATGGGGATAATACCTTCGCGGGTGGGCTATGAACCAACCCTCGCCACTGAACTCGCTCAACTAGAGGAGCGGATCTGCAATACATCAGCAGGGGCGATTACTTCCATTCAAGCGGTTTATGTACCTGCGGATGACTTCACCGATCCCTCTGCTGTCGCTGTGTTTTCCCATCTGTCAGCCGCAATTGTGTTGTCACGTAAACGGGCGAGTGAAGGGCTTTATCCCGCCGTGGATTTGATGGAATCGAATTCCAAAATGCTGATGCCTCATATCGTTGGCGATCGCCATTATCAGATCGCTCAAGCAGTCCGCAAAACCATCAGCACCTATGAGGAACTAAAAGATATCATCGCCATGTTGGGCTTAGAAGAATTATCGCCAGGCGATCGCCAAGTGGTATCCCAGGCACGACGTTTAGAACGTTTTCTCACTCAACCCTTCTTTTCCACCGCCCAGTTTACAGGTTTGACAGGGAAATTAGTCGAATTAGACGATGCCCTAGAAGGATGTGAACGCATTCTCAATGATGAGTTTGCTGATACACCAGAGCGATCGCTCTACATGATTGGCTCAATTGATGAAGTCGTAAAAGCTCCAAAAGAAGGCAAAAAATCATGACCGAGACATCCTCAGAAATGCGGTTCAAAGTTGTCTTACCAACTAAAATTCTGATGGAAACAGCCGCAATCAAAGTGATTGCAGAAGCGGAGAATGGGATGTTTTGTTTGCTACCCTGCCATATAGATTTTGTGGCGACACTGATACCAAGTTTGTTATCCTTCGTCTCACCCCAAGGACAAGAACAATTCCTCGCAATCGATCAAGGAATTTTGATCAAGCATGGGGATGAGGTAACAGTTGCTACCCAAAATGCAGTTCCAGGTGGCGATTTGGAAATATTGAGAAAAACCGTTGAGGAGGAGTTTCACTTAATCGATGAACGCGAAAAAACAGCACGTTCCGTTTTAGAAAACCTAGAGATCAACACAATTCGGCACTTTATCGAGTTAGGTGAATATCCATGAAAATCCCACCCTCTCGTCAGTCTCGCTCCCAAAGGCATCTTAACGCCAAAGCGATCGCTAATCAAGCACGCCGCAAACTTTATGCTCGCCAAGCGAAACCTCATGGTGGCGTTTTGTTTGGCTTAGGTTTTGTTGGCTTGGTCGGTTGGTCAGTGGTCGTACCAACTTTATTAGGAATGGCACTAGGCATCTGGATCGATTTCCAATTTCCCAGTCGCTTCTCATGGACATTGGCACTGATGCTGGCAGGTTTAAGCATTGGTTGTTTGATTGCTTGGGAATGGGTATCGCAGGAGCAACAACGCATGGCAAGAGATCAACCACCCGATGATTCTCCCAACCAGGAAGAAAGAGACTGAACTGAATGGCACGCTTGATCGGGCAAGAAACAAAAAGAAATAAAAGCCCCAACAGATTGCAGCACAAGCTTTGAAAACATAAATAATTGATGGATAAATTCCCTGTAGAGACGGCGATTTATCGCATCTCTCTAACCGTCAAAATGAATTTGGTAACGATTTATATCGTAATGAATCAATTCACTCAAGAAATCAAGCCATAGCCCCTCAGAGTAGTTAACGAGGAGCAACAATATTGCCTGATTGACCGAAGAAGGCTGAGGGGCAGGGGGCAGGGAGCAGGGGGAGCAAGAGAATAGCCCCGAAGCCGTGAAGCGGAGCGGAACATGGGTACAAGCCCCGCCATAAAGGGCGCTCTTACTGGGGCGGAGTCTGAGAGCTTCTCCGTCTCAGTTTTCCCCCTTGCTCCCTGCCCCCTGCTCCCCTGCCTCTTTTTCAACCGCTTTAATTGTAGCTACTCTCAACTTATCGAAAGGAACATCTAATGAAACGCATAATCGCTATCCTGATGCTTGTTCTTCCCCTTGGAGTCTTGGCAAAATCTGCCTCAGCCGCAGAGTTCAATGTTAATCATGGGCAGAATTCAACTCGTCCTGGTGTCGTCGAAACAGGCCGGGTTGCACCAGATCGATTGGCTCAAAACCAGCGCGAACAAACTCGGCGCAATACTACACGCCGTGTTCGTTATCGCCGGGTCTGGGTGGCAGGACATTACCAACCGACCTCTCGCGGTCATCGGCGATGGGTACCAGGACACTGGGTAAACCGTCGCGTTTAGCATCATGCGCTTGAAAGGTTGGATTGGGCGATCGCTTAACAAACCGCCCTAAGCAGCTTTCGGGAGGACAACAACAGCGAGTTGCCAAGCTTGTATTGTAATCAATCAATTCATCCATTAACTCAAACGGTAGTCGCCCAGAGTAGTAAATGAGCAGAGTTGTTTATAAGTTAATGAACTATTAGCCATTTTAGAGATTGAGTGTATCCGATGATAACTGGTCTAACAAGACCAAGGAGAAATTAATGGAAACGCAGATGTCCCGGATTCATCAAACCACTTACAACGCTATTTTTCAGCACCCAGTAGCCCGTAACCTTCAGTGGCACGATGTGCGATCGATGCTAAATGCAGTGACCGATGAGACTCAGGAACATAACGGCACTCTGAGATTTACGCGGAATGGTGAGACGCTGACAGTTCACCCCTCGAAGCACAAAGATTTATCTGATATCCATGAACTAATGCAGATTCGCCACTTTCTTGAGCGTTCTGCTGTCCCCGCCCAGCCAATCATCGCCGAGGGTGTCCACCTGCTGGTCGTTATCGATCACCGTGAGGCGCGTATCTATAAAACTGAACTGCACGGCTCAGTACCAGAACGGATCGTTCCTTACGACCCGGACGGCTCTCATCGGCATCTGCACAATGTGGATGACGATGCCAACGGTCAGCGCCAGCCGGAACTAAAATCCTTCTATGAGGCAATAGCGCGATCGCTAAGTGGCACAAAGAAGATTCTGATCTTTGGCAGTTCAACCGGATCGAGCAGCGCGATGGATTATCTGCTGGCGGATCTCAAAGAACATCATCCAGATATCGCCCAGCGAGTTGTCGGTACAGTCGTCGTCAATGAACAACACATGAGCGAAGACCAGTTACTGGCACAGGCGCGGACGTTCTACGCGACAACCGAGCGATAAAATCTACTGTCTTGCGATCGCTTTCCCATTTACACCAAGTCTATTCGCCAAATCAGTAAATGCAGTAGCAGCGATCGCAGGTATCGTAAACAATCTGTACGAGCGAGGGAGAATTATATTATAGCGGTTCTCAGTCGAGTGAGGTACAAGAACCCCACCCCCAACCCCCTCCCCGCAAGCGATGAGGGGACTATGATGTACCTCATGTGATTAGGAAACGCTATATCGTCCATTCTGATTGAAGTATCACTTATCAATTTGGAGATATATCAATGAATAAAAATCCTCATGAACAGAGCAATTCTGAACGGAGGCAAGAACTTCGGAATGATGAAGAATCTTTCCGACTTCAACAGGAAGAGAGACGGCTGGAAACTGGCAAACGCAGCGCTACGTTTACCTGGATTATCAATAGTATTTACTTTCTAGTTGGAACGCTTGAAATTCTCCTGACATTACGCTTCTTATTGCGTTTTTTCGGAGCAAATACAAAAAATGCCTTTGCTCAGTTTATTTACAATCTTTCTGATCCCTTCATTACGCCTTTTTCCACCTTATTTATCAGTCCCGTTTTTGGTGGCGGAGTAAACATTTTTGATGTCAATGTTCTAATTGCAATCATCGTGTATACTCTCTTAGGCTGGCTCGGTGCATGGGTAGTTAGATTTATCTATGCTGGACAGAGAGCAGTATAAAAAACGAGAAGATTTAATGACTGTTATGTTAAATATCTTCATTTTGAACCTATTTATAACAGAATATAGGAGCGTAATGGAGTCATGGAAGAAAAATCGATCACAACTCTGCCAGCTAATTCACTCCCTCTAAATCATCGGGGAGTTGAAACTCTTTCTGTGCTAGATATGGGTTTCCTGATAGTAGTCAGTGCTATGATTATTTCGGCGATCGCTACTTTAATTTATGCCTTTATTCCTAAGCGGGTGCAGCAGTATTTATTTAGCCTCAAATTGCCTCACAAAGCCAAGTGTCCTCACTGTCGATATTTTAGTCATAATTCATATCTCAAATGCACCGTCCATCCATCAACGGTGCTAACCGATCAAGCAATTAATTGTTTAGATTACAGTCCACATAATCAGGTGAAACTAGTTGAAGAAGATTAGAGAAGACTGTTGAAGATAATTCCCTCTGCCTCTTCGGTCAAGTATTGCCTAATCTAACTGGTGAGATTGGAAAATAAAATTAGGAGTCTTAACCATGAACTGGAAGCAGTTGACAATCGTGTTTATCTCTACGATAGTATTTCTGTTTGCCGGAAATGCGATCGCACAGACTGATCTAAATATTAATAATACCAATCTGATTCGATTGGGCGGAAATGTCACGGTTGTAGAAAAACAAGTTGTAGAAAATGCTATTGCCATTGGTGGTTCGGCGATCGTCCAACCCAATGGACGGGTGACACAAACTGCGATCGCTATCGGTGGAAATATCATTCTCAAGCAAGGCGCACGGGTAGATGGCGATGCCTATGCGATCGGTGGCAAAGTCGTATTAGCAGAAGGAGCCATAATTCGCGGCTCAAACAGCACATTCAACGGTCAATATAATGAACGAGGCATGACGGGAATGTACCGTCATCGAGATCGATTTTTGCCGATGTATTTCTTTTACGCTGGTTTTCGGATTTTCTCTGCGATCGTCGGTGCGATTCTTGGCATAATTTTATTACAAACCGCGCCACCTTTTCTGCCGAATTTAGCAGCTACCGTGCGTCAATATCCCGGTAAAAGCGCCTTATGGGGAATTGGGGCAATGTTTACCTTATTTGCCCTTAACATTTTTTTGGCAATCACCCTAATTGGTATTCCATTGATTCCACTCCTGATGTTGATGGTGAGTCTGACATCATTGGTTGGGGCATTGGGAATTTCACTATTCATCGGTCAACAAGTGGTAAAAAGCGATTTTCTTACAGAGAGGCTACACCAACGGCAAAGCAGCTTGCAGCAGTTCTTGATTGGGTTGCTGATTGTCACAGTACTTGCGCTGATTCCATTTGTGGGCGGGATTGTGGTGTTTGTTGTGAGTCTGTTGGGCTTGGGATCGCTCCTTAGCTGGCAATTTGGTAAAACACAACCCCCGGTTTTGGGATAACTCAATTGACGCTACTAGTAGTCTGTCAAGCCAACAATGCTTACGTAAACTAAGTTTTAGAATCTTTCTCTCTTTCTCTCTGTGTTCTCTGTGCCTCTGTGGTTCGTTATTAAATTGTTAATACAGTCTTTTGAGGGTTATTTAATGACAATTTCTACTCTAGAGCATAATCAAGAAGAAGATACTTTTGACTACCTTGCATTAGACCTATCTGATCCTTGTGTCTTGTTAAATACGCTGCAAAAATTGCGTCAGGTGGTTGTTCAAGAAGGGCAAGACATTTTTTACCAGTGGCGTTCGCGCATTCAACGACAAGAGTTTCTCAGCAGTGGACTCAATCTTGCCCATTACATGGCTCTACGAAGACATGATCTACGTCCTCTGCAAGCTGCCTTAATCCCCTGGGGCTTATCTTCCTTGGGTCGTTTGGAAGCGCGAGTGATGCCGAATTTAGATGCCGTGATTGCCACTCTGGGGGCAATCTGTCAGGTCAATTCGGCTAGTTTGCCGATTCGTCCTTCTATTGGGGCGTTTCTGGAGGGCGATCGCCTACTTCACCAACATACCGAAGATGTGTTTGGTCAGACTTTAGCTCATCGCCGGGTCAGAATCATGGTGACATTGCCAATGGAAGCCGCTAGCCATTACGAATTTGTCCGGGATCTGCTTCAGCGAGGGACTAACTGTGTACGCATTAACTGTGCCCACGATCGCGCTAGCCTTTGGGAAGCGATGATTGGCAATGTCCGTCTGGCAGAGAAAGAAACCGGAAATTCTTGCAAAGTCTTAATGGATCTGGCAGGGCCGAAGCCCCGAATTGGCTTAGTAATGACACCTAATCAGAAACATCGCATCTTTCAAGGGGAATGTCTTGTCTTAACCCGTGATATGCCTAGTATGACGGATGCTAAGTGTTTCCAGGCAAATTGTACTCTGCCCGGAGTACTCGATCAATTGCAGGTGGGCGCAACTGCCTGGATTGATGATGGTCGCATTGGAGCGCGTGTAGAATCTCTTACGGATCGGGGTGTTCTCTTACGCATCACCCATGCGAGTTTAAAGGGTAGTAAACTTCTGCCAGACAAGGGGCTTAACTTCCCCGATACAGATTTGCAACTTAGCCCACTTACTGATAAAGATCGAGAGGATTTAGATTTTGTTGCCACCCATGCCGATATTGTGGGCTATTCTTTTGTGCAATCTGCCAATGATATTAAACTGCTCCAGCAAGAGTTAGCAGATCGGATGCCTCAAAAGAGTGAAATTGCCATTGTTGCTAAGATTGAAACACCCCAAGCCGTCAGTAATTTACCTGAGTTGATTGTGCAAGCGGCAGGTCAACAACCCTTTGCGGTGATGATTGCTAGAGGAGATTTGGCGATCGCAATTGGGTATCAACGACTGGCTGAAATGCAAGAAGAAATTCTCTGGCTCTGTGAGGCGGCTCATGTCCCGGTGATTTGGGCAACTCAGGTGCTAGAAAATCTGGTGAAAAAAGGCATTCCCTCACGAGCAGAAATGACGGATGCAGCAATGGCAGAACGGGCTGAGTGCGTCATGCTCAACAAAGGGCCGTTTGTTGCCGAAGCCGTGACGATTCTGGATGATGTCTTGACTCGGATGCAGACGCATCAATTAAAGAAAACACCTCAACTCCGGGCGCTCCACTCTTGGTAAGGGACTTCCAGTTAAAAAAATAATCAATTGCTGTGTAGGCAGGGGAGCAGGGAGCAGGGAGCAGGGAGCAGGGAGAAAAATATCATCTCAGTAAATTGGGTAATTTATTCTCTGGAAGTTCCTAAGTGCATAAGGTCAAACAATTTTGGATTTTAAATTGATCCTATACCTGAACGCTCTCGCATCCCGTAGGGAAGGTAGGGACTTGAGTAAAAAATTGTACCTAACTTTCCTTTTAGATTGGAAATCTAAAATCTAAAATTCAGTGACGATCGCTTATTACTAAGTTATTGCAGCAGTAAAAATGTTTGAAACCCTCTTTACGCCTAATCCCAGTGTTGAAAATAAAGTCAGCATCCGTCCTCGCAAAGGTGTGATTATTGGTGCCGGACAAGTAGGGATGGCATGTGCCTATTCGATGATGATCCAAAACTGTTTTGATGAGTTAATTCTTCAAGATATTCAGACAGAGCGGCTTCAGGGAGAGGTGATGGATCTAATGCATGGCATTCCTTTTGTGGAGCCTGTTGAGATTAAAGCTGGCACTGTTGCCGATGTCGGACAGAATGCAGACCTGGTAATTATTACTGCTGGAGCCAGTCAGAAGGCGGGAGAGAGCCGCCTCGACTTGGTTGTACGCAACGTTGCTATCTTTAAGAGCTTGATTGCAGATGTCGTCAAATATTGCCCTAATGCTATCTTGCTGATTGTTAGCAATCCCGTAGACATTATGACTTACGTGACACTAAAGCTCTCAGGTTTTCCTGCTGCTAGGGTAATTGGCTCTGGAACGGTGCTTGACTCTGCCCGTTTTCGTACCCTGCTGGCGCAGAAAATGGGCATTGATTCACGCAGTGTTCACGCTTACATCATTGGTGAACATGGCGACAGTGAAGTACCCGTTTGGAGCAAGGTGAATATTGCCGGAATGCCTCTCTATGACCGAGAGGGTAGTTCGGCAGTAGATAAGGCTGCACAAGAGATTTTTGAGCGCGTTAAAAACGCTGGCTACGAAATCCTCAAACGCAAAGGGTGTACTTCCTACGCTATTGGATTGGCAACGACTGAAATTGTCCAAGCCATTCTGCGGGGACAAGAGCGCATCCTTACCGTTAGCTCCCTGGTGAATGACTTCTACGGTATTAGGGATGTTTGTCTCAGTCTGCCCTCTGTGGTGAATGAAAAAGGTGTCATTAAGAGGGTCAACCTTACCCTCAATGACATGGAGCAACAACAGCTTACTCATTCTGCACAGATTCTGCGTGACATTTTTGATACTCTGGAACTCTAGATCCACGCGATCGCACACCGAAGAAACACACAATGGCTAAATTAATTTTGATCCGTCACGGACAGAGCCTTTGGAATGCAGAGAATAAATTTACAGGATGGGTTGATGTTCCTTTAGGCGAAGAGGGGCGAGCAGAAGCAACCATCGCCTCCTGCAAACTGAAGGATTATCGAGTCAGAGTTTGCTTTACCAGTATGCTGTTTCGCGCGATTGAAACTGCGATCGTTATCTTGACAGAAGTAAATGATATTTGCGACGGGAGAATTCCAATTATCAAGCATCAGGCAGATGATGAAAACTGGCATGGTTGGGATAAATACAAGGGCGATCCTGAACAGGAACTGCCAGTTTATCCTACAGCTATGCTGGATGAACGGTACTATGGCGAACTGCAAGGATTGAATAAAGCTGAAACCGCCGTAAAATTTGGCCAAGAACAGGTGCAACTCTGGCGACGATCCTATGCTGTGCCTCCACCTGGTGGCGAAAGTTTGGCAGATACGGTGAAGCGCACTGTTCCATTCTTTTGCGATCGCATTTTGCCGCACTTAATCACAGGAGATAACGTCTTGATTGCAGCGCATGGAAACTCACTCCGTGCCATCATTAAGCACCTAGAAAACCTATCCGAAGGGGAGATTGTCAATGTTGAGTTAGGAACAGCAATTCCAATTATCTATGATATTGATGCTCATGGTCAGACCACTAACAAAGTCATTTTGAATTGAGATCGAGGCTGACTAATTGAAAAGTCCTCTCATTGGTAGCAAAACATTTCAGATCCCCCTAAATCCACCTTAAAAAGGGGGACTTAGATTCAGGTTCCCCCCTTTTTAAGGGGGGCTGGGGGGGATCTCTAAGTACCTAAAATCACAGCCAAATACTTTTCAAACAACCTCTAATAGCAAACGAGTGTCGGTGCAAAAGTAACGGTTATTGGAGCAATAAGCTTAACAAAAGTTTTAGCTGTCATGACGATGAATGGCTCAATGGATGGAAATGGATTTTAAGTCTTTATCTAAAGATGTTTGCTCCCTCAATTATGGGTGGGTGCGATCGCTGTTCTAGCGATCTCCTGATGGTAGAATAAGTCTAAAATTAAGAATTAAGAACATTCATAATGTTACATGAATTTCTCTTAGCAGAACGTGACGAAATTCTCGCCTTATGTTCAAAAAAGATCACGGGTCTTGGTGATTCCATGAGTTCGAGCGACGAAATGGAAAGAGGATTACCTGTGTTCTACGATGAACTCATTGAGGTATTACGTGCTGATGCTGATACAGATGAATCTGGGGAAGCACATAACAATTCTATAGAAAGTGTTCACAGAGCCGCAGCAGAGCGCCGGGGGAAAGAGTCGTTAAAACTTGGTTACAGTATTTCTCAAGTTGTTCATGGCTACGGCGCTCTTTGTCAAGCTATCACTCAGTATATTCAGCAGAATAGTAGTGAAACAGCATCCCCTCGTGAATTCAATCGATTAAATTTCTGCCTGGATATCGCGATCGCTGAAGCGGTTACAGAGTTTAATCGAGGTCAGCGCGAGAATGCAGAGCGGGATGAGGTTCTACGTCTTGGATTTCTAGCACATGAGTTGCGAAATGCGTTGACCTCCGCTACTTTAGCTTCCCAACTTATAATCACAGGGAAAGTCGGAACCAATGGAAGTACATCTCGTATTCTTGAAAATGCCCATAGGCGTATGAGAGAGATTATTGATCGTTCACTTGTTGAGGTGCGACTGTGGAACGAACCAACTGTCCAATATCAGAGATATCGAGTTATTCACCTAGTCAGTGAAGTTGAGGCTACTGCATGGTTTGAAGCAAGTGGGAAATCAATTGAGGTGCGTGTTGAGGTAGCACCGGAATTGGAGGTTTTAATAGATCGTCACCTAATAATATCTGCCCTATCGAATCTGGTTCAAAATGCCATTAAGTTCACCAAGAAGGGTGGGATTGTATGGATACGCGGTAAGGCTGTAGGTGGGCGTGTTTTGCTTGAAATAGAGGATCAATGTGGAGGACTCCCGCCTGGTGATGCGGAAGAACTCTTTAAGCCTTTTTCTCAGATAGGAACAGATAAATCAGGAGTGGGGATTGGGCTTACAATTTCACGACGCTCCGTGTCGCTAAACAAAGGTATACTCTCAGTTCGGGATGTCCCCCATCAAGGATGTGTCTTCTCAATTGATTTACCCTTAGCCTCCTCCTCTCCACAGGTGTCAACTTAACGCGAAACGGGCGGTTAGAAACCGCGTCTATACAAACAAAACCCACCTCCGTGGGTTTCAAACCCTTAATTTGACTTTAGTCCGCCTCCGCGGACTTTGCCTGTGTAGCCGCGAATTCCATTCGCCCAAGCTTAAGTTGACTGCGCTCACTTATGTAAACTCCAACTATTTTTCTAGTCTTTTTAGCTTTGGATAAAAAGAAATAATTTTAGTTATTAAATCTCTATTATCACTACATATTTACCACTACCCAAACTAGGTTTATGCAACCCTCGCGAACCCATCTATTTATATGTCAAAAATGCCGAGTTAGGTGGAGAATCTTACCTGTGGTATCACTACGATATTGACAGGGATAAAACCATTCTAGTTCTGCAAAGAGCATTAACTGGCTATCTGTTAGAACTGCGGCTAACGACTAAAGAATTCAAAGGCAAGGACAACTTGAAGCTGGATGCTGATGAAAGTCAATCTCAAACTAACTGCACAAGTTGAACATGATTAGGAAATCCCAATGAAAAGACCTGGATTTATTGAGCGTCATCACCTATGGACAGAAATCCAAAAAGAAGCATCTGAAAAAATCAAGGCTGTTGTTAAAGAACAAGATATATTGTTGATTCGTACTGCTTGGTCAGACCAGCATGGCATTGTTCGCAGTAAGTCGCTCTTACCTCAAGCCTTTTTCAGCGCCCTGGAAAGCGGTATGCAAGTCAGCACTGGGACATTCCTGTTTGATACTGGTGGCGCAATTGTATTTAACCCTTTTGTTCCTGGCGGTAGCTTGGATATGCCTCTGATGACAGGTGCGCCAAATCTTGTGGCTGTTCCTGACCCTGATACCTTCAAAATTGTGCCTTGGGCAAAACGCACTGGCTTTATCCTTTGTGACGAGTACTTTCAGAATGGTGAGCCAATGCCCTTTTCCAGTCGCGGTATTTTGCGCCAATCATTATTAGAGTTACATCTAAGAGGCTTTACGTATATTGTCGGCTTAGAAGTTGAGTGGTATCTGGCAAAGTTGGAAGATCCGATGTTAGATTTCGCTAATGTTGGTACTTCTGGAAAACCCGGACAAGCTGCTAAAGTTAGCGCCGTAGAGCATAGCTTCCAATATCTTTTAGAATCCCACAATCCAGAGATTCACGACTTACTGCGCGTTCTGGCAGAAAACTTAGTTGAAATGGGATTGCCTTTAAGGAGTGTAGAAAACGAAGGAGGTGCGGGTCAATTTGAATTTACCTTTGACCCGATTCCGGCATTGCTTGCTGCGGATACAATGATGATATTCCGAATGGCGACCAAGCAAATCTGCCGTCAACAAGGTTACATTGCATCATTTATGTGTCGTCCAGGACTGCAAGGTTGTTCTTCAAATGGCTGGCATTTGCACCAATCCCTTGTAGACCGAACTACAGACGAGAACGCTTTCATGTCTGCAACAGGGCAAACCCTCACATCAGATTTAGCTAAACACTTCGTTGGTGGTCTTATAAAACATGCCAATGCTGCTTCTGTGTTCACAACCCCGACAATTAACGGCTACAAAAGATTTAGACCTTATTCCTTAGCTCCTGACCGTGCGGGGTGGGGATGGGAAAACCGAGGCGCAATGATTAGATTACAAGGTGGTTATGATGACCCCAGCACCCACATTGAAAATCGAGTTGGAGAACCAGCAGCCAATCCCTATCTCTACATGGCATCGCAATTGATTTCTGGCTTAGATGGTGTAGATGGTCAACTTGACCCTGGTTCTCCAACAGAGTCACCTTACACTACAGAAAATCCAACTTTACCCAAAAGTTTGCCAGAGGCGATTTCATATTTGAGCCAAAGCGAACTTTTTTCTCAAAAAATGGGGCAGCAGTTCATAAACTTCATCATCAAGATCAAACAGAGTGAAATTAATCGCTTTTTGCAGTCCGTCGCCGAACTGCCACCAGAAGAGTATTTATTGCAGGTGACTAACTGGGAGCAAAGAGAATATTTTGAATTATTTTGAATTATTTTGAATTGAGTTTGGTTTCTAGGACTAGATATATAGACAAACAAATCTTTTGACACCAGATCGTGGTCACTCACCCTTATATTAGATGGGGCAGAGCAAAATCCTTTCAACTTTTTGTGGAGAAATTTCAATGACCACGACCGCCTTTTCAAAGAACTACTATCTACGTTTTTTGTTGATTTCCTCGATTTATTCCTGCCTCAAGTAGCCAGCCCAATAGATCGTAATTCCATCCAGTTTTTACCGCGTTCGAGTGTTTTTCATCATCACGCTCTGCGATCGCGCTTTCGGTCGTAGCCTATCGCCAACACCAGAAAAGTCACTTTTTTAGCGCTTCCCTTTTCACTTACTTTCACCGAAAATGCTAATCAGGTTTCCAAAAGACCACCTATAACTTTAGAGTGTTGAAATAACTAAAATAGGTATCTATCTGAAGGTGAGGTATGACAACAAACTTTAGTCGGCGTGAATTTATCTTGTTTGGTTCAGCCGCGTTTGCTACCAGCTTAGTGGTGCAAGCTTGTAGTAATAAGCCGACAACACCAATAGCGACAACAACAGGTGGTAGTGAAGGGTTTAAAATAGCGATCGCTCTCCCTGGAATGATTACCGATAAAGGCTGGAATCAATCTGGTTATGAAGGAATCAATCTAGCAAAACAAAAGCTAAGTGCCCAAATCGCCTATGTAGAAAAAGTAGCACAAGCAGATCAAACAGAAGTATTAACAGATTTTGCTCGTAAAGGCTACAATCTCATCTTCGCGCATGGTGGACAATTTGATGCCGCAATTGAACAAGTCGCCTCACAGTTCCCCAACACATTTTTTGTGGGAGTAAATGGTAATCTCAAGGCTGAGAATATTGCTTCTTTACGAATAGATCACCTACAAGCTAGTTATTTGTGTGGTATTATCGGTGCTTTTGTCACTAAATCTAATAAATTAGCTTATATTGCTGGAGAAAAGTTTCCCGCTACCGAGGGAGAACTACGGGGATTTGAATTAGGGGCAAAGTCTGTTAAACCAAATATCCAAATTACTTCTACTTTTACAGGTGATTGGAATGATGTTGCCAAAGCCAAAGAAGCTACTCTGGCATTAATTTCTTCTGGTGCTGATGTCATCTATCAATGGTTAGATAATGCTTCAGCCGCAGTTTTACAAACAGCAGGTGAAAAAGGAGTATATGCTTTTGGTAACACCAAGGATCAATTAGACATTGCACCAAAAGCTGTCTTAACCAGCGCTGTCAAAAGCTTAGATTTAGCCATCGTTTACATAGCAGAATTAGCTAAACAAAAACAAATCAAAGGACAAATATATACAATTGGGCTAGAAAGGACAGATATCTTATTTTTGGGGAAATTTGGGGCAATTGTGCCGGAAGCTGTTAAGCAAAAGGTATTGAATACAAAACAAGAAATTGTTAATAAAAAAATCGTTTTTGAAGACTGTAAAGAGGCTGGGAAGGATACGCGCTGCGTGAAGAAAATAACAACATAGGTTTAGCATACAGATATATTAAAAAACTTTCGTAGTCAAATTACCCCCCTTAGAAAGGCTACGGTGTACACACATCTCTGTAGAAACCCAAAATCGTTGGAGATCCCCCTAAATCCCCCTTAAAAAGGGGGACTTTAAGAGACTTTTGCCTCCCCTTTTTAAGCTACCGTGTACACATAAGTCGGATTACCCCCCTTAATCCCCCCTTATAAAGGGGGGAAATAAGAAATCTTGTTCCCTCCCCTTTCTAAGGGGAGGGTTAGGGTGGGGTAAAACTGACGCGAATCTTCACTACAAGCTATCAGTTTTGTGAATATGAACTATTTACGCTTAAACAATATTACCAAACGCTTTGGGTCTTTTATTGCTAACGACAATATCAATCTCTCTGTTGCATCTGGAACCATTCATGCAATACTAGGCGAAAATGGTGCGGGGAAGAGTACTTTAATGAATATTATTAGTGGACTCTATCAACCTGATGTTGGTGAGATTTATCTCCAAGAACAACTAATAAAAATTTCCTCGCCAAATGAGGCAATTAAATTAGGTATTGGCATGATTTACCAACACTTTATGCTTGTGCCTCAATTGACTGTCACAGAAAATATCATCTTAGGGATGGAGAAAACTTGGCGGCTAAATATCCAATCTAAACAGCAAGAAATCGCCGCATTATCCCAAGCTTATGGATTAGAAATTGACCCCACTGCCAAAGTTGAAAATTTATCTATTGGGGCACAACAATGGGTAGAAATTCTCAAAGTTCTCTACCGTCGAGCAAAGTTGTTGATTCTTGATGAACCTACAGCAGTTTTAACACCGCCAGAAGTAGAATCATTAATTGTTATCTTGCGCCAATTGGCAGCCGTGGGGAATACAATCATTTTTATCAGTCATAAATTAGAAGAGGTAATGAATCTCTGTGATTCAGTAACAGTTTTACGCCAGGGAAAGGTAGTAGAAACAATATCAACTTCAGCAGCGACATCTCAGCAGTTAGCAACATTAATGGTAGGACGGGAGGTAGGTTTACAGTTAAATAAAAGTCCTACATTACCAGGAGAAATAATCCTGTCGGTGCAAAATTTGCAAGTTACTGATGAAAGAAATATTCCGGCTGTGAATAATGTATCTTTTGAACTGCGGGCGGGAGAAATTTTAGGAATTGCTGGTGTCGATGGCAATGGACAGCGAGAATTAGCTGATGGCATTGCTCTTTTGCGGACTATTAAGCAGGGTAAAATTGAGTTTACGCCCAAACATTCCTCAGTAGGCTACATTCCAGAAGATAGACAGACAATGGGATTGGTGTTGCAATTTAGCATTGCCCAAAATTTAATTTTAAAAGCTTTTAAATATCTGCCATTTTGTCGCCGTTTTTTGTTACAACAAGAAGCGATCGCTAATCATACCCAAGCTGCTATGCAAGAGTTTGACATTCGGGCGAATGGGATTGATATCAAGGTAAGTCAGCTTTCGGGAGGAAATCAACAAAAAGTGGTGTTAGCGCGAGAACTGGCGCAAACACCAGCTTTAATTATCGCCATGCAACCCACCAGGGGATTAGATGTGGGGGCGACAATAGCCGTTCAGTCTCGAATATTAACAGAACGCGATCGCGGTGCCGCAATTTTGTATATTTCTACTGAGTTAGAAGAAGTGATGGCAATGAGCGATCGCATTGCTGTAATCTACAGAGGTGAGTTTGTGGCTATTTTGGATGCAGCTACGGCGAAGGTGGAAGAAATTGGTTTGTTGATGGCTGGGGGAACACCCAGAGAGTAAAATGCCGAGTCTTTATATTATCGGTGGTGCAAATGGTTCAGGAAAAACTACTGTTTCAATGAGTTTGTTACCGAATTTTCTAGACTGTTTTGAGTACGTAAATGCAGATGCTATTGCTGCTGGACTATCTCCATTAAATCCTGATTCTATGGCTATAGAAGCAGGAAGATTAATGATTATGCGACTGCGAACTTTATCTAATTCAGGTAGTGACTTTGCTTTTGAAACTACGCTAGCAGCTAGAAGTTTTGCACCTTTTATTATTGGTTGTAGAGCAAAAGGCTACACAATTAACTTGATATACTTTTGGTTACAAAGCGTTGACTTGGCAGTAGAACGAGTAGCAGTAAGGGTTGCTAGTGGTGGACACTCGATTCCAAAAGATGTTATTCGTAGACGTTACCAACAGGGACGAAAGAATCTGATTTCTTTATACTTACCTTTATGCGATGGTTGGATGATCTATGATAACTCTAGATCATCTCCCCTTTTCGTTGCTGAACGCATTATTCATCAACAGCCTATTATTTATATAAATGAGATTTGGAACCAAATTATAGAGGTATTAAATGACTGAAGAAGAGATGAAAAAGTTACATTTTAAGATTGATGCTGGAGTCAAAGCCGCAATTGCAGCAGCAATAGAACGACATCGTAAGCTTGGGCAATCGATTAGTATTATGCGAGAAGGAAAGGTTGTAACTTTAACGCCTGATGAAATTACAGCGATTCAGAATCAGCAGAACAGTTAGAACAAAATTTACAACTAAAAATGATGTTTATAAATTGTTCAATTTGATTCAGCTTTGAGGTTGTTTGAAAAGTAATTTGTTGTGATTTTGAACACTTGTTGATCCCCCCTAACCCCCCTTAAAAAGGGGGAAACTGGAATCAAAGTCCCCTTTTTTAAGGGGAGCCACTGCGTTGGGCGGGTTCCCCGACTTGAAGCACGTGGCGTGGATTTAGGGGGATCTAGAACATTTTGATACTCACAAGAGGACTTTTCAAACAACCTCTTAGAGGAGTTAATGAACTGCATAAGAAATCATATCTCCAAACCGAACGATCGCAACTAATCGCATGAAATTCCTGTTACCAATCCTATCACCGCTCATTGCCATCGCCTCCGCCCTTATCATCGGTGCTATCCTCATGCTAATTGCTGGGGCAAATCCCATCACTGCATACAGCATCTTATTTCAAGAATCTCTCTCTACCTACTTTGGATTTGGTAACACCCTCACCAAAATGACACCGCTATTGTTCACCAGTTTAGGCGTGTTAGTGGCATTGCGGGCTGGGCAATTTAATATCGGTGGGGAAGGACAAATTTATCTGGGTGCCTTGGGAAGTACTTTAATTGGGTTATATGTGCAAAGATTACCTGCGGTAATTCATATCCCCTTAGCACTTTCGGCAGGATTTTTCTTTGGTGCCGTTTGGGGTTTGATTCCTGGTTATCTCAAAGCCATGCGCGGAGTGAATGAGGTAATTACTACCTTGTTACTCAACTATATCGCCGTGAATTTAATTAGCTACCTAGTCCAAAATCCATTAATGGCAGCAGGTGCGCCTAGTCCTTATTCGCCATTAATTGCCAAAACAGCCCGATTGCCGATTATATTACCACAAAGCCTCGCCCATGCTGGGATTTTATTCGGTTTAATTGCCGCAGGTATTTTATGGGTATTGTTAGTGCGATCGCCTCTAGGTTATCAAATTACAGCAGTGGGATTTAACCCCATTGCCGCCCGTTATGCCCACATATCTGTTGAACGTACCATAATGCTGGTGATGGCTGCTGCGGGTGGTTTAGCTGGGTTGGCTGGGAGTTGTGAGGTGATGGGGTTGAAATATCGGCTATTTGAACAAGTTTCACCTGGTTATGGATTTGATGCCATTGCGATCGCTTTTTTAAGTCGTGGTAGTGTTGTCGGTGTAGTATTCACTTCTTTGTTTTTTGCAGCGCTTCGCAGTGGTGCAAATGTGATGCAGCGTAGTGCAGGTGTGCCGGTAACAGTGGTTTACGCGATTCAAGGGTTTATGGTGTTGTTTATTGCTATCAGTTTCGCACTCGAAAGAGAAATAAGACTCAAAACCCAGAGAGGCGCCAAAGTTTAATTCAGAAAACTCTGCGAAACTTTGCGCTTTCCTTTGCGAACCTCTGCGTTAAAAATAACTCTATGAATAATCTCAACTTCTTCTCTGATTACTTAATAGCTACCTTACGTCTATCCGTCCCCTTGGGATTTGCTGCCCTTGGAGGATTGTACTCGGAACGATCGGGCGTATTAAATATCGCCCTAGAAGGAATGTTGCTTACAGGTGCTTTTACTAGCGCTGCTGCCACTTTCTACACTGGCAATCCCTGGCTTGGTATCCTCGCTTCCTTAATTGCTGGTGGATTAGTCGGACTACTCCATGCTGTTTTGTGTGTAACTTTACGTGTCGATCAATTGGTGTCTGGGCTAGCAATTAATCTTGTCGCCGCTGGATTAACATCATTTTTGGCTCGATTAGTGTTTAGTGGCAGTAGTACACAGCAGTTACCTAGAATTGGGACAATTATGATTCCTGGTTTAGCCAATATTCCCCTGATCGGGTCGCTACTATTTCAGTCAGATTTTTTAGTATATTTATTATTTATACTAGTTATTTTAACTACATATATTTTATTTAAAACCAGCTTTGGACTGACATTGCGGGCAGTGGGAGAATCTCCTCAAGCTGCTGCCACGGCTGGAATTTCGGTACCATTTGTCCGTTATATCGCTGTGGTGATTAGTGGTTGTCTTGCGAGTTTAGGAGGTGCTTATTTAACTCTGGTACAGGTAAGATTTTTTGCTGAGGGGATGAGTGCTGGTAAGGGATTTATTGCGATCGCAGCATTAATTTTTGGCAGATGGCATCCTGTAGGTAGTGCTTTGGCTTGTTTGCTGTTTGGGGCTACAGAAGCTTTACAACTGCGAATTCAGGCTTTAGGGGCAAATATACCTTACCAATTTTTAGTAATACTACCTTATGCGATCGCTTTACTAGCATTAGTCGGTAAGTTTGGAAAATCTACACCCCCTAAAGCTTTAGGTACTCCCTACTTTGGAGAAAATCACCACTCTGACTAAAAAACTTGAGGGGGTGAAAAAGAGGTTAAAAAGGTTGCTGGATAAGCATCATAGCCCTCAAACCCTGCTGATAAAATGCCAGCTTATTGTGAACGGCAGCCATCATAAAAAGAACCAATTCTTGGCATTCATAGAAACTATCCAACTAGAACCATATAAACCTATCCAAAAAGCACTATGTCTTCTTCTGCTTCTTTTTGGTTCGCCAGGACGGGATAATGACTTTTCAAATTAGCAATTAAACCAGAATGCGCCCAGCAATTATGGTGAAATCGTCCCGATGTCCCGATGTATGTTTGGGTCAAACTGGTGACATATTAAAATCGGAGTAATTGAATGAGCATTATTAAAAAACTTATAGCTGTAACAATTTTCAGGAATTATTCATAAAAAGAACGTTCAAACACTACTGAAAGATTATTCGCTGGCATTTGGTAAATCTGTTTCAAGATGAAATGTTCTGCCCTAGCTGCTGCCACTACATCATCCAAGTTCCGCACACCCCATTCTCGATTTTGGCTGCGTAAATATTCGTCAAAGGCTGCATTACTCGCTGCTGTATGTTCTCCACCTTGTTTGAAGGGCCCATACAAATAGAGGACACCTCCTGCTGCTAAGATTCGACCTGCCCCTGCCATTAGCCCAAGACACGCTGACCAAGGTGAAATGTGAATCATATTGATATTGACGATGGCGACAATTGGCTTCGTATTCAGCCACTGAGCCACTGCCCCTTTCTCCAATGCCCAAACTGGCTCTCTAACATCTAACTCAAGCGGCGCATGAACGTTATCGCATCCATTGTGTTCTGTCCATGCAATGATGCTGGCTCGTAACTCTAAATTTGCATCTGTTGGTAGCCACAGGCGAGGACTTAGCCTGGACGCAAAAAATACTGCGTGTTCACCAGTACCAGAAGCTATTTCTAAAATAGTGCCACTTGACGGTAATATCTGTAAAAGTATTTCTAGAATTGCTTCTCGGTTGCGCTCAGTTGCTGGCGCGTATTGTCGTGCGTCTTGTGGTGTCATTTCTATCGTTATAATTTTTCTGGTACGCAGTCCCGACCAATAGTAACAATCTAGATTATCTCACCTATGACCACTACACTAATTAGAGTCTGTAGAATCTCCCTCTGTAGCTAGAACAGAGGATAAGAGAAAAATTTGGGAAACATTTCTGAGATTAGCTGAAATATTTCACCCTGATAAGGTAAAAGACAGTGAGACACAGAGATATCATACAGAAATTATGAAATCAATCAATAAAGCCTACCAACAAGGAGATTTAGCGAGACTTCTTGAAATTGAGCAAACTCAGCAAGCAGGAGAAATTATTGATTATAATAAAGAGGATAATTTAACTCGAAAATGTCGAATTATAGAACAGCAAAATCAAATTCTCCTTGCTCAATATGACAATTTGAAATGGGAACTACATTTGGCAAAAAATACTCCAGAAGGAACGATGGTTTCTGATTCTCGCAAAGCTACTAAAAAAGGCTTTGATGGTAGAAACAATAGAATCGCAAATCAACGTTGTTGTTCAAATTCGGGATTTTATCAAGGACTTTAAAGAGTAGAAGATCGCGATCAAAGAATTTCTCGGTGGCCCACCAAGTCTGCACTCTTTAGACGAAGAAATCATGGAAGATATTTTGGAGCAGATGTTGTCATAATTAATGAAATAGTAATTGATTATTATTGAATAATATTTGGGAATACCAACTGAACAGGATTATTCAAAAGCTTCGACTCTTTCAATAATAAACCATTCATGATACAAAACTGCTAGAAGAAATTCCTCCCCCTTCAAGCGATCGCATACCGCCATAAATCCAGAGAAAAAAGGATCATCTTCATAGGTAGTATCAGACAAAAAAAGCGTTACAGAGTTATTATCTACACTCCAGATACACCTGATTATGGTGATATTAGGGTGATGTGACTTATCTACAGGTAATAATATCGTACATCCTTGAACTGACAAAAATTCTGGCTGTTCATATCTGAGAACTGATTCCCAACTCTCTGGCCCTTCATGCTTCTCAATAATCCTATCCCATCTAACTGCCTTAATTTTTTCTAGGCTTTCTGCTGATAAGTCTGATAATTTCATAGCTTGTATCTCATAAAGAAGAAGAGTAGACATCAAGGTGTTTTGTTCAAGCAGTTATTTTTCCTAAACTCATTGCACGGGATCTAATTGATAGTAACGTTGCAGTTGCTCATAAAGCGCCGCATACTTGGACAACAATTGCTGTGGCAATTCAAAGAATGTCGCAGTCGCTACTGCGAAAAATTCTGCGGGATTCGTCAGTTATTAGTATCTTGTTTCACCTATAACCACTTTGAGGACGATCGCGACGCAATGCCATACCAAACGGGAGCGTATGTGGCATTGGCGTAGCCACGTTGTTCGGCGAGACTTCTACGTGCAAAGCGCGAACATCGCGGCGACGGCACTCGGCCAGCAATGACTACGCTCAAAAATCCCAAAAAATGACTTAAAGTCTTTAAGGAGAAACACCAAATAAATGCACTTTACCTTCGATCTGGTTTAAATCTTGAAGAAAGCGGGCGCGGATATGATTTGACTGAGGTGATTGTCCTCCCATAAACAAGCAAACAATTTCTTGACAATCCACTTCTATTTCTTGACTAGGTATATTAACTCGCTTAATACTTGCCCATGAACAATTAGGATTGCCATTGGCAGCATTGCCTCCAATATCTGGATTACGTTTGTAATTGCGTTCGTAAATCAGGTGCATACCTTCTCCGCGAGTTTCTACCGCATCGGTTTCCAACCACTCAAAATCATTCTCATCAATTGGATTAGTTTCGGAACCAGGAACAGCATAAACAGCACAAGTACGGGGTGAAAATATCTCACCCTCTAATGACTGATTGGCATTTATATTAATTCTGTTAGCCCACTGCGATCGCACAGCCGTCAACCAATTATCATAGATAGAAGTCCAACTTTCTGGATTTAGTGGCAAACTTAAAGTTCTTTTCTGCAAGAGTCCTTCTCTATTGGGGACTTGGTGTTTGATGACTAAATGACTTCCCCGTGTTGCAGGATAGCCGTTATTCATGTGGAAAATATGTAAAGGTCGTCGCCAACCTCTACCAACACCTCCTGTACTAACTGCAAACCGGATAATCGGGAGAATAATTTTGTTGAGAATTTCGCTTGGTGCAGTAACTTGTAATTTCCCTTCCCAAACATAAAAGTAAGGCTGGTTACTTGAGCGATCGCCCCAAATTTCTATCCCCGGAATCATGCGGATTTTTACGCAACCTTTGTGGGTATCTGCTTCTATGGTTCCTATGGTTCCCATTAGTTCCCACAAAGTTTTTTTTGCGTTATCTTCCGACATGACACCCAACAGAAACCGCAATATCCAAGAACGCAACCAACCGCGCCAATGAGAAGGACGAAAATCTTGTTGTTGTCGATCAGCACCCGCACAACCTTGGCTGTAGAGTTTAAATTCAAAGGTTTTAGTAGTGGAACCATTTTCAGCTTGGCGTAATTGTGTTGAAGGTCTAAAACTGCTAGGTGCTTTAATCTGACCATATCCCGCAGAGGTACGACTGCCAACTCCATGAACGCTAAGTGCTTGCTGCACCCATTCCCAAACTGTTTGGACATCTTGGGGGCTGGCTTTACCAAAAATCCCTCGAATTGCTACTGTCACCGGAATAGTATCTTCACCATCTCCCAAAGTGTAAATTGAAAGTGGTGTACCTTGCCCCTGATGATAAACTTGGAAGTCTTGCTGTGGGTTAACTATATCTAAAACAAGTTTGGTTGCTGTTTCGGGCCATGCATCAAAAAATTCGATTTTACCCTCTTGAATAACGTTTCTTTGTTGATAGCCCAACAAATTCAACATTTGCTGACGAATGCTGGGACGTTCCATTGCCCACGCACGCACGATTCCCCGAATTGAAGAACCAGGAATATAGCCATTCAGGGGAAGTTCTGGCATTTCATCCAAGTTTTCGTCTAATTGGCGTTTATCTTCTGCTCGTCCATTAGTAACATACCAAGCACCACTTGGTTCTCCCGCAGAAACCATTGTCTCAACATCGGGATGGGGAAATGAACCAACTTTACTTCTCCATTGCAGGGTAAAAGTATCTTTCTTGAATAAATTTGATGTTCCTCGGCGTTGATGTTGTTTTTCTAGGAAATGAACCAGTTGGGGTGCAGTGTACATAACTTAATTTAAAAGTTAAAAGTTGAGACGCGATTAATCGCATCTGTACAAAAGTCAAAAGAGGAATTATGCAGAATAGGCTCTAGCCCAAAAATTCCAATGATTGGATAGAATCATTGCTTTGCGCCAAGTAGCCATATATTTATCAGGTTCATTCTTTGCCATTTGGACAATCATCTCGCGTAATTCTTCTTCCGAAGGTGGTATTTCGGAATTGATCAGTTGACCAAGAAGCGATTTCCAGACGGGAAGAATACGCGATCGCACTGTTCCTCCTTGGGCATTTGTTTGATTGACATAGGCTGCGGCTGAGAGTAAACCAAAAACCCGCAAATGCTGAGATAGCCTTAAAATCGCGTTTAACTCTTCTTTACTAATTGCAGTATTAGGACTGTTTTCAAGATATTTTTGAATATGTTGGTGAGCAGTCAGGCTGATTTGTTCTGGCTTAACCATGACTATGCCTCCACAGGGACAGATTGACTTGTTTTTAATCCAGGTAAAGTATCATTTGTCACCCAGCCTTGTACCCAACCTCGCCCGACGTTGGCTTGTCCGCCAATTTGAAATAATCCTGTAACAACATCCATCAAATAATCATGTTCCTGTTTGGCTACGGGATTAGTTTTATTTAATTTGTAACCCCAAGGGTAGTAGAGAATAGTATCTCTAGGAATACAAACATCAGTCCAAAATATTTCTGCACCACCTTCAGAATGATCTTCGTTATCTTCATCATCAAGTTTGTTAATTTTGTTGCGAATCTGCGTCCACAATGAATGCTCCATTAAGGTTTGAAAATCGCTATCAGCCAGAACAATGCGATTATGATTCCAGGTTGATTTAACAGCATCAGCAAGCGCTTGCTGCCAATCTCCTGCTAGTGCGATCGCTTGTTTTTGGAGTTCTGTAAGTGCTGAAACTTCTAATTGAGCGTCAGCAACGTAATAACTACCGACTTGAGTTCCTACAGGGCGATGGGGAAACTCAGTTATTGGTAGCCCAGATAGTAATGCATGGTTGCCGATCAGCGAATGGCAACTTACCCAAGTAAATACATTTCGATTGCCGTTCATTGACATTGTTCGCATCGGCACCCATAATAAGCGAGCATCACCAAACCAAACTTGATGAATTCCCATTTGTCCATCCGCACTTAATTCCCTGCCAAATAATTTATCTGCGGCTGCTGGGTCGATAGAGTTGACATCCCATCGCAAGCTACCTCTGAGTGAAGAACCCGGAATGTAAGGAAAATCGGTGTGTACTTCGCGGACAATATCTAAGATGTTTCCTAAATCGCCTTCGCCACCGCAATGAATTGGTGCAAGTGTATAAAGATATCCAGTCCGAAAATCACTCATAGATTAAATTCCTTGTCCCCATAAAAGTTTTCCATAATTAAGCTGTTTAAAAGTTTCCAAGCAACGCCCACTCTGTTCGGGTAATACCTGCAATTGTGCTGGTAGTTCGCCATCAAAGATGTAAACTGTCCCCGGTGGTACAAAAGCTCGTTGCGGTAAGAGTGCAGATTCCTCCCTTTTTTTGTCGCCCTTATCTTTATCTTTACGCAGTGTCGAGATCCCACCCCAGAGTAAAGCTTTGTCGGTAGCGCAGCCTTTTAACTGTTGCTTCCAAGCTTGGGGATAGGCGCTGTATCTTGTTTCTGTAAATAGTGCCAGTCCAGGGGTAAGAAGATAGGCAAAGTTTGATCCTGTGGAGGAGCGATCGCCTGTAATCAAACCAAGTTGTTCTTTCAAGACTGTATCGGGTGGATTTCCATCCGATACGGGAGATCCTACTGTAATCAAACCAAGTTGTTCTTTCAAGACCGTATCAGCTTGCAATGGCGATACTAAAGCCCGGTGTCCCTCCCCCCCAACCGGACAATGCTTTCGGTTTCTAAAACATTTCCACTCAAAGCCGCGATAAAGCACCATCCATGTTCAAGGCGGACGGCGACTTCGGTAAAGTAGCCATCAGCATCTTTAACTTGTCGCTTGTCAGATTGCATTTGGATGTGAGGTAATACCTGCGTCTTCCAAGGATTGCTGTGAAAGTCTGTTTTTTTGCCAATTACTGCTATTTTTTTTACCTTCAAGGTAATCAAACAGTGCTTCGGCTTTAATCCAAGGTTTGGGCGGGCTGATATTCCCGTCCCATTTTTTATTTAGAACCAGTGGATTAATTTGCTCCCCATCAAATACCAAGTGCTTCCACGCTTCATGTTCACGGTTAACGGGTTGCAAGCGTTGAATTTCACTCCAGTTATCAGAGGCGGTTTTGCGATCTTCTCCTGGGGGATATAGACAGACTAAATCTTTGGGGGTAGGTAGCCACAGGGTATGGTTGCTATCTAATAAAAACGGGCCAAGAAAAGTTAAATCGCGTTTGCTACGTTCCTCCTGATTATTGGTTAGTGGTAAAAGCGATCGCATTGCCTGAAATACTGTAATTGGCATAGGTGGAAATAGCCCTTTCGCCCACGAACCATCACCAGGACTAAATGGTTTGCAATCTCGAAATAGTAATACATCTAAAGGAGTAATTTTATACCAGTGCATGAGAAGTAAAAAGTAAAAAGAATTAAAGTTATTTTTTCAACGCAGAGGAAGCCGGAGTCCGCGCAGAGTAATAGAAAGGCGGATAAAACAGCATTTGATTTTTTCGCAATTGACATAATTGACATACATCATAGATAACTCTAACTTCTAACTTCTAACTTCTAACTTTTTCCATTGACTGCGTTCAACCCGCTTATCGATCCAAAAAGCGGTAAATTTCAGAAGTTTAGCTAAGTCTTCGGGTTTAATACCTATAGGTTCGGACTTAATTTTTTGAGCTTCTTTAATTAAGTGTTTTAGGGGTTGTTGATCCCATTGCTTTGGTTCTTGTAATTCGAGGATTTGTCTAGCCCGTTCTCTTTGTTCTAAGGTTTGTTCACCACCTTCAGCTAAAACTTCTCTGGCCCATTCTTTGAGAGTTTGTTTAGCCCATTTTCTGAGAGCTAATTTTGCCCATTCTTCCCATTTATCCAACCATTGCTCAATTTTTTTAAATGTCTCCTCAAGTTCTTTGCTGCGATCGCGGTTGTCCATGATGACTCTAGCTGCTTTCGAGAACAGATGGTGATGCTCAGTAACGGAAGCGCGACGGGGAAGTTCTTCAGCTAACCGATGCAGTAATGGACTGAGTTTTTCTGTGTATAATTCATATTCTTTTACCCAGTCCCACCAAGTATCTAGTAACTCACCCTTCATCAGTGCTTCTAACTGGTTCCCACCACCGTAAATTATTCGGAAGCAAATACCATCTTTGTCAGGGATTTTTTTCGCCCTCTCTGCTTCTGCTTGCCATACACTTTCAAGAACAGTAGGGAGAGGAACGCTTTTATGAGCAACTATTACACCAGCACTCATAGTTGCTTTTCTTCCCATTGTGAAGTGCGGACGTTTAAGTAAGTCTTTGACCTGTTCACCGGGATACCAGTAACCAGTAGTTTGATCAGGCTCAGAAGAAATATTATTGCGATCGTTTGCAAACTCATTCTTGGGGTCTTTGCCACCACTCCAAGCAGCACGCAATGATAACAGATATTCTGGTAAATCTTCTGGAGGTAAGACTGCCATGACATCATCGCCACCACTGTAAATAACTCGACCGCAGAAACGTTTTTCTGTCAGATAGGGAACCAAGCGATTGGAAAAATCTAAAAGGGCACGGTTTAAACCAACATGAGTAGCAGGCCCCATACGTTTAGTTTCTTTAAGGAGTGTATTAAATAGATCATTCTCAAAATTTGTCAAGTTTTGATCCACAGCATCGATTTCAACATAAGAATCGTATTTTTCGAGTTCTTTTCCAGAAACATAATCGCCCATTCCATCGCCATCAGCGAGGACAATTACCCACCAATCGGCCGGACTGCTGTCACCAAAGCCACTATTCTGATGTGCTTGTTCAACAATTTCTCGTAAAATATCAACTTGTTTGCGACTGGTTTGGTTATTGTTAGCTCTGTTATGTTCCTGTTCTTGCAAGCTCATATCATCAATGAGCCATTTACTAGAAAACATCACTCCGTTATAACCACCTTTGAGGTTAGGAAATTCTTCCTGAATTGCTTTATCTGCATTGGAGATATGGAATGGACGGCTGGTTTTTGAGTAAAATGCATGTTGCTGCTTTTTGGAAAATTTATATCTGTGCTGATTGAAAAGTTGATATAAATTAGTTCTGTAAGTTTTGATTAAATTGGGATGTTCGCTGGCAAAAGCGGCGGCGGCGATGGAACTCAGATTGGGAAACCTAATAAACTTTTCGTAATCGATTATTTTAGTTATTTGTTTTAAAATTTGATTATTATCTTCTGTCTCTTCTGTCCCTAATTCATTAGCAGCTTCATCAGGTAATGGGTCTTCAGTTAGTTCGATAGAAATCCCTAAAGATTTTGCTACATCTCCATAGACCCAAGCCATACGCTTGGTTAATTCCAGTGCGTTAAGTTTCTCTGAACCATTAAATAAACCCCGATAAGCCTTGGACATGACAAACCAAAATAAGCGCATCGAACCTGCTTTTAAACCACTACCTTGGCGGAAGTCACGTACTTGTCCATCAAGAGTTTTTTTGACTTGATAATTTAGCCGAGGATGAACGGCGCTAAATTGACCCGATATTGTGGAACGTTCACCGGGGGCAGTAGCAATTTGCCAGTTCCGGGTATATTTAATATTATTTAAACAACGTCCTAAACGTTGGTGAATGCTACCCCACCATGTTCCCACGTTTAAACTTATATAAAAATTATTTTCAAATTCGCTAGGTAAATTGTCAAATGGTTGCGCAATTTCATTTTGGATATCTATCCAGTCTTTATCAAAAATAGAATTATTATTCTTATCAATAATTAATCCTTGATTTTGATTTTCTAGTTGTTTTTGACTTCCGAGAGGGATTGCTGTCCAGTATGGTTCCCAAGTGTGATTAAGTTGGGCTGACCAAAGCTTGTTCCATTCCCAACAAGATTGTTGCTTGAGAAGATTTAGCTCTTGTTGATAGGCTTCGAGGTCAGATGTATTTTTTAATTCAGGGAATACTTCGTGCAATATTCCGTTCAATTCTGTTTGAGTTTGATTATCTAAAAAATTAATTACCTGTTCTCTAATGTGGTTCCTAACTTTTATTCCGATTTTTATCCATTCTTTAGTGAGTTTTTTCGTTAGATACCTTCCCCATTTTTCAGATGCTTGTTTTCCGGGAACTAAAATTGTGATTACATTTGGGAATCCGGCTGTGCTTAAACTGGTAGATATTTTCTCTGTAAAGCGATTAACTGGTTCGCCACCATTCTGTAAATTGGTAAAATTAGGCGCAAAATCATGATATTTTTGTACGATTAACGCATCGATAATTTCTTGACTCCAAAGCGAAGGGATAATGATTGCATCGGGGCCTAGATGTTGGGAAATATGCCAGCATAGTTGCGTGCTGAGATAGTGGAGTAAATATGAACCCGCCCAAAAATCGAGAAATTTCCGCGAGGATTTGATGAAGTCCTGTACGGGCGAAAAGGAGAATGTTAATAGATAAGGTGTTTCGTGTTCTTCTCCAGACTTCCAACATTTAGGGAACATTGCACCAGTCAAGGCTGAAACTGTACTTTGGTGGCTGTGTAGTGGACAATCGGGGATAACTGTATGTGCAGGAAATAGCAGTGCATCGGGTTGCGTGTCTGCTAACAGTTCTGGATAAAATCGCCAAAACCACCAGAAAACCTTTTTGGCGTTGGCTTCACTTTTTATCTGGCTGATATCTGGTGCGTTGCGTAGAGGTTGCAAAGTTGTGACTTGCTGTTTTTGACCACTGATGGGATGACGAACAGTAACTTGTTGGGTGTTTTCTCTGCGTTCTATATGAAATAAATTAACACGGTCTGATGATGAGGCGATATCTTGGGCGTGTTTACCCATCCCTGCATTGCTATTGATTCCATTCCACCAATTGTTTAAATTGTCAATGTCATGATTTAGACAATCTAGTTGCAATAATACATGATTTCCCCAGTCAGCAAATTCTGGCGCTTGTAGTAGTGCATATAACTTTCTTTGGTAGAAATTCATTTGGCTATAAATATATGGCTATAAAGTATGAAACGATGATAAACTCAGAATTTCAGATTATGAGTTATTTTTTTAATTTACTCAAAATTAATTTTGAATATATAAAAAATATTACTCTAATCGAAAAAGTACCACCGTATAAATACGATGAAATTAAATTATCTTTATATAAATACATTTAGTCGGATTTAAATGTTTACGTGTAATCTAGGTGCGATCGCTTGACATGACACTGGATACGATCGCCATAATTGTCAAATTTAGGTGCGAACGCTTGACATGACACTGGATGCGATCGCCATAATTGTCAAATTTAGGTGCGATCGCTTGACATGACACTGGATGCGATCGCCATAATTGTCAAATTTAGGTGCGATCGCTTGACATGACACTGGATGCGATCGCCATAATTGTCAAATTTAGGTGCGAACGCTTGACATGACACTGGATGCGATCGCCATAATTGTCAAATGTAGGTGCGAACGCTTGACATGACACTGAATGCGACCGCCATAATTGTCAGATGTAGGTGCGATCGCTTGACATGACACTGGATGCGATCGCCATAATTGTCAAATGTAGTGGATGTTTGAAAAGTCCTGTTATTGGTAGCAAAATGTTTGAGATCCCCCTAAATCCCCCTTAAAAAGGGGGACTTTGAGAAGTTTTCCCCCCTTTTTAAGGGGGGTAGGGGGGGATCATCTGGTGCTTAAAATCACAGCCAAACACTTTTCAAATAACCTCTTAGGTGCGATCGCTTGACATGACACTGGATGCGATCGCCATAATTGTCAGATGTAGGTGCGATCGCTTGACATGACACTGGATGCGATCGCTATAATTCTAAAATCTAGAGGACATCCTTGGCTTTCGTATATTGTCCAATAACAAAAAAACTGTAGCCTAGTATACCATTTGTGGGATAGGCATAATGCCTGAAACCCTGATTCTCTCGTTCTATCCCACAAATCGCTCTCTATATATGGGTTTGATGCCTCTTGATGATAAACTTATTGCTAATAATTATCAATTATCTCGGAAAAAATTTGCATCCCACGAAAAAGTGCTGTAGACTTATTGCTGGGTAAGGCTTTCAGCGACTACCCTTTAAACTTCTTCGGAAGTTGAACTAATGGAAACACCTGCCAAGTTTCCTAATGAGGTAAACGTGACAGCTTTAAACTTCTTCGGAAGTTGAACTAATGGAAACTTTTGACTCAAGTACAACCTCTACAACACTACTTTCTTTAAACTTCTTCGGAAGTTGAACTAATGGAAACTTATCGTACAGGTGGTTATCTTGCTCTGTAGCAATCACTTTAAACTTCTTCGGAAGTTGAACTAATGGAAACGTAACAGTGTAAGGAATGCGGCCAACATGACTTCTACTTTAAACTTCTTCGGAAGTTGAACTAATGGAAACTTTTGTAAATCTAAAGTTGGTTGTAGATTTTCATCGCTTTAAACTTCTTCGGAAGTTGAACTAATGGAAACATTAACAACAGGTGTTTCTGGACTGGCGGGAACAATTCTTTAAACTTCTTCGGAAGTTGAACTAATGGAAAAATACAAAGCCTACAGCTTAATAAAGCTGTAGGCTTATGCTTTTAATCTATTTAAATTCCCAAATATAGCAGTTAGATATCCTACTTAGTAAAAAGTTAAAAGTAAAACAAGATAAATCTCATTTCACTTTTAACTTCAGACCTTAAAATTGGTCAACACGCAGATGTTTCCATGAAATCGACTTCAGATGAAGCCAGTTAATTCAAATTCTTTATTTCAGAACTACTTCGCACGCCTTGGAAATCAAAAATAATCAAAAACTTGATACTTTTAGTTGAGTTTTGCAAAACCTGAAGATAAGCAGCTGCATCATTGTGGTGGCGAAATCGTGCAACAATATTAGAATCGTCATTTACCACAGCAACTTCAACAGGATTTAACTGTCGTTGTTGTTTAGGTAAAACACGGATAATACACCACGGATGCAACTGCTTATAATAGGTCATAAAAACTCCCTTCCTAATGCTGGTAAATCTTATGAACACCAGCTTTGAATTAACTACTACTACCGTAGCTCTGAAGTATTTTTCAAGACAGGGCAAGATGCTATTGACAAAATAAACTATTCGTGGATATCTAAAATAGATTGAGTTTTAACCAGTGTAATACTTCTTGGGGAATCTCCTCAAAATGTTCGAGTAATAAATTCATCAAAGCCAGATTTAGGGAATCATTTCGTGTCGGATAACGTTGATTTTTACCATTTCTAAACCAACCACGCACAGTTGAGTCAGAACGGGAACATATCAAAGCAATCTGTTCGTAACTTACACCCCACTTCGCATAAAAATCTGTCGGTTTCATAGCAAACTCCCAATTACTGTAGAGCAAAATTAGATGTCGTTCGCGTGTGGTAATTTGACGAGGGTTAGACATCATAAATTTGTCAAAGGTGGAAAAGTATAAATCAAAAGGAAGCAATAAACAGTCCGTAATAACAGACTGTTGCTATTAGTTTGTAATTGCAATAGCCGTTAGGGAAATTGAAGAAGGCAGAAGGCAGAGGGCAGAAGGAACTTTTTCGTTGGGGATTCAGACCCCAACCAATTGTAAGCACCGTATAGACGGTGGGGTTTTATACCCTTGTTCGGTTCGGTCACAGGCAGAGGGAGGAGGCAGTATTCCCTTCTGCCTTCTGCCTCCTGCCCTCTGCCTTTCTTGATAAATTAATGGGAATCTAAAAAAGTCACCTCAATCACTTCTCCCTCCCCGTATCGCCAATAAAATCGCTTTGCCATAGATGCAGCAGAACTCCAAATATCACCTCCTTTGGTACGATAGCGATGAGTTCTCAAACTCCGGTAAGCTGGGCCATTATTCACAAAACATTCAAAAGCTTTTTCGTATTGCTTGCGGTCTTCTTTTGGTAAATCATCAAGCTGTTTTTGAACTTTTGGAGCAAAAATCAAACAAAACTTGACAGATTGAACTTGCATTCAATTATTTATAATTATCCCAACTCGACCGAAAGCCCAGGTTGATTTTGACGCTATGGGGGTGCGCGTGCTTGCTTGCAAATATTCATTTTGGTTATAATTAATGTATTCAGAAGTCCTGAGTCCAATGATTACTTTTTTAACTCAGCACTGTTTCAGAAAATGTTGTCCAAATCGTAGTAGCTAAACGATGAATGCAGCATCATCAATGCTAAATTCAGCTTGCGTCCCAACCACTGCGATTTTGCAACGAGTGTGTGCAGACATGGGATAAAATCTCACTTGGTCTTCGCGTCGGTTAACAAGTCGCGTTAGGTATTTAGATAAGTTTTCAAATTGTTTCTCATCTAAGACGCACTCAAAAACCGATTTTTGTACCCGCAACCCATAACTTTCGAGGAGTTTTGATACCTTCTTGCGACGGGTATCGCTAACAATGTCATAGCAAACCAGATAAAACATAACTACTTCACCAAGCTTAATACTGGTTTTTTGTTTTCAGCAATATTGGTGAAACTGGAATGATTGGGGTGAAATTTTAATGCTAATGGGCGATAATATTCCACATCCCCCAACAAAGATGAAATATATTCCCGCACCTGCAAATCTATACATTGACGGTAACTAACTTCTCCAGCGTAGGGATGCAAGACAAAAGTTTTTAACTTTCCTTCCCAATGTTGCAAAAAGCGTTGGATATGACTATGAATTCTTTTTCCATTTCCATTTCCATTTCCATTAGTCTTGGTAAGATGGCGGACAAAATTTAACACCAAATCATCTACGATAGGTGCGCGAAACTCGGCGCTAAAATCCCATGCTAAAGGAAGTTCATGATAGCCGTCGCGGTATAAAATACCGTAACCTGGGTGGAGTCCTACGGTTTGGAGATGGGTATAAACATATTGATGTAGTAGTTGATTTCCCAGGTCTAGAAATCTGCTAATTTCTTTTGCAGTTATGTGAGAATCTGAGGTTTCAAAGCTGAGTAGAGAAGCAACAGCAGAATAGTAAGTTTTGTCTGCTTCTTGGATGTATTCGTGTAATTCGTCAATAGATGGTGCTAGTGATAAGTTATCCATCAACAGTTGCAAATAATTTAATGCGCGTTGGATTGTCTGGTCTACATAATAACGAGTCCAACTTTGCAAAAAAGTCTGTTGATTGTGTAATTTCGCCCAAATTATACTTTCTGCTGTTGCGCGATTAAATTCAATATCATGCAAGCGTTGGCGCTGGTAAGTCAGGTATTTAACTGGACTTGGGGATATATTTTCTAATCGTCCTACATATTCACCATTTTCGGTAAAATATGAGACAGGAATTTGATTTAAGCGAACTATTTGCATGACATCTTTTGGCAGTTTAATATTGCCAAATATGATGAATTGGCTAATGTTGGTAATTCGGATATAAAAACGTTGTTTTTCTTCTCGAAATACCTTGAAATATTGTCCTTGGACTTTAAAAGTTGCGTCCTTTTGAGTGATATAAATTGTAGACATAGGTGGAATTAAGTAAAAGGGATGAAGTAAAAAGTTAAAGGCTTTATTGATTTCGCCATTTCATTTTTTACTTGATTCCATCTTCGCAAATGTCTATATGAGTATGTATTTGAGTAAAAGCTATTTTTATATGAGTTTGTATATAATTTATATGACTTATGATTACTCATTAAAAAATCGGAGTATGGTTCTCCGATTTTTTTAGTTATTTCTTGTTGATAAAAGACTGAAAGTGCTAATTTCTAACACTCAAGTAAGTGCCTTGATTAGCAGGGCTATTTCATTCTCATCTAGCCCGCCTCAGAATGAATTCTGAGTCTAATAGCGAAAGTCGTCTAAGAGGATGTTTGAAAAGTCCTTTTGTCGGTATTAAATATTTTTTTACCCCACCCTAACCCTCCCCTTATAAAGGGGAGGGAACTAGATTTTCCGGTTTCCCCCCTTTACAAGGGGGGATTAAGGGGGGTAATAATGTGATTAAAATAAGAGGATGTTTTAAAAGTGGTTGGCTGTAATTTTAGGCACTTGTTGATCCCCCTAACCCCCCTTAAAAAGGGGGGAACCGGAATCAAAGTCCCCCTTTTTAAGGGGAGCCACTGCGTTGGGCGGGTTCCCCGACTTGAAGCACGTGGCGTGGATTTAGGGGGATCTAAAACTTTTTGCTACCGACCAGAGGACTTTTAAAACATCCTCTAAAGACGACTGAGTAAAGGTTATAGTCCGTTATATCATGTCCGCCAAATTACTTATGATATGTCATTGCTTCACTTCGCTCGCAATGACATATATTTTGTATGACTTTTTAACTCCTAAAAAGGCATAGAGTCAACAGCCTAGTTAGGAAGTTAAGTTGATCGGGTTTTGTAGAATAGACACAAATCTTGATATCACCTAAATCACTTGCTGTATATTTCAATTGTTGCAAGCAACTATATGAGTACATATATGAGTAATTGACGAAAATATATGACTTCGTATATGAGTTAAGGAACAACCTCTAATCAAATAACTTTTAAGAAAGCATGCCTGTAGTTTCTCTCATCGCGTCACCATCGGGTACTCAACGGGCTAGACAAGCTCTAAGACGTTTAAGTTTAACTCAAAGTGCTTTGGTAAATGAAAGAGGAATTGCATCTTGGTCTACTGTCAACAATTTCTTTAACGGAAAACCTGTTAGACGAGAGATATTTATGGAGATTTGTGAAGAACTCAACTTAAATTGGCAAGATATTGTTATATCATTTTCAGAAGATGAAGAAAATACTCTACAGTTAACACCTCTCAACAAAATTTGGCAAGAACTAATAGCACTTGCTTCCCTAACAGAAGAAATGGGAATGGTATTGGTCAAAGAACAAACATTGGGTTGGGGGAAGAATATATCCAATCGTTACGAGAAATCGGTACATTTAGGAAGTTATATTCAGTTTGAAATAAATTTACAAGCACCAGGATATTTATTATTAATTCAAAGAGATACATTAGGAGAAGTCTGGTGTTTTTGTCCATCGCATTTCGCACCTCAGCCAGAATTAGAAGAGGGGAAAACAAGTTTTCCACAAGAAGGCTCAACGATGACCTCATTTCACATCGAAGGTACACCAGGTAAAGAACAAATTTTGGCAGTAGTTACACCAGATGTACCTAATTTTCAATGGTTAATGCCAGAAAACGATGAAGTATTGAAAATCACTGATAACTTTCTGATGGAATTACTAAATTATCTCAAAATAAATGGAGCTACCCAAATTTTATATACTGAATACCAAATTATAGAATAAGTAATAATACCCTAACTAAAGAGAGTGTTGATTGAATAAAAATAACTTGACAAAATTAGACTTAAAATTTCAGGTAAGAGTGTCCCAAAAAATAAATGATCCAAAACCCGTCATTGCGAGCGTTCGCGAAGCAATCACAGCCCTTGGGATTGCTTCGCGAACGTTCGCAATGACAATTGGGCATTTTTTACTTGGAGTACTCTAAAACATGATAAATATTCCCCAAATTATAGAAGAATTAAATCATCTAAATCGAACAGTTGTCAAATTATTTGAAGAGGGCGATTTAAACAAAGCAATATTGGTCACGCAACAAGCTATAAAATTAGGGCAAGAAAATCTTGGTGAACATCCGACTACGGCAGATAGTCTAAATAATCTGGCGGAATTATATCGGATACAAGGGCGTTACTTGGAAGCCAAAGCCTTATACTTACAAGTTTTAAATATCAGAAAAAATTTGTTTGATAGGGAACATCCTGATATCGCCCAATCTTTAAACAACCTGGCAACATTATACTATTCAGAAGGAAATTATTCCGAAGCCGAAAAATACTTTTTAGAATCTCTAGAATTGTGGAAGTGTATTTGGGGAGAAGAACATTTTGAAATTGCAACGAATTTAAATAATCTTGCCGAAATTTATCGAGAACAAGGAAGATATTTAAAATCGGAGCAAGTACATTTAGAAGTTTTAGCAATGCGAAAACGTCTCTTTGGAGATGAACATCCAGATATCGCCCAAACCTTGAATAATCTGGCGTGTCTTTACACTTCACAAGGACGCTATTTGGATGCAGAAGAGATGCATTTAGAAGTTTTAGGAATGCGAAAACGTCTCTTTGGAGATGAACATTATGATATTGCTGCCAGTCTCAATAACTTGGCACTATTATATGACTTTCAAGGACGTTACTTGGAAGCAGAAACAAAATATTTCTCAGCTTTAAATAAATTGGAAAGAATATTAGGAAATGAACATCCGTACATAGCATCTACCTTAAGTAATATCGCAGGAAATTATAAAGAACAAGGACGTTATGCAGAATCAGAACATAAGTATCTTGAAGTTTTGGCGATGAGAAAACGCTTGTTAGGAGATGAACATCCTGATATTGCAAGTAGCTTGAGTAATTTAGGAACAATTTATCGGATGCAAGGGCGTTTTTTGGCATCTGAGCAAAAATATCTAGAAGCTTATGAGATGAGAAAACGCTTGTTTCCTTCTGAGCATCCAGATATTGCCAATAGTTTAAACGATTTAGTCATAATTTATCTATCTCAAGGGCGATACTTAGAGGCGGAACAAAAATCTTTATCAGCCTTACCAATGTGGTCAAGTTTGCTTGAGAAAGAGCATCCTGTAGCTGCGAATTATTTAGATAATTTAGCATTACTTTATCGGTTGCAAGGGCAATACGCGAAAGCTGAAAAAATCTATCTAGAAGCCTTAGCAATTAGAAAAAATATTTTAGGTGAAAAGCATCCCGATATTGCAGATAGCTTTAACGATATAGCTACAATCTATCGGATGCAAGGACGATATTCTGAGGCGGAAGAGATGCATCTAGAAGCCTTAGAGATGCTCAAAGAATTACTAGGTGAAAAGCATCCTCTTTTAGCGGAAACTCTCAATAATTTGGCAGTTTTACATGATGCTAGATTTCAATATTCGCAAGCAGAATCGTCATTATTACAAGCTTTATTCATTATTCAAGCTTTGTTTGGGCAAGAACATCCACAAGTAGCAAGTAGTATGAGTAATTTAGCTACTGTCTATGGAAATCAAGGGAACTACTTAGAAGCAGAAAAATTACATTTAGAAGTAATAAAAATTAGAAAATCTCTATTCGGAGAAGAACACCCAGATATTGCAAACAGTTTAAATAATCTGGCATTAATATACTTATCACTTGGGCGCTACCAGTTAGCCGAAGAAAAGTACGTAGAAGCTTTAGTTATGAGGAAACATCTACTAGGGGATGAACACCCAGATACTGCTCTAAGTTTAAATAACTTGGCCAGTGTATTAGCTGCTACTAAACGCCCAGAGGAAGCTTTGTCATACCGCATACAGGCAAGCGAGATTAATGACTTGATGATTAGTAATCTATTTGCCTTTAGTTCCGAAAGCGATCGCCTAGCCTTTATTGAGAAACTTAGAGCTAATTTCGATTTATTTCTCTCCCTAGTCTACAAACATCTTGCTGATTCAGAAAGTGCGATGTCTGCGGCGTTAGATTTGGTGCTGAAGCGCAAAGCTTTAACTGCTGCATCGTTGGCGGCGCAAAACGAAGCCCTTTATAGCGATCGCTATCCCCACCTCCAAGAAAAGTTTCGTCAACTGGGTGACTTGAACGCCCAGTTAGTCAACCTGACTTTTTCTGCTCCGAAAAACAGCGATTTCAGTAGCTACCAGAAACAATTAGCACAACTACAGGCACAATATAACAACCTTCAAAAACAACTGGCATCTCAAGTACCAGAGATTCAGTTATTTGAGCAACTTTCTAATCGTTATACTGTGGCTTCGTCCCTACCAGCAGATTCGATATTAGTCGAATTTGTCCGCTTTGAATTATTCGATTTTAATGCAATTCCAGTGAATGGAGACATCCAATGGCAACCTGCTCGTTATCTAGCATTTGTCTTACCTTCTGGACAACCAGATGCAGTGCAGATGATAGATTTAGGGTCAGCCCAAGTCATTGATCGGCTAATTTGGGCATTTCGCTTGCAGACATCAGACTATAGCAAGGCAACTCTAGGATGGGGAAAAGCTGACCAATTACCAAAGCTGCCAATTAAACCATACGACTCAGCCCCAGCAATCGAACTTAGCCAAGTGCTTATTAAGCCTATTTATAACGCCCTAAAAGGCTGGAAACATTTAATATTTGCACCAGATGGGAACTTAAATTTACTGCCATTTCAAGCATTGCCTTGTGACGAGACAAACAGGCACTTACTGATGGATGAGTTTACCATCAGTTATTTAAGTGTGGGACGGGATATTTTGCGATCGCAAATTCCGAAACTGCGCCCCGCTAGCAAACCTCTAGTCATTGCCGATCCAGATTTTGATTTGGTTGCTGAACAAACTGATACGACTGGTGCGATCGCCTTTGAAAGTCCCTTAGCGATCGTAAAACAGCAATCCTCAAACGATGAATTTATCAACACTCTTAACGGTGAAGTTTTGTCCCGCACACTTGGTACAAGGTTTCTTGCTGAAAGTGTCGCCAAAAAGCTACCAGATGCACGGCTATATCTGGGAGCAGAAGCACTTGAAACCCACTTAACCGCTAGCAACTGTCCTAGTATAATGCTGATTGCCACTCACGGTTTATTTTTAGCCGACTCGCCACAAGCACCGTTTCAGACGATGCATTTGGAAGTATCAAAGATAGAAAACCCAATGATGCGTTCTGGACTGGCTTTAGCTGGTGCTAATACTTGGCTCTCTGGAGGGATTTTACCCCCATCAGCAGGTAAAGGCTTTATTTTCGCCCAGGATATTGCCTCATTAGACCTGTGGGCGAATGAACTGACTGTATTATCTGCCTGTGATACCGCCAGAGGAGATATTAAAATTGGCGAAGGTGTTTTTGGATTGCGTCGTGCTTTTGCGGTTGCTGGAACAAAAACCCTTGTGATGAGCCTATGGAAAGTACCAGACCAAGCTACGGCCTTACTGATGGAGCGTTTCTTTGACAACTTACATTTGAAAATGGGACGTGCTGAGGCGTTGCAAAATGCCCAGAATTATATACGTCAAATTACGGTAAAAGAACTGCGGCAGTCTGCTTTGGGTATGGAAGTGCTGAAACAACTTTTACAAGTAAATAATTTGTTGGCAAATACCAAGATTGATTGTCAAGAGGAAGACACACCACTTGAACATCCATTTTATTGGGGGGCTTGGATATGCCAAGGAGACACAACACAAATGCATAATTTAACAAGCGTTTAGTACCAAGAATTTGGGAAAATTTTCTGTAGAGACGGCGATTTATCGCGTCTCTACAACCGTCAAAATGGGTTTGACAGACCACTAGGGCGTGTTTTCAAAGTCTTAGATCCCCCCTTAAAAAGCTACGGTGTACACACAAGTCTTTTAGAGTTACCCCACAGCTTTAGATCCCCCCTAACCCCCCTTAAGAAAGGGGGGGACTAGAATCAAAGTCCCCCAATTTATCGGGGGATTTAGGGGGATATAAAAAGTTAGGAGGCTAAACGAAAAAACAAGTTTGTTTTTGCTACTCCCTTCAACTGGATTTAGGGGGATATAAAAAGTTAGGAGGCTAAACGAGCAGTTTGAAAACACGCCCTAGGGCTATACCGCAAAGCGGAATTTCAATGCGTCTATCCAAATACCACAACGACGGCTCAGTGCATCGCCTAATCTTAATTGTGGGGATTTCCCTGTTCCCTCTTAAAGCTACTTAAGTCATATACGAAGTCATATACAAGAGTCAATAAGTCATACACGTACTCATATACCCCCCTGCAAAGATAAAAATAACAAGTTAAAAGCCAAAAGGCAAAAGAATTAAATATTCTTCCCCTCTTTCTTTTAACTTTTAACTTTTTACTTAATCATCATGTTCACCAAAGAAAACCTTCTAGCTGCATGGTTTCAAGTCCGTGCGGGAAGTCGTAATGCTGGGGTGGATGGAATAACCCTTGACTTATTTGCTGCGGGAGCAAATTCTGAGTTAGAGGTGATTCTTCACCAACTGTTACAAGAATCTTACCGCGCTAGTCCCGCAAAGGGATTTTATGTAGCTAAGAAAAACGGTGGTAAGCGATTGATTGGTCTTCCTATCGTCCGAGACAGAATTGTGCAGCGTTTATTACTAGAAGAACTGTATTTTCCATTAGAAGATACCTTTCTTGATTGTAGTTATGCTTATCGTCCCGGCAGAAATATTCAGCAAGCTGTACAACATTTGTATAGGGACTACAAATTACAACCAAAGTGGATTATTAAGGCTGATATTGCGGAGTTTTTTGATAATCTTTGTTGGGCTTTGTTGTTAAGTGCTTTAGAGGAATTGAAACTTGAACCAATAGTATTGCAATTGCTTACCGAACAACTCAAATCAGGGATTGTGATTGCCGGAACACCTGTTTATCCGGGTAAAGGTGTGTTGCAAGGTGGCGTGCTTTCCGGTGCTTTAGCTAATTTATACCTGAGCGATTTTGATCGGAAATGTCTGCGTCACGGCATGAATTTAGTTCGATACGGGGATGATTTTGCTATTGCTTGTAGTAGTTTTCAAGAAGCGAATCGGGTTTTGGATAAAGTTACTGCTTGGTTAGGAGAACTTTATTTACACCTGCAACCAGAGAAGACACAAATTTATACCCCTAATGATGAATTTATTTTTCTAGGTTATCGGTTTGCAGGGGGTAACGTTTATGCACCACCTCCACCCATACCTGTACGACAGGGGGAATGGGTAACAAATGAGTCGGGTTATCCCTATTTTCGCCCCAAGGAACGCAAACTCAAGTTTGAATCTCGTCCGCCCAAGGCTTGTTCCCCTAGCAAACCTAGCAATTTACCTCAAGCACCAATCTCTCATCTTTGGCAGGATTCTATGTCTACTTTATACGTAACTGACCAAGGCGCTTATTTGAGCGTCAAAAATCAACAATTTCAAGTTTACTACCAGGGAGAATTGCGGATTAAAGTTCCAGCAAGTCGGGTGAGTAATATTGTGTTATTTGGTTGTTGTAATGTATCACATGGTGCGATATCTTATGCCTTACGGTGGCGGATTCCGATTATGTATCTCTCACAAAAAGGTAGGTACTTTGGACATACAGGTGTACAGGGATATGCTAAGGTTGAGTATTTAATTCAACAGGTAAAAAACTGTGACAATCCTCTATTTACTCGCCAACAGGCAGAAGTCATTGTAGCTGCCAAATTACACAATTCTCGGATATTACTAATGCGATTAAATCGTCGTAGGGAAACAGAAATTGCCACCAAAGCCATAGATTTAATCGAAATTCTCATAGACAGTTTACCCCAAGCCGAAAGTATGGATGCTCTCCGGGGATATGAAGGGAAAGCTGCGACTCTCTATTTTCAAGCCTTGGGTTCTTTGTTTACAGGTTTCTTCGCTTTTGATAAGCGTACTAAACGTCCACCAACTGACCCAATTAATAGTTTAATGAGTTTGGGTTATACTTTATTAAGTCAGCAAGTTTTTTCCTTTGTGCAAGCGGTTGGATTGCACACTCATTTTGGTAATTTACACGTTCCTCGCGACAATCACCCAGCTTTAGTATCTGACTTGATGGAAGAGTTTCGCGCTCAAGTTGTTGATTCATTTGTTGCTTACTTGGTGAATAAAAAAATTCTCGATCCTGAAGATTTTACTCCCCCTGACGAACGTGGAGGTGTATATTTACAAGCGAGTGCGTTGAAAAAATATCTTAAGCACTGGGAGGAGAAGTTACAAACCGAGACGATGCACCCACACACAGGTCATAAAGTAGCGTATCGTCGTTGTATAGAATTGCAGGTGCGCGAATATATTGCTTGTTTGACTGGTGAGGTTGAAGTTTATCGTCCAATGACTTGGCAGAAGTAAAACTGGAAAATAGTTGTTGATTTACTGTTTTAATTGACTTTTCGTGGGATAGACACAATGGCTGAAACCCTGATTCTCTCGTTCTATCCCACGAAAAGCACTCTACTTATGGGTTTGATGCCTCTTGATGATGAACTTATTGCCAAGAATTATCAATTATCTCGGAAAAAATTTGCATCCCACGAAAAAGTGCTGTAGACTTATTGCTGGGTAAGGCTTTCAGCGACTACCCTTTAAACTTCTTCGGAAGTTGAACTAATGGAAACCTTAATGACTCTCTTCGGGTCAGGAAACTGCCCTGCATAAACTTTAAACTTCTTCGGAAGTTGAACTAATGGAAACCTTCACTATTACCACTTTCCAGTCTGCGCCTTCTTCTTTAAACTTCTTCGGAAGTTGAACTAATGGAAACGAAAAGTGTTTGCTTTTGAAAGCAAGATAGTCGCGTGAAGCTTTAAACTTCTTCGGAAGTTGAACTAATGGAAACGTGCCGGCGTAGGCGTTGTGGTAGGTGCTGGAAATGGATCCCTTTAAACTTCTTCGGAAGTTGAACTAATGGAAACACAATTCCACCGCCATCCATGGGGACTGGAATGAAAACTTTAAACTTCTTCGGAAGTTGAACTAATGGAAACTTAGAATTACATTGCTCTCGACTAATGTAACCTTTTCCCTTTAAACTTCTTCGGAAGTTGAACTAATGGAAACTCTGCATTTGGCAGCAGTTCCGGGGTTGGCAAACAGAACTTTAAACTTCTTCGGAAGTTGAACTAATGGAAACTTTATTGCACCACAAGATGGGCATTTCCAGCTGTCTTCTTTAAACTTCTTCGGAAGTTGAACTAATGGAAACGTGAAGTACTCTTTTCGGCGAGACCGCATCAAATTCACTTTAAACTTCTTCGGAAGTTGAACTAATGGAAACGGTGCGTCAAATACTGCCTAGTAAGCGTGGTATCAATCTTTAAACTTCTTCGGAAGTTGAACTAATGGAAACCAGCAGGATCGTATCCAAGAGACTCGTGATGTCTAATCCCCTTTAAACTTCTTCGGAAGTTGAACTAATGGAAACGTATTATAGTGATGAACTATTCCTTCGGCAAAAGCTATACTTTAAACTTCTTCGGAAGTTGAACTAATGGAAACATTCTCTATTAAAGATCCAAAGGGTTACACTATTATCTTTAAACTTCTTCGGAAGTTGAACTAATGGAAACGTTCTCGTACAGACTCTTTGAAGCCTTGTTCATTATTGTCTTTAAACTTCTTCGGAAGTTGAACTAATGGAAACGAGGAAAAATCCAACTTCTGAGCATACGTGAATCAAACTTTAAACTTCTTCGGAAGTTGAACTAATGGAAACGACCTTTATTTTTCGCCGCTTCTTTATCAGTTTTATCATCTTTAAACTTCTTCGGAAGTTGAACTAATGGAAACCTTTAATTCAATCCAAAAATTTACCAACTTTTCAGCTTTAAACTTCTTCGGAAGTTGAACTAATGGAAACTATCTAGAGATTACTGCGTCAGTAGTTTCGATCATTTCTTTAAACTTCTTCGGAAGTTGAACTAATGGAAACTTGAAATCTACTTCAGAGAAAAACCATAGGAAGTGCTTTAAACTTCTTCGGAAGTTGAACTAATGGAAACAAAGAAGCAATACAGGAAGCAAATAATTTTTCATGATTCTTTAAACTTCTTCGGAAGTTGAACTAATGGAAACTGATCGGCCTGGTTGGCTGCGTCGCAAAGTTCCCAACTTTAAACTTCTTCGGAAGTTGAACTAATGGAAACTGGATTTTTTGGATCAGGAGCAAAGAGTACAGAAGCAACTTTAAACTTCTTCGGAAGTTGAACTAATGGAAACGTTCTGTCATGTGGAAGTTTTCTTCTAAGAAGCTACTACTTTAAACTTCTTCGGAAGTTGAACTAATGGAAACAATAATCGATCCAACCGTGCCTAGGAGCAACAATTCTTTAAACTTCTTCGGAAGTTGAACTAATGGAAACCAGCGTCAGCAGCCCTCTTGAGCTTTTCTTTAGCTACTTTAAACTTCTTCGGAAGTTGAACTAATGGAAACAATCACCATCAAAGGTAGGATAATTACCTATTAACATTCTTTAAACTTCTTCGGAAGTTGAACTAATGGAAACTTTTCCATCGCGCCAGAGTGCGGCCCTATAAATGTAGGGGCTTTAAACTTCTTCGGAAGTTGAACTAATGGAAACGAATGCACTAAAATCCTGTATTGGTGCAGTCTTTTTCGTCTTTAAACTTCTTCGGAAGTTGAACTAATGGAAACGAGAATCGTTTCCATTTTCAATCTTATGGACTATATGGCTTTAAACTTCTTCGGAAGTTGAACTAATGGAAACCTGCAAGAGGAGCTGTTGCTTGTGTTAGCAACTTGTTCCTTTAAACTTCTTCGGAAGTTGAACTAATGGAAACAACTGAAAGTCAGGAGGCGCGGGTTGTCCCGGTACTCGATGCTTTAAACTTCTTCGGAAGTTGAACTAATGGAAACTTCTGTTGCTGGAGCATTAGCTGAAGCAGGGGCAGAAGTTCTTTAAACTTCTTCGGAAGTTGAACTAATGGAAACTTTAGAAGATCTAAAAGAATGAAATGCGTATTGTTCCCTTTAAACTTCTTCGGAAGTTGAACTAATGGAAACAAGAATATGTTTTCTTTAACAGCTTCATGGTTCATTCTTTAAACTTCTTCGGAAGCTGAACTAATGGAAACGCGATTAAAAGATGGCACTAAAAAAACCTGCAATATAACTTTATACCAATTTTTTATGAAGCTGCATATAATTCGATCCCCCCTAGCCCCCCTTAATAAGGGGGGAACCAGAAAAACATCTATCAAAGTCCCCCTTTTTAAGGGGGATTTAGGGGGATCAAGATATGTGCAACTTCACATTAAATTGGTATTAAACTTCTTCGGAAGTTAAACTAATGGAAACCCAAAGGTGGTTAGTGTAAAAAGACTGAGAGGATGTTTTAAAAGTAGTTAGCTGTGACTTTAATCGAATTATTACCCCCCTTAATCCCCCCGATATATTGGGGGGAAACAAGAAAATCCGGTTCCCTCCCCTTTATAAGGGTGTCCTTCAGGAACCTGCGGTAATCTCAGTCCAGGGAAACAAGAAAATCCGGTTCCCTCCCCAATATATCGGGGAGGGTTAGGGTGGGGTAAATAAATATTTGATGCATCAATCATGACTTTTAAAACATCCTCTGAGGTTGGTTTAAACAAGGTAAAAATCGCCGCTTTCCCAATAATAATGATTTGCGGTATCTAGCATTTATGGATTTTTTACTAGAACATTCCGATGAAATTTCCGAATATCTGCGGAGACTGTTGCATTTGGCTTTTTCCTAGTAGTTTAGCAGATTCATAAAAGTAGGTAATTGTCAATATCAAGTAGACCTATCTTGTTGTACACCTTCTAAAATAGTGTGAACTTAGGCAATTCAAGAAAGCATTATTCATGACCTTTTCAGCACTTCTAGGAGGTTACTATGACCTATTTTGAGCAGCTACATCCGTGGTGTATAATTCGTAGTTACCCTAGCAAGGAGTGCATAGTGGTAGCAAGATTTCGTCGCCACAATGAAGCAACTGCTTACCTACAAGTGCTGCAAAGAAAATTGAATAATGTCAAGTTTGCGGTGAAATTTGATCCCCAGACATAATTGGAATCAAAAAGAAAAAACTAAAAGTTAAAAGAGCAATTCGTTCTTTTGCTTTTTTAGTTTTACTTCTTCAACTTGATTTGCTTGACTTCACATGAAGTCGAACTAATGGAAACATGGCATTTACTCACATTTAACGTGCTAAATATTCAGCTATATTTATAGCTGAATATTTTTATGCTTTTAAACGACTAAAGTATTTCCTGCCGTTGATGTGACAATCTGACGCACTTGGGCATTAGTAAGACCTTTTTTAGCACTGAGCATCAAAGCTATTACCCCAGCAACGTGAGGAGCCGCCATAGATGTTCCGTCTTCAAAACCATACTTGTTACCTGGAAGTGTCGATTTGATACCGATTCCTAGATACCCGTCGTCATCACCTGTCAAGTATGCTCCAGGAGCTGTAACGTATGCGAGTGAAGTCGTTCCAGCGCGGTTGGAGAAGTCAGCCAGTGTTCTATTATAAGAGACTGCTCCAACGGCAAGTCCCCATTGGTCGGCATAGCGAGCTGGATACATTGGTGCTGTCCCGCCGTCATTACCTGCTGCTGAGACGACAAATACCCCTTTGCTGGCAGCATATTGAATAGCTGACTGTTCATCGCTGTCCGCAGATCCACCTAAGCTGAGGTTAATGACATTAGCTCCATTATCCACAGCATAACGAATACCTTTGGCGATCGCGCTACTGCTACCTTGACCATCGCTACCGAGAACTTTCACCGGCATAATTTTGGCATTATAGGCAATCCCAGTGACACCAAAGTTATTTTTCACCGCAGCAATAGTACCAGAAACGTGAGTACCATGACCTTCGTCGTCTAATGGATTGTTATTGTTGCCAACGAAGTTCCAACCGTTGACATCATCGATGTAACCATTGCCATCATCATCTTTGCCGTTGCCAGCAATTTCCTTGGTATTCTTCCAGATATTAGCGTTCAAGTCAGGGTGATTGTAATCTACCCCAGTATCTATCACAGCTACAATCACACCCTGACCTGTGTATCCCTTTGCCCAAACTTCCGGTGCTTTAATTGCGTCGGCTCCCCAATTATCACCACCCAAGTCAGGGACATCAGCAAATGTACTTTGACCTAAAGCTTTCGCCACTGCTGCTGCGGCATTAATTAAACCATAACCTGTAGTGGAGTTAAACCCGCCACCATTGACAGGATTCAAAGTAATTAGTGTGGTAATGTAAACACCGTTGTTACTTTCATTGCTTTCAGCAACATTTCCCGAACCATCGGCTTTCAATATCAGGTAGTATTTACCGGCATTAATTGTAGGAGCAAGGGTAATAGAAGTGGAGCGAGAACTAACGGCAGAAGGTGTCAGACTTGCACTTCCCTCAATTTCAGTCCCTAAGCTGATATCATCATCATCACCAAATGTTGTATCTCGTGAAAGATAAAAACTTGTCTTACTCCCCCCAGCACTGCCATTACCTTGGTTTTTCAGTTGATAATTAACTAGGAGTGTAGTACCAATAGCAGCACTACTAGCAGATGTAGCATTTTGGATGACCAAATCTGGTGCAGTAATTGTAATTGCTTTGGCAACAACGTTATTGTTTTCATTGCTTTCTTTCAATGATCCAGAGCCATCCGCTTTATACAGCAGATAGTAATTACCAGTGGTAATGGTGCTAGAAATGGACAAAGATGTAGATTCTGAACTTATTGTAGAGGGTGCAAGGTCGTTCAAGTTATTAACGAAGTCAGAACCTAAATAGACATCATCATTACTGAGGCTTCCATCTTTGGAAAGATAAAAGTATGTAGAGTTAATACTAGCTTTGCCATTACCTTGGTTTTTCACCTGATAGCTGAGTGCGATTGAAGTGCCGATGTTAGCGCTAGCAGGAGCGGCAGGATTTTGGATTAATAAGTCTGGTGCAGCAACCGTAATTGCTTTGGCAGTGACGTTGTTGCTTTCATTACTTTCAAAAATATCGCCATTGCCATCGGCTTGTAATAGCAGATAGTAGTTTCCAAAAGTGGTACTACTGCTGAGTACGAAAAAGTCAGATTCTGAGCTATAGTAACCAGCACCCAATCCAGAATAGAAATAGTTCTGGTTAGAGGCTAAGAGTGTGTCATCGTTGCTCAAAGCGGCATCTTTAGACAAATAAAACTTTGTTGTACTTGTACCAGCACTGGCAGTACCTTGATTTGCCAGTTGATAATTAACTGTAATTAAGCTACCAGGGTCAACAAGACTAGGAGCCGAAACATTTTGGATGATTAGGTCTGGTTTGGGGCCATTAATAGCGATCGCTCTGCTAACAATATTATTAGTTTCGTTGCTTTCGCCAATATTTCCATTAGCATCGGCTTGATACAACAGGTAATAGTTACCTGCGGCGATCGCATTGTTGATGATCGCCGATGCTGTTTCTGAGCTAGTAACACCTGCGGCAATAGCGTTAACGGCATCAGAGCCGATCAACACATCGTCATTGCTAAAAGCGTTATCCTTCGATAAATAAAACTTGGTGGTAGTTGCAACAGCACCACCAACACCTTGGTTTTTCACCTGATAACTCAGTTGAATGGTGCTACCAACGGCTGTTGTACTAGCAGCTAAAGCGTTTTGGATGATTAAGTCTGCTTGGGTAATAGCGATCGCTCTACTAGCAAAGTTGTTGGTTTCATTGCTTTCAGTCGCATTTCCTGCACCATCAGCTTGATAGAGCAAGTAATAGTTACCTGCGGCGGGAACATTATTAACAATCAGCGATGCTGTCTCTGAGCTAGTAGCACCAGAGGCAATACTGTTAACGCTATCAGAGCCTAACAATATATCATCATTACTAAAAACGGTATCCTTGGATAGGTAAAATTTAGTGGTAGTTGCAACAGCAGCACCAGCACCTTGATTCTTTACCTGATAGCTTAGTTGAATAGTGCTACCGACGGATGCTGAACTAGGGGCTGAGGTATTTTGAACTATCAGGTCTGATTTTGGGGCTGGAGTAATGGTGATTACTCCGGCAGTCCCGTTGTTAGTTTCATTGCTTTCAGCAACATTCCCATCGCCATCGGCTACGTATGCTAAGTAATAAGTCCCAGCACTGATGTTACTGCTAAGGCTAAGTGTGGTTGATTTAGAACTGTAATTACCAGCAGCAATACCGCTAACGTAGTCATAGCCCAAGTACACATCTTCATTTCCGATATTTAAATCTTGGGAGAGATAAAACTTGGTGTTGCTAGCAACAGCACTAGCATTACCTTGGTTTTTGATTTGATAGTTGAGTTGAATGGTACTTCCAGCCGCCGCAGAACTGGGATTTGAGATATTTTGTACTATCAGGTCTGGTTTAATAATATTAATTACGCCAGCAATAGCGTTGTTGCTTTCGTTGCTTTCGGCAACATAGTTATAGCCATCAGCTTGATACACCAGATAATAGCTACCTGCTGCGACGCTACTGCCGATGGTGAGTGTAGTTGACTCTGGACTATAGTAACCAGATGGGATACTGGTAACGTAGTCATCGCCTAAGAATATATCTTCACTTCCGATATTCAGATCCTTAGATAGATAAAACTTGGTGTAGCTATAACCAGCACTGGCATTGCCTTGGTTCTCAATTTGATAGCTCAATTGAATCGTACTTCCAGCCGCCGCAGAACTGGGAGCCGAAACGTTACTTTGTACTATCAGGTCTGGTTGAACAGCAGCAGTGGCCGCTTGAGTAGTATTTTCGTGACTTTCATTACTCTTGACAACGCGATTATACGTATAATTTCTCCCTGCAAAAGTGTCAATTTTCGTAGGAGTATAACTACTGTGGGCGCTCGCTCTAAAACTCTTGACACCACTTAAACTGGAGCCAGGGTAATAATTACCATCACCAAAAACATCTAATATTTTTGATGGCGAAAGGGTAGATTTTATACTAGTAATTTCATTAAGAGAGTTACTATCTTTGGTAGAAAGCATGACCAGTTTCACCTTATATATTCAAGCAAATTTGCACTATGTAATTACTCAAACCCTTTATGCGAAGAGCTTGACTCGGAGAAATATCTTAATATAAGACAGGTGCTACAAATACATTTGATTAGAAAATAACCTAATTTAATTAAGTAATCTTACAGTTTTGTGTATGACAAAATTTATCTTATATGTTAATGCGTAAGTCATAACTAATAATATTCAAGTTTCTAATCAAATTTAAAAGGCGGATATAATACGGTTCAGTTAGGCGGTGATTTGAGGTGTGTAGAGCATTTCATAGCCAACTCCAAAAGAGCAGAATCTTACTTATCGCCTGTAAGGAAGTCACCAGCTATCGAGCGCAACGTTCTTGGGGAGCGATCGCGCTCGATGAGTAATGTATATTGTTTGAATAATTTGGGTTTGTGATGATCTCTTTGTGAGCTTAATGTATTAACCTGATTCAAGCGTTTATTTTAATGAAAAGTAAAATGAAACCTCGTCTATTGAGCATAGGGTTAACACTATTAGCGATCGTAATGCTTGCTAGTTGTAGTAAAAAGCCTGAAGAGTCTGCAAGTAGTACATCGTCAACCCCAAGTGCAATCGAGCAAACTCCAAGTTCTGGTAATGCTACGACATCAATCCCTCCAAAGCCTGAAGAGTCTGCAAGTAGTACATCGTCAACTCCAAGTGCAATCGAGCAAACTCCAAGTTCTGGTAATGCTACGACATCAAGCACTAAAAAGCGACCATCACCTGCAAATAAAACGGGTATCTTGGCAGAAGCAGACAAGCTAGGGGTTAAACCTCAAGGAGAAACGACTTGTCCGAGTGAGGCACCTGTTAAGGGGAAAATAACAAGAAATCGAGGCAACATCTACCATGTGGCCAAATCAACCAATTATGAGCAAACCAAGCCTGATATCTGCTTCAAAGATGAAGCAACAGCAGAAAAAGCTGGCTTTCGTGCGCCGAAGTAAAGACTCTCTGGCTTTTGGTGGGAGTAGTTGAAGGAGGGGAGTTTAAGAGCTAGCATCAAATCTCAAAGATTTGATTCTAATCAAGCTAGTACAGTGCGGCGGAAATAAACCACCCATTCCAAATCAATGAAACCCTCATGCTGTATTCGTTTTTAATTTTTAATTTTTAATTTTTAATTCCGCCCTGCGGTACTAATACTATTATCCCAGAAGTATTAGTTTTCTCCCAGACAGTGTTATTGCTAATACTGCGATCTGCGTGTGTTATCAGATGTTTGGGAGATTATCTTTTAGCTTTCCTAATAGTTGGCGGTTTTAAACTACTCAAACTGTGGCGTTGAAAAAAGCTCCAAATTGCTCTACTGGCATTAAAACCAAGCTGAATATTGACCTGATTTAATTTAGTATCAGTTGAAGTACCACCAGGCCAGAAATGCCCACCGTTGACTATATTGAACTGCAAGACTTCTGACCCATTTCTACAACCGGAGGAACGAAAAGCTTTGACTTGCAAGTGATTACGAGATTTAGTTCGAGCTAACTCTTGAATTTGAGAGAATGAAGTACATTGGTCATGCCTTTGCCAAAAATTTATGGTTTCTGGAATAGAAACAAGAGCCTCTTTTTGAGTAATGGGATCGCCATGATAATGGACACTCAAATCCTTCGTACCATTAATCATCATCATTGAGATAGAAACCGAAGAATGGCAACTATGCATAAATCGAGTAGTTAGAGAGCCAGCTACTGATGCGAAAGCAGCAATTTGATTAGGAAGTTTACAGGCCAAAGCTTGAGTCAGTATCCCACCTTCAGAAAAACCAGTGGCATAGATTTTACGTCGGTTGATATTTGTAATTTGCTGTATATGCCCAATTAAAGCTGCAACAAATGAAATATCATCTACTTTTTGTCTGACGTGACCTGTAAAGCTCCATTGATGGTCAAGTCCATTTGGATAAACTGCAATAAATCCGAATAGTTCTGCTAAATTATTGAAGCGAGAAACTTTTTCTATAGATTTGCCACTGCCATTATCTCCATGAAATACTAAAACTAACGATATTGGATGCTTAGGATTGTAATATTTTGGCGTATACATATAGTATGTACGTAACTTTCCTTGGTTTCTTAGTGTTCCATAATTCTCGCCTCGCAAAATTTTTTCTCTAGGGATACTTTTTGCTTCTACTTGAAGTGAGTTAGAGGTAACAGTCAGAGTTGTTAAGACTATAAACGTCATCAGCCAGTTGGGAAGGAAAGTGGCAAGACTAATCATATTGAACGCTTTAATAATACAATGCATCAAAGAATTTCTCGTTTGGTTAGAAAGACTTTATCCTTCTCTAAAAGGCTAGATAATCATATTGGTACTATTTGGTATTTTATTCATCATTATAATTCTTGTTGTAACGTCTAAATTTATTATCACTACATATTTACCACTACCCAAAGTCCAAGTTTATTGACTATATATCTAACTTAAGAATAATAATTTCTATTTGTCTCCAATAAATTCTAGTCAATTCTCCGACTAATTAGTTCCTATGTACTAAATACATCTGTTTTCTTGGGGTGTCACAGTTGTGGGTGCGGAATGTGGGTTTTAACGATTCCACTTAACTCAGCCTCTAAAAGAAGTTGGGTAACTTTCTCTTGCCTTCTATTCATTGCTGCTAAATGCAAATTAGTCAAAACTCAAGACCACAACTGAATTTAGTCTTTATGTTGCAAGAGCAGAGAAGCATATGCTATTATTAATAACTGTGTAGTAAGGACGTATAGCTCAGTTGGTTAGAGCGCTACGTTGACATCGTAGAGGTCACTGGTTCGAATCCAGTTACGTCCATTGTTACCTGTAGATTCACAAATTAAATGTTGCGATTTCAAGTATATCTTTGCCGCAACTGCAACTTGATGGTTGAAAACTTCTGCGGCAAACTTATGGTTGAAAAAATTGACATTTAATTAAACCTAGTCTTGACCATATTTAGTTATGAGTCTATCTATCCAGGTAAATTTTCTTGTGCTTGCCGCAATGTAGCAACCAATATTTTCTGATATTACAATACCATTAGACATCTCCGAAAATGAATGTAGAGAGGTAGCAGTGCTACATCTCTACAAGGGTTTCAGGTTACGTATATTTAATTTTTGGAGATGTCTATTGCCAATTTACGGGGGTTCAACGCCTGTAGAAACGGGATGAATACGACCTAAAGCTTAACATACACCTCATTCGCACGGAACAAATGCTTGCGGATAAATAGCCAAAACAACGTCGCCCAAGGAATTAAAGAAAAGTTTTTTGAAATATTGTTTCCAAGGATGCCACGATCAATTAAAAAAGAAAAGCTGCCATTCTCACTCGGATTCAAATGCAACAAGCTTCTAACTCAAATAACAATTTACGCCCAAAACATCGACATTGGGTTTGGTACGCTTTTGGGGCGTTAGTTGCTTTATTCGGCTTATATGGACTGGTTAGTTATGTAGTTTTACCAGCACTGTGGCGTCACTACGAACATAATCCAAAGCTGGAACATTCTCCAAAAACAACCAAAACGGCAGAAGGGATTTCTGGAGATCCACTAAATATTGGATTTGTTGGTACAACAGCAGAAGTAGTACAGATGCTACTGGCAGCAGGTTGGTATCCAGCAGACCCAATTACCTTACGCTCAAGTGCTGGCATTGCTAAAAGTGTTCTCCTCAAGCATTCTTACCCAACTGCACCTGTGAGTAGTTTATATTTATGGGGACGCAAGCAAGATTTGGCTTTTGAACTCCCTGTAGGCAATAGTGCCAAGCAGCGACATCATCTACGCTTGTGGCAATCAAACGACTTGAGTAGCGATCTTAGACCTTTATGGTTAGGTTCTGCGACATTTGATCAAAGCGTTGAACTTAGCCATAATACAGGACAGATTACTCACCATATTGATGCAAATATTGACCAAGAAAGAGATAGCCTAATTAAAAGTATTGCAAATACACATCAGATTGTTAGTTTATATCAAGTAACTGGTGTCGGCGCTACGTGGCAAGCTCATAATGGAGGAGGCGACAAATATTACACAGATGGAGAATTAACTATTTGTGTACTTTCAGCCAACAGTATTGCACAACCCAAACCCTATACTCAGTTCCCCAATCCACAACCAGTTGAGATCAAAAATCAAGTCTGGTTGTTACTGAAACACTTGCTAAAGGGTTAAACAAAATTTTCTAAGCAAGCTTTGTGCTTACTACAAACTTTTCATTACTAGCTTGACAGACTACTAATAGCATCCCAAGTATCTGTACCTCATAGCAGCAGGAAGTGCTGTATCTGTCGGGACAAGACTATTAATCGTTGAATGGAACAGACCACATTATTAGTAAAAGGCAGGTAGACCCTGCCCTTATTCCATAGATTATCTAACTATGCAATTGCATATCATAATTGACAAGCAATTATTAATTTTTGCCATTGGTCAAAAGATGAATAGCTGCTCCTGCTACTGCACCATCGACTGCATCCCCAAGGGTGTCTTTGCCACCGCGAGTTACAGCACCTGTAACTGTGCTAGCTGCTGCCCCTACTCCAACATCTTGACCTAAATTCCGATGCTTTCTATGATATCTAGACCTCGTACTATTGACACCATTAACAGCTGCCCCAGCAGCTGCTCCTTTAATGGCATTATTCAGCAACGAACCACGTCTCCTTACTGCCCCAGATACTACTCCAGCCCCTGCTCCGATACCGACATCTCGCAATATGTGTTCATCAGCAGATGCTTTTTGAGCCGGAACTAAGCTCACACTCACTAAACTTACAGCCATCAGGCTGGAAAGAAATACACCTAGACTGGTTCGGTTCATACTACTACTACCCTCGCCTTTTTCAAGCTGAAAACTAATCAGATCATTATAAATATGTTTTCTCTTAGTTAGAAAATAAAAGCTGTGGATTCAGTTCAGTGTAAGAGGTTGAATGAACAAGTATTTGGCTGTGATTTTAGGCGATTTCCTTTGTTGGCGGCGCTGGTATATGCTTTTGCTACCGCAGATATGGGTTTCCTGTTCTTGCTGGGCATTTTCTACTTATAATATATAACTAAGAACATCAATCCAGATGTTCTTAGTTATACATTTTATAGTTCCTTTTTGCTTAAGTTGACACCAATGCGCTACGCGAACTAACAAGTCATCGTTTCGCGATCGCATGAATCGACGGATGCAAAAACCTAGAATTTGATAACCCGCAACTTGGGTTAATATGAAGTAATCTGGAAAAATATAGACTCTTTTTTGATACTATTTAATATCGGACTCTTTAAATACTGATTGACGTATGAGCAAAGGTACCCTGTTTGATAAAGTTTGGGACTTACACACCGTTGGTACACTTCCATCAGGGCTGACGCAACTATTTATTGGGCTTCACCTAATTCATGAAGTCACCAGTCCCCAGGCTTTTGCTATGTTACGTGAGAGGGGTTTAAAAGTACTATTTCCAGAGCGTACCGTCGCTACGGTCGATCATATTGTGCCGACAGAAAATCAGGCACGTCCCTTTGTTGATAGTTTGGCAGAGGAAATGATTCAGGCGCTCGAAAATAACTGTCAAGAAAATAACATAACTTTTTACAATATCGGTTCTGGCAATCAGGGTATCGTTCACGTCATCGCTCCAGAACTGGGATTGACTCAGCCAGGAATGACGATCGCTTGTGGAGATAGCCACACTTCCAGTCATGGGGCATTTGGTGCGATCGCATTTGGTATTGGTACTAGCCAAGTCCGCGATATTCTAGCTTCCCAAACCCTCGCCCTCTCGAAACTAAAAGTAAAAAAAATTGAAGTCAATGGCAGCCTGAACCCAGGAGTTTATGCCAAAGATGTCATCCTGCATATCATCCGCACCCTTGGCGTGAAAGGTGGTGTGGGCTACGCCTACGAATTTGCAGGTACAACATTTGAACAAATGAATATGGAAGAAAGGATGACAGTGTGCAATATGGCGATCGAAGGCGGTGCTAGATGCGGCTATGTTAATCCCGATGGAGTCACCTACGATTACCTCAAAGGTAGAGATTTTGCACCTGTTGGTGCAGATTGGGATAAAGCAGTAGCTTGGTGGGAATCCATCAAGAGCGATGCTGATGCCCAGTACGATGATGTAGTGGTATTTGACGCTGCGGAAATTTCTCCTACTATCACCTGGGGCATTACTCCCGGTCAAGGTATCGGTGTCAACCAGTCAGTGCCTCAGCCCGAAGAACTGCTGGAAGAAGATCGATTCATTGCCGAAGAAGCTTACCAATATATGGATTTATATCCAGGTCAACCGATTAAAGGTACCAAAATAGATGTCTGCTTTATTGGTAGTTGTACCAACGGCAGAATTAGTGATTTACGGGAAGCGGCGAAAATTGCCAAAGGTCGCCACGTTGCAGAAGGAATCAAAGCCTTCGTTGTCCCTGGTTCTGAAAGGGTGAAAGAAGAGGCAGAAGCTGAAGGACTAGATAAAATCTTTCAGGAAGCCGGATTTGAATGGCGCGAACCCGGATGTTCCATGTGCCTAGCTATGAACCCTGATAAGCTACAAGGAAGACAAATCAGTGCCTCCTCCTCTAACCGCAACTTTAAAGGAAGACAGGGTTCATCCTCCGGTCGGACATTATTAATGAGTCCGGCAATGGTTGCCACTGCTGCCATTAAAGGCGAAGTCTCTGATGTGCGCGAGTTCCTGTAACCTTTTCTTTCTTTCCTTTGCGTCCTTTGCGGTTCGTTTTTATAAAAACTATGGTGAGTGAAGTTAAAACAGTTTCAGGGCGTGGTATACCCTTAGTAGGTAATGATATAGATACCGATCGCATCATTCCCGCCCGTTATTTGAAAGCCATTACCTTTGATGGGTTAGGCGAAGGCGTATTTATTGATGACCGAACGGCACTTAAAGGCGAACATCCCTTTGACCAACCCCAATACCAAGGCGCGAATATTTTAATAGTCAATCGGAACTTTGGCTGTGGTTCATCACGGGAACACGCACCCCAAGCGATCGCAAAATGGGGAATCCAAGCTTTAATCGGTGAAAGCTTCGCCGAAATCTTTTTCGGTAACTGCGTGGCAATGGGCATACCTTGTATGACAGCCGATGCTAATACTGTTAAACAACTGCAAGAGTTAGTGGCTACCAATCCCCAAGTAGCCGTAACAGTGAATCTAGAAACTCTGCAAGTGCAAATTGGTGATTACACAGCCCCAGTTGCGATCGGTGAAGGGACAAGAAGCACATTTATTTCTGGAACTTGGGATGCTTGCGGTCAGTTAGTGGCAAATGCTGACCAAGTTCGGGTAACGGCAGCAAAATTACCTTATGTCGGTTGGGGCAATTTAGCCGCGAGTTAGCATTCTCTTATTCCCTGGCTCTGCTGGGGAATGTTAATTTATAGCTTTTGTTTGCATTATTCAGCCAGAGCTAACAATAGCCCAATCTATTTCAGATTTGGCATAGTAGATATATAGCCAAGTAATTCTAGACTATGCCATTAATAAACCCTCCTCTCACTAAAGAAGATTTTATTAACTCTCGCTGGCAGGACGTGCTTAATAGCAGCGAGAGAAAAGAGTGTAGTGCTTACAACAGAGTCTTTTGGAACAAGGCACAGGAAGCAAAAGAGGCAGGAAATGTCAGAGAACAGTCTGTCTTTGAGATTCTGACGGTTGTGACTGATGCTGCAATCCAACCACGATCAAATGAAAAGTTTTTGGCTAAATTTGTTGAGCGCTTGACAGATCATCTAGATTTTTTGGCTGAGATTGTAGATGAAGTCTTAGACCCAGAGCTTCAAGCACGAATTGCAGATATTCTCTGGACTAGCAAACGACGTGACTCTTATAAAATGGCGCAGTTAGCAGTCACAGATTACTTAAAATCTGCCGCAGAATTAGAATATCTTGAAAACTGGACTTTATGTTTCGCTAAAATTGAACGGGCGCTCTGGCTAGCACGCAAAATTAATCATAAATTTGAAGATGTTGTTGCACATATAGAGAAAGTTCTTGAACGCTGTAATGGGGAAGATCCAAAGTTTTTATCAGCAAAGCTTATGGAGCTTTTACAGGAACACAAACGCGGTGATTTTAATAAATATGCTGCTCTAGCTGAAAAAGCCGCAACCCTATCAGAATCAGCGAATGATTGGCGTAGAGCAAGAAACTATTGGGAAATTAAAGCACAATGGCATCGTCTTGAAAAAGATGCAAAACAGGAACGTACAGCGCAAATACAGGCTGCTGAAACCTATGTCAAAGAAGCTGAAGATAGCCTTAAGGGGATAGATCCAAGCTACCTCCGAGCGTCACATTTTATGGAAAAAGCTTTTGAAGCTTTTATGAATGTCCAAGGTACTAAGGATGAAACTATAGCTGCCAAACAAAGAGCCGAAGAGGTTCGGAAGCTTCGTAGTCAGTATCAGGAGCAATCCTTAAATGAGTTAGTTCCTATTTCTCATGAAACAGATATTAGTGTTCAGGTGGATATAGCTAGATCACATGTTAAAGATAAAGAATTTTATAATGCACTCTTTTCTCTAGCATTTCTAGGAACACCACCTAAAGTGTCTCAGCTTCGACAAGAAGTCTTGGAAATAGCTGTTGAAAATCCCATATATCATTTATTCCCATCTTCAATGATTAATCAGATGGGTAAAGTTGTAGCTCGTCTACCCAAGTTAGGCTTATCCAATAATCCAGAGCAGGTAGAAGAATCAATTCGTTTTGAGATGTACAAAAATGCAATCTACTATCAACAACTTCAGGCTCTAGCTTATACTGAGCCAGCAAAGTATCAAATAAATCTGGAACATAATGTACAAGTAGAAGACTTCTTTCCAATTGTTTCAAATAACCCCTTTGTGCCACCAGGTAGAGAACAGCAGTTTGCCAAAGGCCTTTATGCTGGATTAACCGGAGACTTCTTCACATCAACTCATATTCTCATTCCTCAAATTGAGAATTCTATCCGTTATCTACTCCGAAAACACGGTGCTTTACCCTCAAAAATTGATATCGATAAGGGAATTGAAGATGAGCGTGATTTGAATACTACTCTTTTCGCCCGCAACTATCCACAAATAAACTCAATTTTTGATGAAGACACACTTTTTGATCTCCAAGGTTTGTTAATTGAACGTTCTGGTTCAAATTTAAGAAACCGCATGGCTCACGGTTTAATTAATGATGGTGAATTCAACAGCCCTATTATGTCTTACTTATGGTGGGTCACATTACGGCTTTGTTGTTTGCCAATCTTGAAACAGCAACAGCAGGTTGAAGAGTCCAATCCTTGGGTTAAATTTGATGGTATTTTCAAAGATGACCCACTTTTTGATGATTTTGTAGAAGATATGGCTGCAAATCGACGTGAATTAGATGCAGAAGTCGCTGCTTATGAAGCTTCTTTAGAGGAGAATCAGTCAGCTTGAGCCAATATATCCTCGATACCGATCATGTTACTCTTTCTCAACATGGTAATTCTAAAATTATACAACGCGCTCAAGCTATGGGAAGTTCCAACATATTTATTACAACAGTCACACTAGAAGAACAATTAAAAGGTAGATTAGCTTCTATCAGCAAATGTGCTACTAAACCAGAGTTACTAGCAGTTGCTTATCGAAATTTGCGAATAACTCAGATTTACTTTTGTAATATGAATTTGTTGGATTTTGATGAAGCAGCATACAATTACTACCAAAATTTGCGCCAGCAAAAAATCCAGGTGGGTACGCAAGATTTAAGAATAGCTGCGATAGCTCTGGCTAAGGGGGCAATTGTCGTTACGCGCAATCAAAAAGATTTTAGCAAAGTTCCTAATTTATATCTTCAAGATTGGACTATGCAGGGATATTCTTAAAATGTGGAAATTTAATTAATCACAAAAGAAATTTTAATCAAAAGATAAAGTGTATTTAAACAATTTAATTAATTAATATATTTAAGACTTTTAAAATTAAATGGATTGATATGCGCTTACCTATCATTATCAGTACAGTACTGTTGCTATCTGGAGGTTTTAACTTACCAGCAATGCCTCAAACTCCCACAGAGACAGTAAAATCTCCAGCGAATAATAACTTGAATTTAAGACGATTAAACTTTAATCGGCGCTTGTGGAATCAGGCAAATATTTCTAACTATCGCTACACGTTTAGCAATGGTTGCTTTTGTATACCAGATGCTAGAGGGCCAGTAGTTATTGAAGTGCGTAATGGTCAAACAACTTCAATCACTTCTGTAGCTACACATCAACCAGTTAATCCGCAGTACTTTGAAAAATATAAAACAATTCCCAAGCTTTTTAATGTGATTCAAGACGCTATTAACCGTAACGCATTCAGCTTGAATGTCCGATATAATCCTAAACTCGGCTATCCAACCCAAATTGATGTCGATTATGACAGTCAAATAGCTGATGAAGAAATATATCTGACAATCGATAATTTTCAGGAAATTAAATAGATCAAGTGAGGTACAGATGATCTTAAAGGCACAGCAATGCTGTGCAACGCCACATCCTTCAAGTCGGGCATTGCCCGCCCAACGGAGTGGCTCCCCTACCTGTTGTGTAATTCATTTACCTGAAAAACGCTGTATTCGGCTGATTATTTCCGCTTCATCTCAACCAACTACTAAAAAACTCATAGCGATCGCTCTTTTAGCAATTATTTGTGAAGCTGCACAAAATCAACCCCGCATATAACAAGGAGATTTTACCCCCTGTTGCATAACAACTCACACAGAATTAGTATCAATGGCTAAGTGCGCTCAAAGTTCATAAAAATTAACATTTTGATTAAGTTGTGTTGATTTTACGCGAATAATTCTCAATTATTCAACGAATTTGTTGGGTTTGAGGGCTTGACTAAAAACAGTCACTTCTGATATTCTCAAATTACCCAATAAAATTAGCCTTTCCTATAAGTTTTTTTTGGTAATTACTCAAGTTTTGTTTATTACAGATACAGATGGCTTGTAATTATATAGCCATCTTTGAAAATCATCATTAACTGTCATTTGCTGCTCCCGTTGCCCATTAGCTGCTTCAGTATTGATATCGTAGTAGCGCATCTCACCCAAAGCGCTGCGAGCCTGGATAATTTTTGTGCGTTCAAGGCGACGCTGTTCGTAGGTATTTAAAGCTTCTTGGAGATTAGTTGAATCAGCAAAACACTCTCCCAGTTCATAAGCATCTTCAAAAGTGGTATTGGCTCCCTGTCCCATAGCTGGAGCCATTGGATGGGCTGCATCGCCTAAGAGAGTGACTTTGTTTTGACTCCAGTGAGTTAAGGTTGGGCGATCGCAAATCGGCCCTTCCCAAATTTGCCCGGCTGGTGTCGCTTCTACTACTGCGCGAAAGGATTCATCCCAATCAGCTAATTCATGGAGAATACGAGACTTGACTCGATCGGCGCTGTCGGAGAGGGAGTACTCAGGCGAGAACTTCCGACTAATCCAACTGGTATAGCCGCCGCCTACATTCAGAAGGTACATGAACTGTTGATTGCCTTTAATGAAAACTAATTCATAGTCGTTAAATAGCTCGTGGTGATATTTGATGACGGCACGCCAACACAGACTACCAATGTAATTAGGCTTACCCTCGCCAAATAAAGTTTCTCTGATTACAGAGTTAACGCCATCAGCCCCAATCAGCAAATCTGCATACACCGATTTTTCACCATCAAAATGAATTTCCACACCGTTTTCATCTTGCTCAAAGCCGATACAGCGATGATTGAGATGAATGATATCAGATGGCAATCTCGATGCTAAGACTTGCTGGAGGCGATACCACCAAATAGTTAATAATGGCTGTCCATATTTCTCTAAATATTTGGTTTGGTTAGTTCGGATTGTTCCTCCCTGAATATTCTTTAAAACCGTTTGGTGAACCTCGCATCCTGAAGCTTTGAGGGTTTCGACAATTCCCGGTGCGATCGCATCTAGAGAACTCAACCCATTAGGAGCTAGCCCTAGTCCAGTTCCAGCCGGACGAAATTCTTGGGCTTTTTCGTATACTTGAACGTCTATACCTTGGCTTCTCAGCGCTATAGCAGCAGCTAACCCACCTGGGCCAGCACCGACAATGGCAACTTTATCTACTATCGGTTTAGATAATTTCTGAGTTCGATTTATGTTCATATTAGAAGTTTGAATCGGAATCGAGTAGAGACGTTCCATTGCAACGTCTCTACAATAATTTTGAAATTACGCCTAAGTACTGTTTTAGTCAATCTTCCTCAAGAATCAACCCTGAATGATTGTTCTAATTAGTTTGCATCAGTTTTGCAGTTGCTGGAAGTAACAAAAACTACACATACTCAGAAATTTTTCCAAATCCGACAAACTCGATTGAAGAAGGCATCTATGCTGAGGGCAGAGGGCAGAAGGAACTTTTTCGTTGGGGATTCAGACCCCAACCAATTGTAAGCACCGTATAGACGGTGGGGTTTTATACCCAAGTTCGGTTCGGTCACAGGCAGAGGGAGGAGGCAGTATTCCCTTCTGCCTTCTGCCTCCTGCCCTCTGCCTTTCTTGATAAATACCATTACATCGATTTTGGCGATAAATTCCCGAAATTGGACTTTTAAATTTCATAAACTTACTGTAACGGAAGTAAGCTTGCTGTATCATCTTCATATTCAAAAAAATTGTGAAGAGGAGTTTGTATGAAATTTAAATCAGCTTCCCTATGCATTGGCTTAAGCCTTCTGAGTTTTTCAGTCAGTTCATTGCCGCGTTTTGTAAATTCACCAAAAGTTCTTGCCCAAGAAGTTAGCTCTTCATGCCCTCTAGCATCTGATATTGCCGTTACCTTCTTAGATTCTAAATGTCAGGAAGTCAAACTAGAACATCCTAAGACTTTTTATCGCTACTATAGTAGCAGTCAGAACAAGTATGGTAGGTATTTAACAACTAACAAATATAAAACAAATGTCGAAGTAATCAAAAATCTAGCTCTGAATCAAGCATGGGGTAATCAAGCCACTATCATAGAAAAAGTAACATTACCAGCAGGAACGACAATTTATCAAGGAATTGTTGCCCCTCAAGCACCTACAAAATGTTATCCAGGGGGTGGTCAACAGATATTCATTCAAGATTCCAAAGATCCAAATATCAAGTGGTCTGAGGGAAAAAATCTCGTTGTAAAACCTTTTAGTTGTCCGTCAAATTCATGAAAACTAAGACAGAAGAATTTATCAAGCTAATCGACCAAGCATCTGACATTGCTGAACAAACGCTTAAAGATAAACCGGAGTTTTCAGAACCTTTAAATAATGCGATCGCTGCCTTACAATCTATTAAAACCAAGACACTAAACGATCGGCTTGAACCATCGGAAAAAACTGCAACTCTTGGTTTAGCACGTGGTGTAGCGGATTGGATTGAGCCGTTAGATTCGCCATTGTTAAAAGCTGTAGGTGCAATAGAGGAATATTACCAAAAAAACCTCTAAATTACCTATCTATATCAATTCTCGCATGGAAGCAATACATTCTGATCTCACTTCCATTCCTCTCTCCTAAAAGGCTACGGTGTACACACATCTCTGTAGAAACCCAAAATCGTTGGAGATCCCCCTAAATCCCCTTACAAAGGGGGACTTTAAGAGACTTTTGCCCCCCCTTTTTAAGCTACGGTGTACACACAAGTCTGAAATAGCTGAAAAACCCAAGGTTTTACCCCACCCTAACCCTCCCCGTATGTATTGGGGAGGGAACAAGATTTTCCGGTTTCCCCCCTTTATAAGGGGGGATTAAGGGGGGTAATTAGACTTGTGTGTACACCGTAGCTCCTAAAAGGAGAGAGGAATGGAATCTTACTCCCCAACGTTAGTAGGGAAGGGGCTGTTCTTGTTAGGTCTGTATTCTATGCGATTAAGAATTGCTATAGTCATTTCCCCGAAACAGTGCTGACTAATAATTCTCATTTTTAACTCAGTCCTGTTTTGCTAAAAGTAATAAATGTAATTATTATCTGCATAAAACATGGAAAAAAATTCCTTAGTTCCAATAACTTCAAACCCTCTTAACCCGGAAGTGAAAATATTCGGTTTCGAGGAAGTAGAATTATCATTAAACATCAATCGTGTATCCTACTCCTTGAAACTAGAACCTCGCGTTACTTTACTTGATGCACTGCGGGAAAAATTAGGTTTGATGGGGACTAAAAAAGCTTGCGATCGCGGCGAATGTGGTGCATGCACTGTATTAGTTAATAATCGGCGAATTAATTCTTGTATGACTCTAGCAGTGATGCACATCGATAATGAAATTACCACAATTGAGGGATTAGCACAAGATGGCAAACTCCATCCCATGCAAACAGCCTTTATTACCCATGATGCTTTTCAATGTGGTTACTGCACATCGGGTCAAATTCTCTCAGCCGTAGGGATGATATTAGAAGAATCACCAATATCTGAGGCAGAAATTAGAGAAAAGATGAGTGGAAACCTTTGCCGTTGTGGAGCATACCCTAATATTATTGCCGCAATTCAGGATGTGCTAGAGGAAATGGAAAATGCAGCCATTTAGTTATGCTAAAGTTACTTCCCCAGAAACTGCGATCGCAACAGTCAATCAAGACGCAAATTCTGCATTTATTGCTGGTGGTACAGATTTACTCGGATTAATGAAAGATGGAGTTCAAACCGCAAATATATTAATTGATATTAATAGTTTGCCTTTAACAAATATTGAATCTCAACCTCATGGAATCCGTATTGGTGCTATCTCCCGAATGAGTGATGTCGCTTTTCATCCCCAAATTCAGGAATGTTATCCCGTAATTAGTCAAGCACTGTTACAAAGTGCTTCACCGCAACTGCGAAATATGGCAACAGTAGGCGGTAATTTACTGCAACGAGTCCGTTGTGGCTACTTTCGCGATTCGGTTTTTCCCTGCAATAAACGCACTCCCAGTATAGGTTGTGCCGCAATTACAGGCTACAATCGAATGCACGCTATTTTCGGGGCGAGTAAACATTGTATTGCCGTTCATCCTTCCGATTTAGCTGTAGCACTAACGGCATTAGATGCGGTAATTTGCATCCAAGGGACAGAAAAAGCGCGTCGCATTTCAATTCATGATTTTTATCTCTTACCAGGTGAAACACCAGAAAAAGAAACTCTATTACAGCCAGGAGAATTAATTGTCGCTATTGAAATTCCAAATTTTGCATATAAGTCTTATTATTTAAAAGTTAGGGATCGAGCTTCCTACGAATTTGCTCTTGTTTCTGTAGCTGTTGCTGTAGAGGTAGAACAAGCCACGATCAAATCAGCACGCATCGCTTTTGGAGGAGTAGCACCCAAACCTTGGCGTAGTTGGGAAGTTGAAGAATTCCTCAAAGGCAAAGCAATTAATGAAGCTACTTTTATAGCCGCAGGAGAAACAGCCGTTAAAGAAGCCAAACCCCAAACCCACAATGAATTCAAAATTGAATTAGTCAAACGCGCTTTAATACGTGCGCTTTCAGTTGTGACAGAAAAATTATGAATAAAATTATCGGTAAACCACTCGATCGCGTTGATGGTAGACTCAAAGTTACCGGAGAAGCGCCTTACACAGCCGATGTGCCCATAGAGAATTTAACTTATGGAGTAATTTTTCAAAGCGCGATCGCAAACGGTAAAATTATCCAAATAGACACATCCGCCGCCGTTGCCGTCCCTGGTGTCCTAGATATCGTTACTTACCAACAAACCCCATCGCTGGTAAAAATCCCCTTCTTCCCCTCTCCACAACCCCAGCCAACCGAAAAAGACGATAATATTTACTACGATGGTCAACATTTGGGAATCGTCATTGCCCAAACTTTAGAACAAGCCGAAACCGCCGCCTCCAAGATAAAAATTATCTACGAAGAAGCCACTGCAACAGTCACGATGGCACATGCAGAGATATTTGAACCCGAATCAATATTTTTTGGCATGATGCCGGGTAAAATCACCAGAGGAGACGTTGAATCAGGGAAAGCCCAAGCAGATGTTCTGGTAGAGGAGAATTATACCACACCAATGGAACATCATAATCCCCTTGAACCTTCTGGAACGATCGCAATGTGGGAAGGGGATAATTTGACTCTGTATGAAACCACTCAAGGCATTTCGGCAACCCAGAGAGGAATTGCATCTGTGCTGAATATTCCTCAAGAGAATGTCCGTGTCATCTCCAAATATTTAGGCGGAGGATTTGGTTGTAAAGCGCTGTTGCGATCGCATACAATCTTAGCTGCGATCGCCTCTCGTCAAGTAAAGCGCCCTGTAAAAGTTGTACTAACGCGATCGCAAATGTACACCTCTTGCGGCCACAGATCCCAAACTCAACAACATTTAACATTAGGTGCAACCAAGGAAGGCAAATTAACCCTTATCAATCACATTGGTACATCCTTAACTTCCCTCTTTGATGACTTCGTGGAACCTGTTGGCGTAGCCACAACGATGATGTACGCCTGTCCTAATTTGGAAATTAAATACCGTTTGGCACGGATGAATACTGGCACACCAACCTTTATGCGCGGGCCAGGAGAAGCGACGGGGATGTTTGCCCTAGAATCGGCAATGGACGAACTAGCTTATGCCTTAAATATTGACCCAATTGAACTAAGATTAATAAATCATGCAGATATCGAGCCGCATAAAAGATTACCTTGGTCAAGTAAATCCCTGAAACAATGTTATCAAAAAGGGGCAGAAATTTTTGGTTGGTTACAACGCAACCCAGTTCCCCGTTCTATGGGAGATGGTTATTTTCTAATTGGTTGGGGAATGGCAAGTGCGACATTTCCTAGCAACTCTAGAACTGCATCAGTCAAAGTAGAAATTTTTGCTAATGGTAAAGTTAAAGTCCAAAGTGGTACTCAAGACATCGGTACAGGAACTTATACAGTGATGACGCAGGTAGCTGCTGAAGTATTAGGCTTACCAGTGCAATTTGAATTAGGCGATAGCAATTTTCCTCAAGCGCCGATTGCAGGTAACTCAATGACAGTTGGTAGCGTTTCCCCAGCAGTGCATCAAGCTGCGATCGCTATTCGGGATAAAATAATTCAAATGGCGATCGAAGATCCAAATTCTCTACTTTATGGATCTCAACCAGAAGATATTACCGTCGAATCAGGGCAAATATTTTTAAAACAAGATCCATCGAAGCGAGACAGTTACACCGAGATTTTGCATCGTCATCGTTTAGAGAGTTTAGAAGTTACAGAAGAATCTTCACTTAGCCCAGAAAGCAAAGAATACGCCAAACACTCATTTGGTGCAATCTTTGTCGAAGTTGCAGTTGATGAATTATTGGGAGAAATTAAAATTAGACGTTGCGTAGGCGTTTATGATGCAGGGCTAATTCTCAACTACAAGACAGCGCGGAGTCAAGTTTTAGGAGGAATTACATGGGGGATAGGCATGGCGCTGATGGAGAAAACTGTAATAGATGCCAATCAGGGCAGAATAGTTGGTGCTAACCTTTCCGATTACCTGATTCCCGTTCATGCAGATATCCCCAATATGGAAGTGCAATTTATTGAAGAACACGACCCTTATGTGAATGCACTAGGAACCAAAAGCTTAGGGGAACTTCCGATTGTTGGGGTAGCGGCAGCCATCTCTAACGCAGTCTATCATGCCACAGGTAAACGGATTCGTGATTTGCCAATTACACCAGATAAATTGCTGTAAATAGTTTTATAGTTTGCGCTTTGGCGCTACAGCGCAAACTATGAATACCTATTTTACTCTGTGACAGTTATATCATGTACGCTTGATTGCTTATTAAACCCGAAGAACCCCACCCCGCCAAAGCTATGCTTTGTCTCCCCTCCCCGCTTGCGGGGAGGGGTTGGGGGTGGGGTTCTTTTATTATGGGTAATTTGGCGGACATGATATTAGTCAAGGACTTTACGAGTTAGTCAAGAAGTTTATTGTTTGCGTACACTTAGACCTGATACCAAGCAGTCAATGCTACCGCCAGAGCATCAGCAGCATCATCAGGCTTGGGAATTTCATCTAAATCCAACTCTCGCGCCACCGCCTCTTGCACTTCAGACTTATCAGCATTACCATAGCCTGTTAAAGCTTGCTTAATTTGAGCAGGAGTAAACTCTACATAGGGAAGACGACGCTGCCCCAACACCAAAATTAGTACACCCCGCGCTTGTGCAACCAAGATTGTATTTGACATCCGATAGAAGAATAGTTTCTCGATCGCAACCAAATCTGGTTTAAATTCCTCCATCACGGTGTGTAAATCATCAAACAAGGTACATAGGCGCTGTCCCATTTCTACATCAGCTGACGTTTTAATTACCCCAAAATCTAGCATATTTACTGTAGTTTCTTGTACCTTATTGGGAATTTGTGTGCAGGTAATTACCCCAAATCCTAAAGTTGCCAGTCCGGGGTCTAATCCTAAAATTCGTTTTTCCATTCAATTCACTTTTGCTAAGTCACGCTATTGTTTAAGTGGGAATACTGGCAATCTTAACCACTTGCTCTTAGTCTAATGGAATAGACAAATATAATAGTTTCACGCCTACTATTTGAAACCAAGTGGTGTACATTTTCTGTTAATTATTGTTTGTAGCACTGCTGTAAATCAGGTATGTCAATTGGTTTTCTGAGACAAGCCCTCAACGCCCTGCAAAAGCAGTCGCGCTCTCGAACTTCCCATCGGGTTAACCAGTGGTTCAAATGGTTATCCCCTGGACTATCCGTAAAACGTTGGTTGTTGATCAGTCTTGGGGGTGTACTGCTGGCTAGTTTGGGGTTAGCTATTTGGATTAAACTAACTCCCATCTTTTGGATGATTGAGTTGGTTAGGAATTTTCTGGGAGTAATCACTAACCTCTTACCCAACTATGTTAGTGGGCCTTTGGTGCTGCTTGGCGGCTTGTTGTTAGTACTTTGGGGGCAAACTCGTACTGTCGGCTCAATTACTAAGGTACTAAGAGCAGAAGGTGGAGAAGAACTCATTGATATCTTGCTGGCTCATCGTCGATTATACCGAGGCCCGAAAATAGTAGTAATTGGTGGTGGTACGGGACTCTCTACGTTGTTGAGAGGACTAAAAACCTACAGCGCTAATATTACTGCGATTGTCACTGTAGCTGATGACGGTGGATCTTCTGGGCGGTTGCGTCAAGAATTTGGAGTGCTACCACCAGGGGATATTCGCAATTGTTTGGCTGCACTAGCTGATGAGGAAAAGTTATTAACAGAATTGTTTCAATACCGTTTTCGGGCTGGAGATGGCTTAATCGGTCATAGTTTTGGCAATTTGTTTTTAACGGCAATGAGTGATATTACTGGAGATTTAGAACAAGCAGTTGCAGCTAGTTCCAAAGTGCTAGCGGTACGGGGACAAGTACTACCAGCAACTCTCAGTGATGTTCGTCTCTGGGCAGAATTAGCCGATGGTCGCCGCATTGATGGGGAGTCTAGCATTCCCAAAGCTGGGGGGAAAATTGTCAAAATTGGCTGCATTCCAGCTAATCCTCCAGCTGTACCAGCAGCTATTAAGGCACTTAAAGAAGCTGATTACATAATTATTGGGCCAGGTAGCCTTTATACAAGTCTAATTCCTAATTTATTAGTACCAGAAATTGCCGATGCGATCGCTCAAACAGATGTACCCCGTATTTATATCTGCAATATAATGACTCAACCAGGAGAAACTGAAGGCTACACTGTTGCCGATCACATCAGAGCAATTGATGCTGCTTGTGGGGAAAGACGGCTATTTGATGCTGTGTTGATACACAAAAAATCCCCCTCGGAACAATCACTCATCCGCTACGCTCAACAAAACTCCCATCCTGTTTTCCTAGATAGAGAAGCTGTAATTCAGCTAGGACGACGGATTGTTCCAGCTAATGTTTTGTATGAAGATGAAACAGGTTTTGTCCGTCATAACCCGCAGAAACTAGCACAAGTGTTGTTGCGGTGGTACGGTAGAGTTCATCATGTTAGGTAGTGATTAGTCATTAAGTCATTAGTAAATAACCAATGCCCCATGCCCAATGACTGAATAATTATGAAAATTTTTCTTGCAGATACAGAGGCGACGCTACGCTTAGGTATTACTCTTGGTGAATCCCTGACTCCTGGCAGTGTAATTTTACTACAAGGTGATTTAGGCGCTGGTAAAACTACCCTAGTTCAAGGGATTGGCAAGGGTTTGGGAATCACTGAACCTATTGTCAGTCCAACTTTCACTCTAATTAATGAATACACAGAAGGACGGCTCCCACTTTACCACCTAGATTTATATCGCTTAGAACCACAAGAAGTTGCAGCCTTAAATTTAGAAAGTTACTGGCAAGGTGTTGAAGTCATACTAGGAATTGTGGCCGTTGAATGGGCAGAACGATTGCCCTACAAGCCAGATAGTTATCTAAGTGTGAGTTTGACTTATGGAGATGAAGGCACTCGTCAAGTCGAACTCATACCATTCAATTGTGTCCTTAGTGAAGTCATTGCTGCTATCTAAGCTCATCTCTCGATGGAACTACAAGAGATTTTACTTTTTTAGATCGCAACACTAAAAATTTTTACAAATAGTCAAGGGATAACTCCACACTCGTCCTATCTACCACTACCACGTTCACCACTGTAAGTCACTAACATTGTTATCTCAACCAAAAATAAATGAAAAATTTTGTAATTTCAGCTTTATTGCTGCAATAATCAGTTAAAAAACTGATTTAGATAGTTTATGAATTAAGAAAATGTAACCTGTTGTTGGGTTAAATGAAAGTTTTTGTAGAACTTAGTCAGCTTGATTTAACCTGATTTATTCTCTACTGTCATTAAGAGAACAAATCTGGATTATTTAGCGGCCAAAGTTAGTAGATAAAAGTTAAACAACATCAAGTTATGTAGAAGTTGTCTAACTTTTCCTTATACTCAATATACTCGAACTAGAGTCATAATATATACACAATAATACTGATTTATCAAATGGTTGAAAGTTAATTCAAAGTGATTTTAAATACTAATAGATTATTCTCTTGATATCTGTAACTAACACTCATATCAAGTCCGCTCAATTATCCATAATAAAACTACCCCTCCCCAACCCTCCCCGATGCCTTGGGGAGTAGGCTGTTGACTCTATGCCTTTTTAAGAGTTAAAAAGTCATGCAAAATATATGTCATTGCGAGCGAAGTGAAGCAATCGCCTGGGATTGCTTCGCTTCGCTTGCAATGACACAAAAATAACATGAACCAAAAAACCCTAAATTAAATCAAAGTCAACAGCCTACTTGGGGAGGGGTAACGCGATAACTATGGCGGGACTTAAACAAAACATCTCGTATTTATACGATAATTATGTATAAATACGAGATGTATTATGCATGCTACTTATTCTTAATGTATCTGCGTGTATGCACTAGTTATATCTAATGAAAGAAGCGATCGCCTTTTTGATCTGAGAACCAGAGTCATCTCTGGTATAGTACGTAAGACCTCGATCGATAAATGCAGAGGTGGTATCTATTAACTGCTGAAGAATATCAGCACTAGCATTATCTATTTCTTCACTGACTCTTTCGCCTGTAAATCGGTTTTTTCGATCTTCTGGGGGTAATACAATGCGAGGATCTTTATAAGTCTCTTTGGGCTTGGGTTTAAATGTCTCATTCAAGTCAAACTGAAGACGTAAGTAACGTTTTGAATCATATCCACCCATGATTTGTCGGCAAATCGTACTACCAATCTCAGATGTCGGTTCCATAAAAATATTAGTCAGATTTTTTACCCAGTCTAAGCCTCTCCATGTACTGATTTGCTTATATTGGTATGGTTCACCAGTTTGACCTGTGCCAATAGAAAGGATAGAAATATCTTCTAATCGCAGATTATCCAGTTTATATTTTTGCTTGATTATTGGAGATACTGAAGACTGACTGAGCCTCATAGCTAGACTCAAAGCTGCAAGAGACGGATTGTTCGCAGAAACTCCGCCATCAATATGGGGAAATTCCCAATCACCAAATTTTTGTTTATCTAGAGGTTCTAATTTATATGGAGGAAAAAAAGTAGGAGCGGAAGCAGAAGCGGTACATATCTCCCATAAATAACAGTCATCGTACCATCTGTCTCCTAAATCAGGATGACAATTTGTAAAAAAGGTTGTATTGCGATATAACGTATCGTAAGCAAGAATTAAGAGAATGGGTTTATCAATATCCTTTATTCTTGTGGATTTATACGCATCTTTGAGGACGCTAATCAGTCCATCATGAGAATATCTAGATACTGAGAATACATCAAGGATCGATCTTATAATAGACGGCAAGTTTTTATAGCGTTCTTTTATATCTAAGGGGAATATATCTTTACCCCGGTCTTTATACATTTCAATTAGTTCATTACTCTCCATTCCAACAGCAATCCCTCCTGCTAATATTGAACCGGTAGAAGTGCCAGCAATTAGATCGAAGTATTCGTGCAAGAAGTTTGCTTTGCCCTGACTTCTAATTTCTTGTTCTACTTGTTGAAGTATTCGTGCCGCAACAACTCCACGAATACCGCCACCATCTAAAGCTAAAATTTTGAAGGACATAGTAATTCTCCTTGATTATTTCTCTGGTGATCTTTCCGGGCATAGTTTCTGAGGAATACATGACTTGGATGGAGGTCATATATTATGAGATTGGTCGCAATCCGGTTTTATTTGCTCCTATCCGGGTGGAAGATGCCTAATTTTTTTAAATAACTGCCCTTCGGGTGAGGTTCTCAGACTCGCTCTAAGCGGAGCTATGCCGTAGGCTTTACGCTGCGCTAACAGTCGCCTACGCTGGGAAACCCCCTTCTCTACTAGACGCTTCGCGTTAGCGGAAGCCTCTCGCAGAGAAGGCGGTAGCCTCTCCCTTTGGGAGAAGACCGGGCTGCTTCACCAAAATCCCAAATTTAAAATCATATTGCCCCGTACTCTTGCGATCGGGGTCAATCAAAAATCCCAAATTTAAAATCCAAAATCCAAAATCGGTTGACTCTGGATAAATGAAAATCTTGTCAGTTCAAGTATGGCTTTGATGGAAAATTATTTGTCTACTACGTAAGCTTAAATAAATATTTGCTATAAGAAAGTTAAAGCTTGACCCCGCACTTGGGTATTTACCTGGCCTTTTTCATAAACTATTTTACCACCGACAATGGTAGTATTAGCCCAGCCAGTTAGGTTCCAGCCTTCAAAGGGACTCCAATGGCACTTGGTTAAAAGTTCTTCGCGCCGGACTGGACGGTATGTGTTTAAATCTACAAGTACTAAATCAGCATCATAACCAGGTGCGATCGCTCCTTTATTGGGAATACCATAAGCTACAGCTACATTCTTAGACATCCAGTTCACAACTTGGGCAACAGTACATTGTCCCTCCATCGCCGCAGTTAACATCAAAGCGAGGGAAGTTTCCACCCCAGGCATTCCCGAAGGGCTATTGGGGTATTCTTGAGCTTTTTCTTCTAAGGTGTGGGGTGCGTGATCTGTAGCAATGAAATCAATCACGCCATCTCGCAAAGCTTGCCAAAGAACTTCGTTATCGTGGGGCGATCGCAAAGGTGGATTCATCTGTGCTAAAGTACCAATCTGCTCATAAGCACTGGTGTTCAACAACAAATGCTGTGGCGTTACCTCTGCTGTCACCCAACTAGGTTTATCCTGACGCAGCAAATCTGCTTCTTCAGCAGTTGACATGTGGAGAATATGCAAACGACGGTGATATTTTTGCGAAAGTTTCAATGCCAGTTGGGTTGCCAACAAAGCCGCTTGATTATCTTGAATTTGCGAGTGAACAGCTGGATCGTGAATGTTGGCAAATTCTTGGCGACGTTGGTTGATTCTAGCTTGGTCTTCGGCATGAACAGCAATCAAGCGATCGCCCTTAGCAAATATAATCTCCAATGCTGTTTCACCATCAACCAGCAATTGACCATGCATCGACCCCATAAAAATCTTAATCCCCGGTGTTGGCTTGGCCAAAAGTAAATCAGGGAGATTCTCTGCTGTTGCCCCAATAAAAAAGCCATAATTAACCAAGGACTTTTGTGAGGCCCGTTCTAACTTGTCGTCTAAAGCTTGCTGTGTCGTTGTTAGGGGGCGCGTATTGGGCATTTCTAAAAAAGAAGTTACTCCGCCTTTAGCACAGGCACAACTGGCGGTGAATAAATCTTCCTTATGTTCTAGTCCAGGTTCCCGGAAATGTACCTGCGGATCGATCACTCCCGGCAACAAAGTTAACCCTTCTGCGTCAACTTCAGTGACTACTGCTGTTTGGGAGATTTCTGGTGCAACTTCGACTATTTGGCGATCGCGCGTCAACACATCCCCAATCATCAGTTCACCATTGGGTAAGACTATGCGAGCGCGGCGAATCAGTAAATTTTGTAGAGACATAGGGCTAACTTTTTTCAGACAGGGAGCTATATATTACAGACAACTATGCTTTTAGGTTAAGCTGAGTCGCGCTCTGAGTGTTAAATTTTTTGCCGCCTGTTAAAAAAAAGTTTATTTTTAATCTATGAAGAACTTCGTCAATCAATTTTGGATTAACCTTATCTTACAAAGGATACGGTTTGGGGATTTTAGATTGGTTTCGCCCACAAGAGGCAGTTATAACCCAGAAAAAACACCCCTAATCCAAAACTTAAAATCCACAATCTAAAATTGGTAGTTAGGATGCGAACATAACTAGGAAACTAAAATTTTCCCGTTAAGATTAACAGATAAAATCTCACTAGGCAGTTAATTACCTACATCTTTCCTTCCGTTAAGTAATTTCATGCATAATCAAGTGTCTGATAACAACTCTAGTCAACAGCCCGATAATTCCTGGATCGCAGAACTAGGTAGAACAATTGTATTGAGTATTGTTCTAGCTCTGGGTATTCGTACCTTTGTTGCTGAAGCACGCTGGATTCCCTCCGGATCGATGGAACCAACTCTGCATGGTACGCCAAATCAGTGGGAGGCAGACAAAATCATTGTCGATAAGTTGAAATATAAATTTGCTAACCCGCAAAGGGGAGATATCGTAGTATTTTCACCTACTAAAGAGCTACAAAAAGAACAATATCAGGATGCTTTTATTAAAAGGGTAATTGGCTTACCTGGAGAAAAAGTACAACTTAAAGATGGGAAGGTCTATATTGACAATAAACCGCTACCAGAGTCTAATTATCTCAGTTCTGGGCAGACTACTGTAATTGATGTTTGCCAATCAGGGCCACAGCCACCTTTTTTAGCAAGACCCCAAACCATACCAGCCGATTCATACCTAGTACTAGGTGACAATCGTAATAATAGTTACGATGGCCGTTGCTGGGGTGTTGTCCCCCGCCAGAATATTATTGGACGGGCTGTAGTTCGCTTCTGGCCTCTAAATCATATTGGAGGTATAGATAAATCCCCACTATATCCATAAACTGATGATTTTATCAGGTGGATAAGTACTTGGACAGAATTAATTACACAATGTCATTGCCAATGAAGCGTAAAGCCTTCGGCATAGCTTCGCTTAACGCGGTAGCGTCTCCAATAGTTGCGTAATGAAGCAATTCGCTTGCGGTTGGCATTGCTCCGCTCGCAATGACTGTAAATATTTTTGTCCAACTACTTAAGTAACAAAAGAATTTTAGATTGGAGAGAGCTAAATCACCAATCTAAAATCCAAAATCCAAAATTGCTATGATCCCTTACCTAGCCAAGATTTTACTCTATCCAGTTAAATCACTCGATGGTATTGAAGTTGAGAATGCTAGAGTTCTTCCTAGTGGCGCACTAGAGTATGACCGCGAGTTTGCTATCTTTGACGAAAGAGGTAAATTTGTCAATGGTAAGCGTCATGCTAAAATCCATTTACTAAGAGCGCAATTTGAACTCTTCAATAGAAATATCTTGCTACAAATTCCAGGTGGTGACTCTCAACAAATTTTTCATCTGGATGAAGAACGGCAAGCCTTAGAAACAACTTTGAGTGATTTTTTTGGGTTTGCTGTCATATTGAAGCAAAACTCTCTGATGGGCTTTCCTGACGACACAAACTCACTTGGCCCAACGGTAATTAGTACAGCAACATTGACAGAAGTAGCTTCTTGGTTTCCCAACTTAAGTGTAGGTGAAATGCGCCGTCGAATGCGTGCCAACATTGAGATTGGTGGTGTACCAGCATTTTGGGAAGATCAATTATTTACTGAACAAGGTAATTTATTGTCCTTTCGAGTCGGAGATGTGGACTTTCTTGGGGTTAATCCATGCCAGCGTTGTATAGTCCCAACCCGCGATTCTTACTTAGGGGAAGCTTATCCAAACTTTCAAAAAATCTTTGCAACCCAAAGACAAGCAACCTTGCCAAATTGGGTTGCTTCATCACCTTTTAATCACTTTTACAGATTAAGCGTTAATACGCAATTACCCCCATCGTCAGCCGGAAAAATTTTACAAATCGGCGATGAGATTGAAATACTTCTAAAATAAAATTAATATATCTTTAAAATAAAAAATACTAAGTAAATTTTTTTTTTAGATTTTACTATGTATTTACATAATAATTTTAAAATTGATTGTAGTTAGATATGGGTTTTTGTACCAAGCCCAGAAGTTTTGAGACTGAAAAATCAAGCCCTCAGCAATTAAAAATTGAATTTGGGATTGGGTGCTAATGGCGACCTGAATTTTTGAATGGCATACTGTATGCTTATCGGTTAAATTCCAGTTTATCCGAGGGAATGTATTGATAGATTGCCAAATAAAACTAAGACAATTAAGCTGCAATGTCTACGATGATCACTGAGCTTGCCGAAGTGCGGGCTATTCAGCGTCGCAAAGTTTGAAAATTGAGTAATTGGAGGAACTTAGTCAGTCGAATAAATATACAAATAAAATTTTTAATGCTCTTTTATACTCAATTTTTCAATTTCATCAGAGATATCATCGTCAAAAAGATGACATACCGGATTTTTTTTGGTATTAAATGTAGCTGATATAGCAAAAATGCCCGTAGCAGATGCTGGGGAAGATTAAACAACAATGTTATCTAAATTTCAGCCCGTCAAATCTCTTAATCGCTTAGTTGGCAAAGTTTATGCCAAGATGCCTCTGAGGTATGTTCTGATTGTGCCCTTCATATTGCAAATTTTTGGGGCTGTAGGACTTGTGGGTTATCTTTCATATCAAAACGGACAACAAGCGGTAAAAGAGCTTGCTAATCAATTAGAAAGTGAAATCTGCGATCGCATTGAACAGCATCTTGATGACTATTTAACAAACCCGAAACAAATCAATCAAATCAACTTAGATGCAATTGAGCTAGGTTTGCTAAACCTTTCCGACTTTCAAACCACCGGAAATTACTTTTGGAAACAAATGCAGGTTTTCGATGTTGGCTACAACAGCTTTGCCAATCCCAAAGGGGAATTTATCGGTATTGAACGTCTCAATAATGGCAAGCTGTTAATTAACGAAGTTAGTGAAAAGCATGGCATCGGGAAACTTTTTATTTATAATTCAGACGATAAGGGAAATCGCCGCCAGTTGCAGCAAGTCAAAAATTACGATCCTCGTGTAGAAGCGTGGTATTCAGATGCAGTCAAAGTAGGCAAACCCGTCTGGAGTCAAATTTACCAATGGGAAGATAAACCAGAAGTTTTATCTATATCTTCCAGCTATCCTATTTACGATCAAACTCACAAACTTGTTGGGGTAATTAGTGTTGATTTAATCTTGTCACAAATCAGCAAATTTTTAGCTGATTTAAATACCAAACGGTCGGGTAAAACTTTTATTTTAGAGCGTTCCGGGTTAATCGTGGCTTCTTCTACTGAGCCACCATATACCATTATTAATGGTCAAACAAAACGTCGATCAGCATTAGATAGTCAAAATTATGTAACTCAACTCACAACCCAGTCTTTGATCAACCGCTTTGGTAATCTTAGATTTGTTGTGGGTAAGCAACAGCTAAGTTTTACCGCCGATGGAATGCGTTATTTTGTGCAGGTAAAAAGCTGGAGGGACGAACTAGGTTTAGATTGGCTAATTGTGGCGGTAATTCCCGAAGGCGAATTTATGCAAGAAATTGATGCTAACACCCGCATCACCATTTTGCTGTGCATAATTGCTTTTTTAGTGGCTGCAAGAATTGGGATTTTGACTGCTCGCTGGGTAATTAAGCCGATTCTACAATTAAACACATCAGCTAAGAAAATTGCTCAAGGTGAATGGGAGCAAATACCAGAAATCAAGCGCTCCGATGAACTGGGGGAACTAGCCAAGTCATTTGAAACTATGGCAAAGCAACTCCAAGCATCCTTTAGTGTATTGTCAGCGAAAAATGCTCAAATGCAAGTCTTAAATGAAGCGCTATCTGACAGTGAGAGTCGGCTGACTCAATTTTTAGAAGCCATACCAGTGGGTGTATTCATTATAGATGCTGAAGGTGAACCTTATTATACAAATCAAATTGGACAGCAAATTCTTGGTCAAGGAGCGATCGCAGAAGTTAGCACCGAACGATTGTCAGAGGTATATCAAGCTTACCTTGCCGGAACAGATCAACTTTACCCCAGCGATCGCCTACCGATTTTGAGAGCGTTACTTGGGGAAAGCACCAGGGTTGATGATATGGAAGTTCGCCGTTGTAACCAGATTATTCCGATTGAAGTTTTGGGTAAGCCAATCTATGATGAATCGGGGAATCTGGCTTTTGCGATCGCCACATTTTTTGATATCACTCAACACAAACAAGCAGAAAAGTTATTAGCAGAATATAATCGCACCTTAGAAGCTCAAGTCAAAAAACGGACTGATGAGTTTCAGCAAGTGATTCAAGAACTCCAAACCACCCAAGAACAACTGATTCAATCGCAAAAAATTGCCGCACAGGAACAACAAGCAGCCGTTCGGGAAGCAGCACGAAGCGCCGCCGCCAACCTCGCCAAAAGTGAATTTCTCGCTAACATGAGCCACGAACTGCGTACCCCACTCAATGCCATTCTTGGGTTCACCCAAATCATGAGCCGAGATTATTCACTATCTGGCGAACATCAAGAAAACTTGACAATTATTAATCGTGCTGGCGAACATCTACTCAACTTAATTAACGACATTCTCGAAATGTCCAAAATTGAAGCCGGTAGAATCACATTAAATCTCAGTAGCTTTGACTTAATTCATCTCTTGAAGAACTTGGAAGAGATGTTGCGCTTGCGGGCTACATCTAAAAATTTAGAATTACTGTTTGAATATCCACAAGATATTCCTCAGTACATAGAAACGGATGAAAATAAACTGTGTCAAGTCTTGCTCAACCTTTTGGGAAATGCCATCAAATTTACTGATATGGGGAGGGTGACGCTACGGGTGAGATTGGGGACTGGGGAGCAGGGGGAGCAGGGGAGCAGGGGGAGCAGGGGGAGCAGGGGGAGCAGGGGAAGCAGGGGAAGCAGGGGAAGCAGGGGGAGCAGGGGGAGACGAGGGAGCAGGGGAAGCAGGGGGAGACGAGGGAGCAAAATCTTCCTCATCCCCCTCATCTCTTTTTCGAGGTACAAGACACTGGTTGCGGCATTGCTCCCCAAGAAATTGACTTGCTGTTTGAGGCTTTTGAGCAAACTGAAATCGGTAGAAAATCTCAACAAGGGACGGGACTGGGTTTAGCGATTAGCCGCAAATACGTGCAACTTCTGGGGGGAGATATTAGCGTTAGCAGTACTTTTGGTGTAGGTAGTACATTTGCCTTTGATATTAAAATTAGTTTATCTTGTCCCAGAGAAATACCGACACACCAAATTAAATCTCAAATTTTATCTTTAGCACCGACTGAAAAAGCATACCGCATCTTAGTAGTTGATGACTCGAAAGAAAGCCGTCTATTGCTAGTTAAAATTCTCACAACTATCGGCTTTGAAGTTAGGGAAGCTAGAGATGGGCAAGAAGCAGTTGCTAATTGGGAATCTTGGCAACCACATTTAATTTTTATGGATATGCGAATGCCAGTCATGGACGGCTACGAAGCCACAAGAATGATTAAAAGTAAAGAGATAGGGTATGGGGCAGCCAATAGGGTGCAGAAGTTCCCAAAATTGAAACAACTCGCCTCATCCGAGAACCAATGCCTTGCAGGAGAATTTAATGCAGATGACTGTGAGATTCTTAAGGTTGTCCACAAAGCCTCTCCCATCCCAGAAGCAACTGATGTGATGGAAAACGATCCTTTTGGTGTGTCCATTTTGCGATCGCCAACAGCCTTGGCTCCCTCTGCCGACATCTCTGAGACATGGCAGGGTTGTTACAATCAACACACGATCGTTATTGCCCTAACTGCTAGCGCCTTCGAGGAAGAACGCCAGAAAATTTTGTCCATTGGCTGCGACGATTTTATTCGCAAGCCATTCACACAGGAAGTATTATTGGAAAAACTGAGCCAACATCTGGGTGTAAAGTATACCAACCAAATAGAAACCACAAACACGGCAGTTGTCGATCGAGCTACACAGATATTTGTCAGTGTTGCTGAACTCCTAAGCCATTTATCACAAATGCCACCTGAGTGGCTACAAAAGATCCACTATGCCGCAGCCAGCTGTAGTGATGAACTGATTTTAGAGTTAATCAACCAAATCCCCGCAGATAATGGTCAGGTTTCCCAATTTATCAGGGATTTAGCAAATAACTACCAGTTTGAGAAAATTATGGAATTGACTAAAACAAACGTAGAATGAATTACGAGCATTTAGACCCTAATAAAAAAGATATTTTGATCGTTGACGATATGGCGGATAACCTGCGGGTTTTATCCTCAATATTGGCAAGGGAAGGGTATAACGTTCGTAAAGCTTTGAACTGGCAAATGGCACTGACAGCGACTCAAACAGTGTTACCGGATTTGATTTTACTCGATATTATGATGCCAGAAGTAGATGGCTATGAAATTTGTCAGACCTTTAAAGCTTGGGAGTTAACAGCTGATATTCCGATAATTTTTATTAGTGCTTTAGATGATGTTTTTGACAAAGTTAAAGCTTTTCGGGTGGGTGGCGTAGACTACATTACCAAACCTTTTGAGTTTCAAGAAGTTTTAGTGCGCGTGAAAAATCAACTGGCATTGAGATCGGCGCGATTAGAAGTATTGAAACTAAATGTTGAACTTGAACATCGGGTAAAAGAGCGGACTGGAGAACTAGAAAAAGCTCTCCAAAAACTTCAAAAAGAAATCAACTCTCGGCAGAAATTGCAAAGTCAACTGCTCGATATAGCGCTGCATGATTCCCTGACGGGATTACCAAATCGAGTTTTGTTTATTAGGCGACTAGAAAACGCCCTAAATCGTGCCCAACAAGAATCTAATTATCAGTTTGCAGTCCTTTTTTTGGACTGCGATCGCTTCAAAGTGATCAATGATTCCCTTGGTCATTTGGTGGGAGATGAATTGCTGATAGCCATTGCGCGGCGCTTGCAAGCATGTCTCATCCCTATTGATACTCTAGCACGATTAGGCGGTGATGAATTTGGAATCCTCCTAGAAAATATTACAGATATTAACATAGCAATCCAAGTCGCAGAAAGGATTTTGCAACAGCTATCTCTTGCTTTTAAACTGTCAAGATATGAAGTATTTATGAATGCCAGCATTGGGATTAGTTGGGGTAATAAAGATTACGACCGTCCAGAATATTTGCTGCGAGATGCTGATACGGCAATGTATCGCGCTAAGGCCCAAGGAAGAGCTAAATATCACGTTTTCAATCCAACAATGCATCAGGAAGCTATTCAGCTTTTAGAGTTAGAAAATGACCTGCGAAGGGCTGTTGAAAGGCAAGAATTTCTCGTTTATTATCAGCCAATTATTTCCTTAACTACGGGTAGAATTTCTGGATTTGAAGCCTTGGTAAGGTGGCAACATCCAACTCGTGGTCTAGTTTCTCCCACAGAATTTATTCCTGTGGCAGAAGAAACAGGTTTGATTAATGTCATCAATACTTGGGTATTACAGTCAGCTTGTCATCAGCTAAGTATTTGGCAACATCGTCCAGTGACACCAGAACCTCTAACTATTAGCGTCAATTTGAGTGCCAGGTTATTTTTACAACCAAATTTTGTAGAACAAATTGACCGAATCATTTATGAAAATAAAATAAATCCTGAATATTTAGAATTGGAGATTACAGAGAGTGTAATTATGGAAAATACTAATGAAATTAAAATTATTCTTGAACAACTAAAACAACGAAAAATAAAATTGATTATGGATGACTTTGGTACAGGATATTCATCTTTGAGCTACCTGCATAGCTTTCCTTTAAATGCGCTCAAAATCGATCAATCTTTCGTCAAACGGATGCAGGATAACAAGGAGAATATGGGTTTAGTACCAGCAATGATTGGCATTGCCAACTCAATGGGGATGAGTGCGATCGCAGAAGGTGTAGAAACACAAGAACAGTTAGCTCAACTGAGAAGTTTAAATTGTAATTTTGCTCAAGGCTATCTGTTTTCTCAACCCATAGAACTACAATTAGTTCTTAAGTTGCTTGCAACAGAACCTCAATGGTAGCTATCAAATCAACCTTTTAAAATCTGTTACATTGATGTTATTCTCTAAAAGACGCTACGCGTAGCTTGCTTCCCCGCAGGGGTATGCAGTTTCTTTATTCATTCTCTGATTTTTAGTCTAAAGAGGGAGCATTCCAAATGTGTAAAAACATAAGCTGTCATTGCAAACATTCCGCTTCACTTCATTCGCAATGACAATATATTTGATAAATTTGTTTTCATTGGGATGCTCCCATCTTTGCGTGCTATCTACTATGCTGCTGTAAACAGGCTATCCGGTTCGTAAAGCTTATAACCAGTCAATAGCTTTGGTAGTCTGTAAAACTCTCCAGTCACAGTGGGAGCTAAACTATAGATACAAGTATTTTGGTGAAATCGATAAAAAAATCAGGTTGTTTTAAATAAGCAATCATTATAAATATAGCTTTTGATAATAAAAATGCCTTTTAATCAAACTAACGATCATAAAAGAAATATTTTGGTGGTCGATGATACCCCAGATAATTTGCGGCTTTTATCGGCGATGTTGACTGCACAAGGTTTTGAAGTTCGCAAAGCCTTAAACGGTAAAATGGCACTGACTGCGTGTCAAATGGTTTTGCCAGATGTGATTTTGCTGGATATCAATATGCCAGGAATGGATGGCTATCAAGTCTGTCAACAACTGAAAGCTGATGACAAAACTCGCGAAGTCCCAGTAATTTTTATCAGCGCCCTGGATGATGTGGTAGATAAGGTAAAAGCCTTTGATGTTGGTGGTGTAGATTATATTGCTAAACCTTTTCATGGAGCAGAGGTGGTGTTACGAATTGAAAATCAGATTAATTTACGTTTGCTTCAAGTTAAACTGCAAGAAAAAAACTTTTTATTACAAGAGGCTCTTGACAACTTGAAATCTGCTCAAGTTCAACAAATTCAAAACGAAAAGATGGTGGCGCTGGGGCAATTAGTGGCTGGGCTAGCTCATGAAATTAATAACCCAATCAGTTTTATTTATGGTAATCTCCAATATGCAGATCAATACGTACAAGACCTAGTGGATCTGATTGAAGTTTATCAACAGGAATATCCAAAACCCACATCCAAAGTTCAGCAAATATCCAAAGATATAGACCTGAATTTTGTGGTTAAGGATCTGCAAAACTTGATAGGTGCAATGTATAGAGGCTCCGATCGCATTCGAGAAATTGTCCTGGCGCTACAACACTTTTCTCGGCATGATGAAGCAGAGATGAAACGGGTAAATATCCATGAAGACATCGAAAACACTTTGGTAATGTTACAACATCGGCTCAGGGAAGCAGCAGATCGCCCTGCAATTGTTGTAGTCAAAGATTATGGTAACTTGCCTTTAGTGACTTGTTATGCAAGTGAACTAAACCAAGTATTTATGCATTTGTTAAATAATGCTATAGATGCAATAGAAGAAGCAGTAGGCAATCAATCTTCCGATCCTTATTCCCTAACCCCACTTGAGAGCAGTTGCTCCACTACAGCGCTTCGCGCATCCTGCGGCGGGGGAGACACGCCAATTTCTGCACTTGGGGAAACCTCAAAACCTCAGTGGCTCCTTCCTACTCCTCAGATTCGGATTCACACAGAGGTGACAGACTTGAATATGATTAGAATTGCGATCGCAGATAGTGGTCTTGGTATAAAAGAGTCACTGCGATCGCGTTTATTTGACCCATTTTTTACTACAAAAGCTGTGGGTAAAGGTAGTGGATTAGGATTATCTATTAGCTATCAGATTATCGTCCAAAAACACCGAGGAAATATTACCTGTAACTCTTCTGTTGGGCAAGGAGCAGAGTTTGCGATCGAAATTCCCATCGAGCAACCTGAACATTAATTCAGGAGTGCTGAGTAACTGAGAGAGATAAATAGAGTTAGCATTTCCTAAAAAATTAAAATTAAACTACATTATTAAACAAGCAATTAAAAATTCAAAATAAGCGGCACACACTTAATCTTAATTTGCCATATTGATTAAGCTTTTTACCAAAAGATAATAAAAGTTATATCTTTTGCTGGATGGAGTTTTCAGCCTTTGGAGAGATGCTTTAAACAGCTAAATTCTACGATTCTAAACAAAAAGAGTTAGGTATTGCCATAGATACAAACAAAAATACTAAGAGTTGCTTCTCAAGAAAATCTTAATTCCCCAATTTTAAACTTAGTAGAAGGAAATACAATGCTCCAAAGTACGGAAATCATGCTGGGACTCTACAAACCATTATTGTGGTTAGCACAGGCTCCAGTAGATCCCTCAAATATCACGCCAGCACAGGCATCGGTTCTCACTTCCGGGCCGCGCTTTTTTGTGGCTTTAATCTCCGGCGTGATCCTAGCCTTTGCTTTCCAATTAGTTTTAACTAATCTCTCCCTTGCAGCCGGTATTTCCTACCTGGGGCACTCATCTGACTCAGATTCTGATTCTGGGGAAGTGGGAAGTTTGGGCGGCAGCATTCGCAAAATTGGCACCGCAGTGGGGATTTGGACATTAGTCACTGTCACGATCGCTTTATTAATCGCCTGTTTTCTGGCTGTAAAATTGAGCCTTGTAATCTTAGATCCAGGATTAGGAGCAATTCTCGGTTTGGTAATTTGGGGTGCTTACTTTTTACTCCTGGTTTGGGTAAGTTCCACTACCGTGGGTTCCTTAATTGGCTCAGTTGTAAATACAGCAACATCGGGTTTTCAGGCGATTATGGGCACAGCTACCGCTGCCCTGGGCGCTAAAGCTGTCAATAACCAAGTTGTTGCCACCGCTGAAGCCGCCGCCGCCGCTATCCGTCGGGAACTAGGAAGCGGTATCGACCCTGGAAGTATCCGGGAGAACATAGAAGATTACTTAGAAAAGCTACGTCCCCCAGAATTGGATGTGTCGAAAATTCGGAGTGATTTTGAAAATTTACTCAACGATCCGCAATTCAAAGCGATCGCAGGGACTCCAGATATTCGCAACATCGACCGCGAAAAATTTATTGAGTTAGTCAGCAGCCGCACCGATCTTTCCAAAAAAGATGTTAGCCGCATTTCTGATACTTTGTATAAAGTTTGGCAACAAGTAGTAAGTCAGCATTCACCCACCGAAGACCGGATGGGTGAGTTAATGGATTATCTCAAATCACTTCCAGCCGGACAAACCAAGACAGATGAACTCAATGCCAAGCTGGATCGGTTAGTTGCAGAAATCCGCGGTTCCAAAGAATCTGACCAAAAGGCATCGACTGGGCCAATTCAAAGTACACTCCAGCAAGGACTATCTGCCTTAACCGGCATTGTGTTGGGACGGACAGATTTATCTGATTTGGATGTGGAAAAAATCTTGGGTAGTCTTACCACCGCCAAAGATAAAGTCACCCAACAAGCAGATAAGCTAGGGTTGCCAACACCATCACAACCCTATAGCCCAATTCGCTCTGATGTCGAAAACTACCTATATAACACTTATGCTTGGCAACTAAGCTCAGAAAAAATTGCCCAAGAATTTCGTGATGTCATTTACGACCCAGCAGCCGATTCTGGAATCGTCCGCAGGGAACTAGAAAGATTATCACGTAACGATTTCGTCAAAATTCTGCAACAACGGGGACTCCTTACCCAAACCCAAATTCAGCGCATTGCAGATCGGCTAGAAGTTGTCCGTAAAGATGTGCTGGTGACAGTTATAGGTATCGAAGAACGAGAAATAGTTCAGGACTTGCAACGCGCAGTAGAAAGTTATTTGCTTGTTACCCCAAAAGCAGATTTGACTCCCGTTGGCATTGAGCAGAATTTCAAACCACTGTTGCAAGACCCAGATGCCGATTATGAAACCCTGACATTGCGATTGGCACACATCGAACGTCAGGAAATTCGCGAGATATTACTGGAACGGAATGATGTTCAGTTATATGAAGTAGACAGCATTTTGGATGAATTGGAGAAACAGCGCGATCGCGTCTTGGTAGAATCCAAAGGATTAGCTGAACAGGCACAATATCAAGCAGAAACCCTGTGGTTGAATGTAGAATCATATCTGCGTAATACTGGGAAATCAGAACTAAATCCTGATGCCATCCGCGCGGAGTTCAAAAAATTACTAGAAGATCCCCAAGCTGGAATTACCTCAATTCGGGCGCGGTTGTCTCGCTTTGACCGTGATACCTTGGTGCAATTGTTGAGTCAGCGCGAAGACTTGACTGAAGACCAAGTTAATCAAATCATCAACGCGGCTGAAGAGTCGTGGCATAACATTCGCCACACACCCCAAGCTGTAGTAGATAAAGCTAAAGAGCAATACGACTCTGTTACTACGACAATCGCAGATTATCTACGGAATACAGGTAAACAAGAACTGAATCCAGAAGGGATTGGGCGAGATTTGACCAAATTATTTGAAAATCCCAAAGAAGGAGCTGTCGCCCTCCGTCGGCGATTGTCGCAAGTAGACCGGGATACACTGGTGAAGTTGCTCAGTCAACGTCAAGATTTGAGCGAACAACAAGTCAATGAAATTATTGATTCCACGCAAAATTCCATTCGGAATTTTGTGCGTGCGCCTCGCCGTTTAGCTACCCGCACCCAGCAAAGAGCCGAAACCTTCAAAGCTTATTTGGAAGAGTATCTCCGCCAAACTGGTAAAGAAGAACTTAATCCTGAAGGTATCAAACGCGACTTACAACTCCTCTTGCACGATCCGCGAGTGGGGGTAGAAAGTTTTAGCGATCGCCTTTCTCAATTTGACCGTTCTACCATCATCGCCCTGCTGAAAATTCGGGAAGATATTTCTGATGAAGAAGCGGCGCGAATTGCCGATAGCATGGTGTCCGTCAGGGATCAATTTGTAGAACAAGTGCGGAATATCCAACGAGGAATTCAAGACGCAATTGATGGGGTTTTTGCCCGAATTCGCAACTATCTTAATTCTCTGGATCGCCCAGAACTTAACTACGATAGTATCAAGCATGATGTTCGCACCTTTTTTGACGATCCTCAAGCCGGGTTTGATGCCCTGCGCGATCGCCTATCTTCTTTCGACCGTGATACCTTAGTGGCAATTATGAGTTCTCGTGAGGACATCTCTGAGGAAGATGCCAACCGGATCATCGACCAAATTGAACGGGCCCGGAACACAGTATTGCAACGTGCAGAACGCATCCAGCAAGAAGCCCAACGCCGTCTAGAACAGGTTAAGCATCAAGCACAGCGACAAGCCGAAGAAACCCGCAAAGCCGCAGCTACAGCTGCGTGGTGGTTGTTTGCCACAGCATCCGTTTCCGCCGTTTTCTCTGCATTAGGAGGAGCGATCGCTGCCAGACCGTAGTTTAACAAGTTGTCTCCGCTAACTTTTAAGCCTCCCGTATCGGGAGGCTTTTCTAATGAAGGGATGAATTTATTTATGTAGGTACAATTTAATACTTCAAGTAATAATGAAGTAATAATTTACAGCAGTCCTTTGCTTCACTCTATTCGCAATGACAAGTGTTTAATCGGGAATTACATCACACATTAACAAAAAATCTATGCAGTTAATTAAAAAAAATAAAAAAATCTTCGCAATTACACGAGTTATTTACTTTCTTATCCCGATCATAATTATCATTTTCTTATTTACAAATTTACCATCGAGTGCTGTTGAAGTTAGTAGCATAGATTTTATTGGAGAAGCCACTTTACCGAAAGGTTTAATCTTTAATAAAACCGAAGTTGGAGGTTTATCTGGAATTACATATAATGCAAAAAATAACCTTTATTATGCTATTTCTGATGATCGTGGACAGAAAGCTGCTGCCCGTTTCTACACCCTCAAAATCGACTTAAGCAAGGGTTATTTAAAAAAGAGTGGAGTTGTTGCCGTAAATGTTACCAAATTATTAAATGAAAATAATCAAACATTTCGTCCGGGAGAAACTGATACAGAAGGCATTGGATTAACGAATAAAGCAACTGTATTTATTTCTTCTGAAGGGGATGCTGCAAAATTAATTAACCCTTTTATTAAAGAGTTTTCACTATCTTCTGGCAAAGAAATTACAACACTTTCCATCCCAAACAAATTTTTGCCAGACAAAAATGGTAAACAAGGTATCCGCAACAATTTAGCTTTTGAAAGTCTCACCATCACACCCGATAAAAAGCATCTATTTACAGCCACTGAAAATGCTCTAATTCAAGATGGTGTCGCAGCTAAACCTAACATCGGTAGCCCTTGCCGAATTTTGCAATACAACTTACTCAACAACCAGCCAGAAAAGGAATTTCTTTACCAAACAGAACCAGTTTCACCCTTTTTGAATCTGACTGGCAAATTCGCTAGTGGATTACCCGATCTACTTGCTCTCGATAATCAAGGACACTTCTTAAGTTTAGAACGATCTTTTACTGGTTTAGGATTTGCTATTTCTTTATTTCAGGTTTCTTTAGAAGGATCTGATGATATTCATCAGATAGATAGTCTTTTAGCCGTTGATTCCAAAAATATTAAACCAGTTAAGAAAAAATTGCTCTTAGATTTGAGAACTCTAGATGTACTACTAGACAACATCGAAGGGTTAACTCTTGGCCCTAAACTACCCGATGGTCAACAATCATTAATTCTCGTGAGTGATAACAATTTTAACTCACTGCAACGTACCCAAATACTAGCCTTTAAAATTAAAATTGAAACACCACTAATCAGATTATTACGTCGGTTACTGCCGAATATCAACCCTTAACTGTACAGAGATTTCACGCCTTTACTGCTATTTATATGTTTGACGCTTATTCCTGTGTATTCACGGAATCTACTAGGCAACTTTATCTAGCCTATTCGTAGTTTCCGTGTAATTTCTCAACCGTATTCCTTAATAAATATGTTACATAATATTTAGGAAATTTTGCAGACAGATTAACCATGATGGCAGTATATGATTAATTTCCTACCAATTCTGATATTTTTTAGATTTAATTTTAGTGCTTAAGTAGACTTATTAAAGTAATTTGCCAAAAATATTTTTCATAAATGATTTTTATGTCACAAAACAAAATTGAGAATATGGTAGGGCAAAAAGCGGAATTAGACAATTATATTGGGCAATTTTTAAATAATCGCTATTTAATCAGAGATTTGATTGGTAAAGGGGGGATGGGTAGAGTTTATTTAGCAGAAGATACTGCTAAAGGTGGAATGCCCATCGCAGTCAAAATTTTATCACTTAGTTTGGCGAACCAGCAAATGTCCCAACGCTTTGCCAGAGAGATTTTTATTGGCGCTCAATTGGGTCGTAAAAGTAAACATATTGTTCGCATCCTGAGTTATGGCGTTACTGAGGATAAGACCCCCTTTTATGTAATGGAATACCTCCAAGGAAAAAATCTCAAACAAATTCTCAAAATTCAGCCCTTAACAATATCGAAATTTTTAGAGATTTGTAATCAAATTTGTTTAGGTTTACAATGTGCCCACCAAGGTATCAGTCTCAAAGGAGAAATTTATCCTATTGTTCACAGGGATATAAAACCAGAAAACATATTTCTGAGTCAAGATAGTAAACAAGGAGAAATTGTCAAAATACTCGATTTTGGTATTGCCAAATTTTTAACAGAGCGAAGTGGGATGACTCTGACAGATTCTTTTATTGGCAGTTTACCTTACTGTTCTCCAGAACACATGGAAGGGCGCAAATTACTAGATGTACGCTCTGATATTTACAGTTTAGGAGTACTAATGTTTGAGATGCTAACTGGGAAACATCCATTTCAGACAAAAAGTAACTCATTTGGTACTTGGTACCAAGCGCATCGTTTTCAAATGCCACCTACGGTTCAAGAAGTGAATCCGCAAGTCAAAATTCCGCAGGTGTTAGAAAAGATATTGATGAGTTGTTTAGCTAAAGAAGTAAGCGATCGCCCACAAAATATCAACCAAATATTAGAAGATTTAGAAAAGGTTAATATTCAACTTAATAATATTATTTCTATAAATAACGATGAAATTGTCAAACTTTCTTTTCCGGCTCAATTAGTACCTGCAACTTTGTTATCAGAAAAAGAGTGTTTGCAGAGAAACTGGCCTAAAAATAAACCAATTGCGTCAATTGGTTTTCCCCATTTACTACAAACTCCTCAAAGACCCATACCAACTTTTTGGGCAATGTTGCCTAAGCAAGAGATTACAAAATTTTTGGATAAAATACATGGTACTGAATTTATTAGTCAAGTTAATGTATACCCGATGCTATTGTGGGTAACAATACTATATGATACACAGCCCTCTATGACTAAATGGCTGCCTTATTTTCTGGATTTTAAAGATCATAAAGGGCAGAATATAGCACGTAGTTTAGCAGAAGTAGGCTACTATCATTTACTATTTTTTTCCCTTGAAGATCCAACCCGTTGCTCTCATGTAACAACCTTAAGCCTCACGGCTAATCAGCGCCAGCAACTTGTAGATTGGTTAGATACAAGTCAACAGTCAAATGAATTAATTTTGCCTAATCAAGCCAAAAATCTTCTAAAAATAGAGTACGAGAAACTGAAAGCAGATATATTACGAAACTTAGCCGCAGTCCCAAAAGCTGAGAAAGAAGGGTTAAAAAATTGGATAGATAAATTTTTGGAGATTTTCTTTAAGTTTTTATCCCGTCCTTGAAAATCTGATTTCAAAATGTTTGTCACCATTAACTAATTATATTTTTCCGTGTGTATTGCTAACCTTAAATAGACTCATTAGCAGAGGTGAACAAAGTGAATCAAAGCCCATTTATATCTCCAAATAGTAAGGGCTTGCTTGCTAATCGTTATCAAATCAAGCAATTAATTGGTAGCGGTGGCATGGGTGAAGTTTTCTTAGCAAATGATATTTTGTTAGGAGGCATACCAGTTGCTATCAAGTTTTTGACTCAGACTGTTGTCAATACAAAAATGCAACAAGACTTTGCTCGTGAAGCTTTAATGAGTGCAGCTTTGAGTCAAAAGAGTTTACATATAGTGCGGGCCTATGATTATGGTGTGAATGAGAAAGGCAAACCATACTACGTTATGGAATATCTTTGTGGCAAGAGTTTAAAGGATTTAATTCCTTTATCACTATCTATGTTTTTGACTCTCTCCCGCCAAATTTGTTTGGGCTTACAGTGCGCCCATCAAGGCATTAACGTTGATGGCAAAATTTGCCCGTTAGTTCATCGAGATATCAAACCTGCCAATATATTAGTTATTCCCGATCCGATATTGGGTCAGTTAGTTAAAATTCTCGATTTTGGGATTGCTAGATTTTTAAATTATGTGTCAACAGCTAGTACAAGCAATGGATTTAATGGCACTTTGCCCTATTGTTCTCCAGAACAGCTAGATGGGGAAAAATTAGATAGCCGCTCTGATATTTATAGTCTGGGGGTGATGATGTTTGAAATGCTCACAGGCAAAAAACCCTGGGAACCAGAAACAGATTACTTTGGTGCTTGGTATAAAGCACATCACTTTGAAGCGCCAAAAACGATCGCAGATGTTAAACCCTCTCTGAAAATACCTCAGAAGCTAAATAATTTAATCATGTCTTGTCTAGCAAAAAAAGCAAGCGATCGCCCCCAAAATATCGCTCAAATCCTACAAGTTTTAAATAGCTTAGAACAGTCAAATTCTAACACTTTACCTCCAAAATTAGCCTCTAGTCCCATTCTTAACTATCCTTTCAACTCTGGATTACCAATTGCAGTAGAACAAAGCTGTCAACAACTTTTGTGGCCTCAAAATAAACCAGTTCAAGAAATTGTTTTTCCCCAGCTTACAGACACTACACAAGGATCTATCACAGCACTATGGTTAATGTTGTCTAAAGAAGAAATCAAAAACTATGCCCTTTCTACCTCTTACAACCAATTTATCTTTGTGACATCCCCTCACCCGATGTTGTTGTGGGTGACTGTACTCTACAATCGGAAATTGGCTCCTAAGTGGCTACCGTGCTACTTAGATATGCAAAATCCCCAAAATCTTCGGCTGGTAAGTTTACTGGCTGAAAATGAACACTATGCTTTGATTTTCTTTACTCTGGAAGCACCACATTCCTGTACGAGCGTTCTCAGCAGTCGCATTGAGCCAACTCAGCGACAAATGTTGAAAACCTGGGTGCAACAGAGTCATCACCTACCACCCGCTTCTCAACCCCAGTTGAGCAAACAGCTATTAAAGCAGCAGTATAAACAAATGCAATCCCGAATATTGCAGCATCTGGAATCCAAACCCCAGGTTGTATTATCACGGTCTATTTAACGAAAAATTCGCATCTTAGAGAGACTAGCACCGCAGGGCGGAATTAAAAATTAAAAATTAAAAACGAATACAGCATGAGGGTTTCATTGATTTGGAATGGGTGGTTTATTTCCGCCGCACTGTACTAGGCAAAAATAATTCCTAATTCCCCACTCCAAAACACTTGACAAGTTAAAAAAAAATAGTGATAATAGCAAAGTTGACAAACAAGGGACTGTAGTTCAATTGGTTAGAGCACCGCCCTGTCACGGCGGAAGTTGCGGGTTCGAGCCCCGTCAGTCCCGTTTTAAATTTATTGGTATTGACTCACCGAACTGAACCTGGGTGATTTTAATTTTGAATTACCCAAAGGGATCAACTCTGAATTCCGAGTTTGAATATAAGCTACATTTATCATGCTTTGCAAAAGAGAGAATTAACTGTGACTGTTAGAGTCCGTCTTGCACCGAGTCCAACCGGAAATTTACATATCGGTACAGCTAGAACGGCTGTATTTAACTGGCTATTTGCCCGTCACCACGGCGGGAAATTTATATTGCGAATAGAAGACACAGACCTAGAGCGATCGCGTCCCGAATACACCGACAATATTCTTGAAGGACTGCGCTGGCTAGGGCTGAACTGGGATGAAGGGCCATTTTTCCAATCCCAACGCCTGGATCTTTATAAAGAAGTAGTGCAAAAACTGTTAGATCGAGGATTAGCCTATCGCTGCTACACCACCAGCGAGGAACTTGAGGCCCTAAGAGTTGCCCAAAAAGCTAGAGGCGAAGCTCCCCGCTATGACAACCGTCACCGCAACCTCACCCCAGAACAACGCGCCGCTTTTGAAGCAGAGGGTCGTTCTTCTGTGATTCGTTTCAAAATCGAAGATGGGCGAGAAATTGTCTGGAATGACCTAGTAAGGGGGAAAGTGTCTTGGCGAGGTAGCGATTTAGGTGGTGATATGGTTATCGTCCGTGCTTCAGAAGAGGGTAGCGGTCAACCACTATACAACTTTGTCGTTGTAGTGGATGACATCGATATGCAAATTACCCATGTGATTCGCGGAGAAGACCACATTGCCAACACCGCCAAGCAAATTTTACTATATGAAGCAATTGGTGCAAAAATTCCAGAGTTCTCCCACACGCCGCTAATTTTGAACATGGAAGGACGCAAGCTTTCTAAGCGGGATGGTGTCACTTCCATTTCGGAATTTCAGAAAATGGGTTTTACTCCTGAAGGCTTGGTCAATTACATGACATTGCTGGGTTGGTCGCCACCCGACTCGACGCAAGAAATATTTACCTTAGAAACAGCAGCCAAAGAATTTGGCTTTGAACGGGTAAATAAAGCCGGTGCAAAGTTTGACTGGGACAAGCTGGATTGGTTGAACAGTCAGTATATCCACAATACGCCAGTAGATAAACTGACAGATTTACTCATACCCTTTTGGGAAGCGGCTGGGTATAAATTTGATACTGCAAGAAATCGCTCCTGGTTAGAGCAGTTAGTAACTTTAATTAGCCAAAGTTTGACTCGTTTAGTAGATGCAGTACCTCAAAGCCAACTGTTTTTTAGTGATACAGTTGAATTTAGCGAAGAAGGTAGTACACAACTGAAGCAAGAAGGTTCTACTGCTGTGCTTGAGGCAATTGTCACAGCTTTAGAAAATCAGCCGCAACTGTCGGAAGCTGCTGCTCAGGATATTATTAAACAAGTGGTGAAAGAGCAAAAGGTTAAAAAAGGTTTGGTAATGCGATCGCTCCGAGCAGCCTTAACTGGAGATGTTCATGGCCCCGACCTCATTCAATCTTGGTTACTACTAAATCAGATTGGTTTAGATAAGTCGCGCTTGAGTAGGGCAATAACAGAAGCTAATTAGCGATTACTTCCAGATTTTAGAAATATTTTAGATTTTAGGGGCGCACGTTTGTGCGCCCCTATCCATCAGGTAGAGCAACTTTGACATCCTCTCCGCCGTAGAACGGCGAAGATTCCCAAACCTCACGATTTAGGTTTCTGCTTCTTCCCCTTTGGGTTCGCCGGTTGCTCCAATTTGGGAGACCCCAAGACCGCACCGGACTCACCATTTCTGGGGTTTCGCAACTGCCTCTACCCTCAAGGAGTTTTTCGGTCTTATGTTCGCTCCACAGACTTTAGGCTTATGCCTTCCCGCAAGCCCTACGGTATTCAAGAAAAATGTTTGTGTTTTGGACTTGGTTATCGTCCCAACTTTTTAAATATACAACATTACACCAACAATATAAAGCCGTCGTTCTACGACGGGGTTTTAAACCCATTTCTCTGATAAGAACAAAAAATCATTGACTAATTACGAATGAATTATCCCCAACTTTAAATCTAAAATAGGTAGTCAATTCTCCTCATTTTGGGAACTTGGTGTGTAAAAATCATGTCTTCAAAAACACTTAGAAGCAAACGTAATTACAATGCCGACAAAAGCGCTCAATAGAGGGATGAGATTATCATTCATGATAGTTACGCTCTTCATCACATTGACAGTTAATGCTGTGACTGATGCTCAAGAAGCGCCAACGATATTTGGAGATTTAACTATTAGTCCGCAGTTTTCGCCAGACCCTCTGACAGTTCGCGGGATGAGTGGTGGTTCAATATCTGGGAATCAAGTAGGTGGAAGAAGTGAAACAGCCACTGGCCCTTGTACTGGATTTGTTGATGAAACACCAGACCACACATTAGTGCTAACAAGTAAATTTGACTACCTGAAGCTGCAAGTGCAAAGCCCTGAAGACACCACCATCATTATCAAGGGGCCTGGTGGTACTTGGTGCAATGATGATTTTGATGGCAAAAATGCCGGCATTGTTGGAGAATGGCTACCTGGAAGTTATCAAATCTGGGTTGGTTCCTACCAAAAAGGTAAGTATCTTCCTTATACTCTCAAAATTACAGAAGTTAAGTAAAGCAGTGAACTACCACGCCGTAAGACGGACGTAGCTCTCCCAATTCATCGGGAATAGCCTCCAGAACTGCTTAATTCTATTGGTCTTACATTCCCTCCTCTTGTCAGGAGTCCTGGTTCCCAAGACCCAAATTTTTTTCTTGTAACACTTACCTATACAGCTTGGTTTTCGCTTACGGCATTGGTGGCCAAGACCCAATAATTTTATCAGAAAATTTTGGTGCTGTCTTGCAAAGTTGCTCCTCTACAGCGCTCCGCGCATCCTTCGGCGGGGGAAACCCCAAGACCGCACTTTGCGCTTCGTCATACATCCAGTATTGTTAAAACAATACTGGATGCAATCCTCACCCCCCGCTCACAATCCCCACCTTATGAGTACATTGAAGGTGGGGACTTCCGCGACAAGTTAAGAATTGGGAATTGGGCATTGGGAAGAAACTTGTTCAATAATTCCCCCTGTCTCCCCTGTCTCCCTCATCTCCCTTATATCGTGCGATTTTGTATTAAAATTAAGTTAACTTTGATTAAGATTCTTGTTGGCATTGCCATAATACTCTGGTTGGCTTATGGCAGTGCATATAAGAGATCGAATTAAACAAAATGGATTTATAGACATCCGTTTAACAGCTTAAAGTGACAGAGTGATTAACATTCGGTTGCTAATACTGACGAGTTGTATAGGCATCTAGAGGCAATTAAAATGAAATTCTCTTGGAAAGTCGTAGTACTCTGGACATTGCCGGCTTTGGTAATTGGCTTTTTCTTCTGGCAAGGAGCCTTTGCAGGCGCTCCTACTGACATGAGTAAGAATACAGCTAATACCCGCATGACTTATGGTCGCTTTCTAGAATACTTGGATGGCGATCGCGTCAGCAGTGTGGATCTCTACGAAGGCGGTAGGACTGCTATTATAGAAGCGCGCGATCCAGACCTCGAAAATCGTGTCCAAAGGTGGCGAGTAGATTTGCCTATTAACGCTCCTGAGTTAATTAAAAAGCTCAAAGAAAAAGATATTAGTTTTGATGCTCACCCGATGCGGAATGATGGCGCAATCTGGGGATTGTTGGGCAATCTCGTGTTTCCAGTTTTATTGATTACCGGGCTGTTCTTTTTGTTCCGGCGTTCTAGCAACCTCCCCGGCGGGCCAGGTCAAGCAATGAACTTCGGCAAATCCAAAGCACGTTTCCAAATGGAGGCGAAAACCGGGGTCAAATTTGACGACGTAGCTGGCATTGAAGAAGCGAAGGAAGAACTACAAGAAGTCGTCACCTTCCTCAAACAGCCAGAAAGATTTACGGCTGTGGGCGCACGGATTCCCAAGGGAGTGCTGTTAGTTGGGCCTCCTGGAACTGGTAAAACTTTACTAGCAAAAGCGATCGCTGGTGAAGCAGGTGTACCATTCTTTAGTATTTCTGGTTCGGAATTTGTCGAAATGTTCGTTGGTGTGGGTGCATCCCGCGTCCGCGATTTGTTTAAGAAAGCCAAAGATAACGCCCCTTGTATCATCTTCATCGATGAAATCGACGCAGTAGGAAGACAACGCGGTGCTGGTATCGGTGGCGGTAACGATGAGAGAGAGCAAACCCTTAACCAGTTACTCACCGAAATGGACGGGTTTGAAGGTAACACAGGCATCATTATTATTGCTGCTACCAACCGTCCCGATGTATTAGACTCAGCCTTGTTGCGTCCCGGTCGCTTTGACAGACAAGTAACAGTGGATGCACCCGACATCAAAGGGCGTTTGGAAATCTTGCAAGTCCATGCGCGGAACAAGAAACTAGACCCTAGTGTATCTTTAGATGCGATCGCGCGCCGCACTCCTGGATTTACTGGGGCTGACTTAGCTAACTTACTCAACGAAGCAGCAATTTTGACCGCGAGAAGACGCAAAGAAGCGATCACCCTCCGCGAAATTGATGATGCGGTAGATCGGGTAGTTGCGGGGATGGAAGGCACTCCTTTGGTGGATAGCAAGAGCAAACGCTTAATTGCATACCATGAAATTGGACATGCTTTAGTTGGGACTTTATTAAAAGACCACGACCCAGTACAGAAAGTCACCTTAATCCCACGGGGACAAGCACAGGGTTTAACTTGGTTTACACCCAACGAAGAACAGGGGTTAATTTCTCGTTCTCAGTTGAAAGCCAGGATTACTGGTGCTTTGGGTGGTCGGGCTGCTGAAGAGGTGATTTTTGGGGCTGCCGAAGTCACAACTGGCGCTGGTGGAGACTTGCAGCAGTTATCGGGAATGGCACGGCAGATGGTGACTCGTTTCGGGATGTCCGATTTAGGGCCCCTTTCATTGGAAAGCCAGCAGGGTGAAGTATTTTTAGGGCGTGACTGGACAACTCGATCTGAGTATTCCGAATCCATCGCTTCCCGCATTGATGGACAAGTGCGAGCGATCGTTGAAGAATGTTATGAAAATGCTAAGAAGATTGTCCGCGATCATCGGACTGTCACAGATCGTTTAGTCGATTTGCTCATCGAAAAAGAAACCATTGACGGCGCAGAATTCCGCCAGATTGTAGCTGAGTACGCTGAAGTTCCTGAGAAGCAGCAATACGTACCTCAACTGTAAGCTATTAAGGAAATATCTTGAGCTATTGCTCAATTCAATGGGGATGGTGTTAACTATCCCCATTATTTTATGTAAAATCCGAGTTCCGATTCAAGAAGTAATAAGTAGTAATGCAAAATAAAATATACATTTGTCATTGCGAATGGAGCAAAGCGGAATGAAGCATAAGTCCTTCGGACACGCTTCGCGAACGCAAGGTCTTGGGATTGCCTCGCTACATTTCATTCCGCTCGCAATGACATAAATATTTTTGCATACGCACTTATATACCAATACGGTTCAGTTAAGGCTAAAACCTTTTGCCAAAGTCAATTATTTTAACGAACCACAGAGGCGCAGAGGGTACTGAGAGAAGAAATAAATGCTTAACTGAACTGTATTGACTTATATACAAAATCTCTCTGGTGTCATTGTGTACTCCGTTGGAGAACCCGAACGCGAATAGCGTCTGTGAAGGAGAAGGGTATGGAGCGAAGCAGTCACAACCAATACTATTCGGTTAAGGCAAGAGACGCGATAAATCGCCGTCTTTACAATAATCAGTCCTTTGTAGAGACGGCGATTTATTGCGTCTTTGGGATGTCTTTGGGATATATTATTTTCATCACCGAAGAACTACAGGTTTCAAGATAGATGTGGTTTATCTTGTCCGCAACAACTGCACAAAGGTATTACTCACCGTATTGTCTTTAGTATCCGCCGCGTATTGAATCAAATCTTCGCGCAGTTCTTTGGCTGCATCTAAAGGAAGCAACGTTGCTAGCAAAAAATAAACGCCACGAAAACGCGGGTCGCCCATTCTATCAACTAATAGTCCTTCGGCGGCATCAGTTTCGCCCAGAAAGTTTTGCACTAAGAAGAAATCCATGATTTTATCGTGGCGGAAGTACCATTCTTTCTTGGCTTCGCCTTTTTCATCTTGCCATTGTCGGCTGACTACCATCTTGTATTTTTCGTCTGACAAAGACATGGCAACTTGGTAAAATTCATCTGCGGGTAAGGCTTGTTTGTCTTCGAGTCGCATTTCGTAGACGGCGGCTGAGAATTTTTTTAACGGAAATTCTTGATTCCATTCTTTGAAGTATTCTGCCGCCATTAAATTGTATTGCTGTTCTTGTAAGCGAAACAAGTTAGGGTATTTGCCTTGTGATAACATCAGCGCTACTACTGTTAGATCCATTGGATTGGAAAGAATTCGGCGGACAGCATCTAACTCTTCTTTGGCTTGCTGGTTATTGAGGACTTCTGTTAAATAATTGGTGCTGGCTTGGGCGTAATCAGCACCTTGAATTTTGGCATCTTTGGATAGTCGTGACTGACGGGATATCAAAAACTCTTGAATTTGTTGTTGTTCAAGGGGCTGCAAGTAGTAGGTTTTGGCTGTTGAGGGTGGTGTCCACTCTAGGGGCTGGGTTGTCATGATAATGTTGCCCCGGAAATAGCTTTCGACAAACTGACAGATTTTCGCCCGTGTTTCGGCGGTGACTTCGTTGAGTCCGTCGATGCAGATGTCAATTGCACCACTGTAAATTAGGTTTTTTAGGAAGCCAGCATCTTGGGCTTGGCCGTGTAGCTTTTCTTGGATGGCTTCAATTACGCCTTTATGACACTTTTGGGCGGGGAGATAGACGACTATGCGCTGGGAGTTTTTCAAGAGATGACGGAGAAACATCGACTTGCCTAAACCAGAATCGCCTTCTAAGACTATTTGCCCTTTGATACTGGGTAAGGCTGCGGTGACAGGGAGGATTTCTTCGGAACTGGGAACTTTGACTCTGGACTCTGGGAAGTATGATTGGTCATTAAAGTTATCTAAACCAGCATCGGCTAATAGGGAAGGTTTGAAGGGTTCAAATAATTTGCGGCGGAAGGGTGGAAACCAGGTGAGGAGAAAGCCGACATAGCCCACGCCAAGAATACGGCGTACCCAAGGGTTCCAGAAGAAGATGGCTTGGATTTGGGGAAATTTAGGGTAGGCAAAGATGAGGGCAAGCCAAAAGGCAGCATGAATCAAAATCGTCATTTTGGCGTTAAAAAACCACTGCCAGCCTTTGAGGGTAACTATTACTGATTGCAGCGAATCTGCTTCACTATATCCGGCGTTTTTGAGGTTGTTGTAGTGAGTTTCTAAAATGGCAATATCTTGTGGTTGCCAAGAGACTTTTCTCGCAACTACAGCAATTTGCTTTGCTAAGTCTTCCCTTAATCGTTCTAAACCTTGACTGGGTTCCCAGGCTTGGGCAAAGATTTTGAGAGTTTTATCACCGCGATCGTGGCTTAATGAAGTAGGAATCGTTTTAGTGTCAGGAAAACCCAACCATGTGAGCAGTGTTTTGACTTCATTAGTGTCGTCACCCAGGAAATATGTCAAAAATCGCCACTGTGCAAATTCTGATTGACCTGCGTAATAGACGCTATCCAGAATTACAACAATATTATTTAGGTTGAGTTGTTCTATTTTTCCCAATGCCACTGCTGCACGGGAACGAAGATTTGAGTCAACGGATTTATCCTTGAGGAAGTCGAGGATGTCTTTGACGTAGGGTTTGGCAGCCTCCCCCAGATTTCCCAATGCCTCTGCTGCACCGTAACGAACATTAATGTCAACGGATTTATCCTTGAGGATGTCGAGGATGTCTTTGACGTAGGGTTTGGCAGCCTCCCCCAGATTTCCCAATGCCACTGCTGCACGGGAACGAAGATTTGAGTCAACGGATTTATCCTTGAGGAAGTCGAGGATGTCTTTGACGTAGGGTTTGGCAGCCTCCCCCAGATTTCCCAATGCCTCTGCTGCACCGTAACGAACATTAATGTCAACGGATTTATCCTTGAGGATGTCGAGGATGTCTTTGACGTAGGGTTTATTAACCTCCCCCAGATTTCCCAATGCCACTGCTGCACCGTAACGAACATTAATGTCAACGGATTTATCCTTGAGGAAGTCGAGGATGTCTTTGACGTAGGGTTTGGCAGCCTCCCCCAGATTTCCCAATGCCACTGCTGCACCTCTACGAACATTAATGTCAACGGATTTATCCTTGAGGAAGTCGAGGATGTCTTTGACGTAGGGTTTGGCAGCCTCCCCCAGATTTCCCAATGCCTCTGCTGCACCTCTACGAACATCTGAGTCAACGGTTTTATCCTTGAGGAAGTCGAGGATGTCTTTGACGTAGGGTTTGGCAGCCTCCCCCAGATTTCCCAATGCCTCTGCTGCACCTCTACGAACATTTGAGTCAACGGATTTATCCTTGAGGATGTCGAGGATGTCTTTGACGTAGGGTTTGGTAGCCTCCCCTAGATTTCCCAATGCCACTGCTGCACCGTAACGAACATCTGAGTCAACGGATTTATCCTTGAGGATGTCGAGGATGTCTTTGACGTAGGGTTTGGTAGCCTCCCCCAGATTTCCCAATGCCTCTGCTGCACCGGAACGAACATCTGAGTCAACGGATTTATCCTTGAGGATGTCGAGGATGTCTTTGACGTAGGGTTTGGCAGCCTCCCCCAGATTTCCCAATGCCACTGCTGCACCGGAACGAACATTTGAGGCAACGGATTTATCCTTGAGGAAGTCGAGGATGTCTTTGACGTAGGGTTTGGCAGCCTCCCCCAGATTTCCCAATGCCACTGCTGCACCGGAACGAACATTAATGTCAACGGATTTATCCTTGAGGATGTCGAGGATGTCTTTGAGGTAGGGTTTGGCAGCCTCCCCTAGATTTCCCAATGCCACTGCTGCACCTCTACGAACATACTTGTCAACGGATTTATCCTTGAGGATTTTGTCAGCTTTTTGAGCAATATCGTCCGGTTTCTTACCCAAGGATTTCAAATCTTTCAGATCATACTCAACTAATTTGTTCAGAGCATATCCCTTAACTTGGTCGTGTCCATCATCAAGGGCTGCTGATATACCGTTAATCTGCCAATCTTGGGGTCTGGGTTTAGGTTTTTCTTTGGCGTTTACCCAAGAGAGAGTGAGGAAGAAAGTCAGGAGTAGGGTAAAACAGAAAAGGAAAAAGAGGGAAAGCTTGTTTGTGTGGCGGGGAGTTATGAGCATAAATCAGGGCAAGGCGGCAGATTACACGCGCTTATGAGTATAATACCAAGCTTGCAATTCCTAATTCCTGATTGAGAGCCTTTAATGCTCGTGGGCGAGTATTAAAGGCTCGTTAACGAAGCTCTGAGATTCATCGGCGAAGCTTTGAGGTTCATCGGCGAAGCTTTGAGGTTCATCGGCGAAGCTT